>NZ_JAAKUM010000015.1:0-157368 GCF_049175135.1 Aeromonas sp. 600724 | reverse complement strand
GCGTGCGGGAGGCAAAGCGGGATATCAGTTATTACCTGATGGATTACTACAACTGGCGGCGTCCACATCACCACAATGACGGGATACCGCCAGCAAAAGCCGAGGATCGGCCTAACCAAGTGTCCGGATTTAGTTGACCACTACATGAACCATCTCAAAGCTTCACTCGCGTTGCCAAGCCTTTAGGTTGCTGATACAGGGCTACACACAGCAATACCTTGAACTGCGCGCATTGCATTGGCGGTGGCATTGTCCGTGATGAGCTTGAAGGTGGGGAGGGAATCACCTTGAATTTTTGTGAAATTCAGGGTGCTTTTGAAAGTGGGCGATTTGCAATCGTAAGGTGTTTAAAATGCTGGTGATTATTTTTTTTGCTCGCCCACTTTATGGTTTTTTAGCTGTTTTTCTAAGGGGGCTGTATATGCCAGGCCTTGTTTTATTTGCATTGAGGGGAAAACCAAGGCAATATCACTGCGGGTGCTGTCGGTAAGTTGGGTCGGGTAAGTCGGTAATATATTTGTCGAAGGGCATGAAGATGAAATGATGGTGCAAGAGTTTCAGCATGTAGTGACTGTACCGACAGACCCTCAGTCTGGCCAACCATCTGGATAGCGAGTCTATAAGGCATTTTCATTTACCGGTGCTTTAAATAAATCGGTGCCCCTGATTTATAACGCGTTGGCGTCAGTATTGAGGCCAGTTGGTGATGGAGTGAAACGGCGTACCCATGATACAGACTTGAAGGATCGGATCACCAAATCCTCTATTAGTTCCATCCAAACTGTATCGATTTGGGAAACAATGTCCCCTCTCAGCCACACATCTCAAATAACTCTTTGACTAATTCAAAATGCGACTAAAAATACCCCCACTGTATTTCACAGTAACCTAACCATTGTTCCCATCCCAAGAGTTATTTGTGGCTTTCTCATATTCCATAACAAGCTCCCCTTGTAGTATTTCAAGTAAAAACAAGATGTTTTCCAGTACGGTTCGCTCCCCTTTTGAATATTCCTCACAAAGAAATATTAATTGATTTGCTCTTAGTATCCTTGCTACTCCCAAGATCCTGTGAATTGACTCTTTCTCTTGTTCAATGGAGAGTCTTTGGGTGAGATTATTAATATCAACCGCATTATTCTTAAGCAACTCAGTAAGTAATTTTATTTTATTCTCCAGTTTTCCACTTACCAAGGAATTAAGCTGACCTAGATTCAAAACTGTGTATTGAATGTCGTCTTTATCACAGAAAATCTGAGCCAAACATTCAGACAACTCTTTTATGTCAACCGGTTTAAAAAGGCATGAAGTCATTCCAACCGCCAAACAAGCTTGACGTTCTTCCATCTGTGCATTGGCCGTGAAACCAATTATTGGTATAGGCTTTATATTATTTTCCATTTCCAACTGACGGATTTTTTTTGTTAATTCGTAACCATTCATGACCGGCATGTTACAATCCGTAATGATTACATCAATGTTTGAATCATTATAAATGGAGTATGCATCCTCACCCTGTTCAGCAATCAGGGTTTGATGTCCTAAAAAATGTAATTGTTGAGTTAAAATCCATAGATTTGCAGAGTGATCATCGACTATCAATATATTCAGGCTGCGAAGGGTGGGGGATAGTTTATTGGTTTCGTGCGAGTTGATCGTATTTTCGTAATCGCCGTCTGAACATTCTATCATAGGTATAGTTACACTAACCAGAGTTCCATTGCCTAAGGAGCTATTAATTACAATATCACCCCCCATCAAGTTACTTAGTTGTTTACAGATCGCTAGACCCAAGCCAGTTCCTTTTTTATCTTTATTGTGGTGAATGTCAGCTTGAAAATATGGAGTAAAAAGAGTGGCTTGCTGCTCCAATGAAATACCACATCCTGTATCTCTAATTTCAAATCTAATGAAATTATTTTCTGCAATGTAAGCGGATATACTCACTCTTCCCTTCTGAGTGAACTTAATGGCATTCCCTAACAGATTATAAATAATCTGTTTTAATGAATTTTCATCTGCTAAATAATACGAGTGAGGAGAAAGCAAAGGATGTAAAGCAAGTGTTATATCTTTTTGCTTTGCAAGACTGTAAAAAGCATTTAACTGAGAAGCTAAAAACTCATTTATATGTATAGGGCATGGTTGTAAAACGAGCCCTCCAGCCTCAATTTTTGCTATATCTAGAATATTTCCAATGAGTGATGAGAGATGTAGTGAAGAGGAGTATGCCGCATTTATGGCATCATGACTCCAAACTCCGTCATGAGTATACTTCTTTAAAGAAAGCTCTAACCCTCCGATGATAGCGTTAAGAGGAGTGCGAATTTCATGACTCATAACAGCTAAATAATCGCTTTTTATTTTGCTTTCCTCGAGTAATCGCTGGGCGGCAAGTGCCACAGCAGCAGTCGAGGAGAGGGCTCTGACAAATGCCATCCGCTGATGCGTCAGTTTTTTTTCATGTTCATCGATTAGAAATACCAAGGTGCCGAGTAGTTGTCCATCGCGGTTTGTCAGAGCTATCGGCCAGAAGGTTAGTGGGATGTCACTCGCATCAAGGTAGGGGAATAGAATCTGCAATTCGCTGGAGACTAACTTAACCGGCTCCAGTTCAACTCCCAGCAAGCTCTGGAACAACGTATGAGTTGGCTGATTGTTAGGACCAATACAGTGAGTTGGTCTGTGTTCCTGTACCTCGCCATGCCAACATAATCCGGCCAGTTCCAGCGTCTCGTTGCCACTATCGAAGAGATAGAGCATGCAACCTGTTGCACCTGTCAGTTGCTGCATTTCAGTGAGCAGCCGCACCAGCAGACGGGGAAAACTGGTTTCGCTGGAGAGGGACATAGAAAGCTGCAAAAAGCGTTGGATCGTCGATTTCATATCGCCCATTGCTTGGGAAAGATCGATGATTTCGGCAATATAGGAGCTGACCCTGACCGGTTCATTGAAATCAAAGCGGGCAATTTTTCTGGCTTCTCGTGTCAGCGAATCAAGGGGCCTAGCTGCTGTTCGTGCTAATGCGATCGCAGCAAATAGAGCAAGAAGCAGGAAGATCCCCGACAATAAGAAGGTCTGATTGCGGATAGAGATAGCGGTAGACAGGAGTTCATCAACCGGAGCGGCAATCCACAATGATAAGTGGGAAGCGTCCGAGGTATGGAGCGACACTCTCATTCCTTGCCAATCACGGTTATCTGATTGAAAGCTCAACTGGTAACTATTGAGAGTGGTGCTGGCATCCATTAAATGCTTAATCATGGGGAGATGAGCTTCTGTCACGTTGGCCAAACGATAAGTGCCTTGCTCACCGTGAATGATCATACCTCCTTTATGGCTAGTGATCAGTTCTCCTTGTGCATTAACAATGGCCAGTCGCATATTGGGGGTGAGCATTGCCGATTTAAGGAGATATTCAATAGACCTGAGACTCAAGTCAACACCGACAATCCCAGCACCATTTTGCATTGGTTTTGCAACACTCAGGTTGATCTCCTGCGTATCGATCGATATATAGGGGGGGGTCTGTATCACTCCTTCGGCTTGCTTGGCCTGAATAAACCAAGGACGCGTTCTTACGTCGAACGTTCTCCCCTTTATTTGCTTGTGCTCGACAATGGCAAGATCATCGGTAAGTGCAAATATATCGGTGAGTGTGTTTGCGCCTTGGAAACTGATATTTTTAACCAACCAGCGGGTTGTCGTAGGTGGGACCAGATGAGGCACCTTAAGATCAGCAGACCAGCGAAGTAGCTGGAACACATCCCCATTGTTGTAACCGGCATACACTTCATTGACAGCAGATTCACCCCGTAACAGGGTGACCATATAAGGTATGTTGGCCATGCGCTCAGCCAAGGTATTAGCGGTAGTTAAACGCTGCTGTGCCAACATGTTGACGCTTAGCGTTGCAGGGAAAAATAGGCCAGCCAGTTCATGAGTCGTCATTTGACCGATGAGTGTGAATCGCTCTTCTGCCTCTCTCATCAGCATATTTTTAGTTTGCTGGTATTGATGACCAAGGGTGAGCAAAGCAAAGGTAAGCAACAGCCCCAGAAACAGATAAGCTATGTGGATATACAAGGGGATAACACGCCGAATGAAGTTCATATTATCTCCTCAACATCAAAGCTGGTTGTTTGAAAACGAAAAGCATACTTGTTCATATCATTCATCGAGAATACCATTATTAATAAGGAGCATACATTCACGTGAGTCATACTGGCAATAAATACTAAGAAAGCCCACACTAGCAATACAACGTCACAACGTCTACCAATGCTACTCCTGTGCTGCCTTTGTTCTTCATTCACCTGTCTTACAGACGGCGTTTTTCAAGATAGTTTTCGTTTTTTATGCTGCCCAGCCTTGTGATACCCGAACCCAGAGGTGTTCTGATCATCGCTTGAACCATAGCGATCCCACGGGAACTGCAGCTTGACCCAGCTATGCTCGTCTATGCTCATCGCAATAAATATCTTCGCCCTCGGGCTGCCGATACATGCCCGCCAGGTGCTGGCTTTAACCACCCCAAATTCGTTGTGGTTGACGATCGGGCAGCTCCCCCCTCCTCCTCTCCAGCCCCTGCACCAGTGTGGGTAACCTCGACAATTTGCCAGACGATATTGAAGCACTATTGCGATGCTCAGTGAGAGTGAAAATGTGACAAGTCGACAGTGCAGCACAGTTGGATTGACCACTGCCCGCCACAGCGTCATTCCGCAGGACATAGAGACGATGTTGGGCAAACGCCTTGCCACTCAGATCCAGCTGGTAACGTCCCGGGTAGTCAAGTACTGGTAGGTAGCGCGTTGATGGTAGAGCTCGGCCCCCATGTTTTTGTGGGAGAGGCCATAGACCGGGGTCTTGAAGCTGTAGTCCTTGAGCTCCCCCACTGAGGATCGCACCGCTTCGCGGTAGTGGAACTGGCTAACGCATAACCCCAGCTCCAGCGAGCTGTTGCCGAGATTGAAAAACAGCTGGGGGCCTTGGGCATCATCGGCAAACACGACCAGGTGTTTGCCTTGCTCAACTCGTGAAAGTAAAAAAACACCTCTTCGGCAGCAAACTGGTTGACGAAATCGAGGTCGGTCTCGTGATACTGAACGCCATATTCGCACTGGGCATACTTGTTTTTCAGAGCAAAGGCGTAGTCGGTGATGCCGGCCTTTTGCGCATGGAAGATACGAGAATTCTGGCGCAATCCCTGTCGCCACAGTGTCGGTTTGACCTCGAGGCTATACGGGTGCAGCAAAAGCAGCTATCCCCTTGCGCAAACTCGACCACAACGCAGCCCCCCCCGGTGCTGCAACCCGCCGTTGTACCACACCAGCAGCTCACAGGGCTGGCCCAACACCGAGCTGAAGTCGACATCCGGCAGTGCTCTTGCCACTTTGAGGCTCAAGCGGCTCAAACTGCACGGCCTGTTTGTCCTCTCTTCGAGTTCAAAACTCGCCACCACGAAGGTGCTCTCGGGTAAAACCCCCACCTTGACGGTGAATTGTAATCCTGCATAACTTAGAGCCATGGAACAACCCATCGCACTTGGCCGGAACCAATCATAATCCACAGCCGAGACTATTAATGCAATAAGCCTGCCATTGACCAATACCTTGCTCAAACCGCCAGAAATAGCTCGCCCATGAGAGGCTTCAGTAGACTTGCCATGCTCGGAAATGGCATCACCTTGGCGAGCAACAGTCTTGCCATCTATAAACACGTCCGGACTGGCCTAATATGACGGGTGATGCATCAAAGCCATGCCATATCACCGAGTAACATCATTACAGCACATATCACCCACCCCTTATCAAATACAACGTTGAACTGTTCGCTTTCAAAAACATAAAAAACTCCGGCTGCTGACAAAGCATGCCGGAGAAAACACGCACGGAAAAACTCTAGACACGACAAGGAATAAGAATTCAGGATACGTAGCGCCACTCACAGCCCGCAGCGCGGGGGCTCGCCAATCCATCAGTCAAAACCGTTGAAAAATGATCCTGCTTGCCTTTCTTCAAGGGAGGTTTGGCACCACTTAATCATGACCGTCTACAAATATATTATCGAAAGAATCCACGGTAATATTACCTTGATTTTCTCCTCAACACGAACAAAACGGCATATACAACCTCCCTTAGAAAAACAACTAAAAATAATCACCAGTACCTTAAATACCGCACAATTGCAATTCGCACACTTTATAGCAACAAGAACAAGCACCCAATTACAAAAATCAAACCCAATGTTGCACAGACCAGAAAAAGCAAAATCTCAAAAATTGCATCAATAAATACCGACATCACTTGCCACCTCCTTGTGTTTTTTGTTTTGTTGCTTTGAGACTTGAGCCTGCGCTGGCTGCAATTCAATAATGTTATCTCTGCGGTACGTGTTCAGTGTGAAACTGATAGACAAGTGAGCTATGACCAGATGGTACCCAAACACTAGCCAAACCTCACTAGATTCGAGAAGTGAAAAGAAATGAAAAGAAGTGAAACCCCAAGGGATGGGTGCTTTGACCAAGCCGAACTGCGAACTGGCAGCGAGCGCGTACGCATGCCAGGCAGAGCTGATTCTTACGTAAAGCCTTTCATTCAACAGCGTAACGGTATAACTGCCGGTGGCGTAACGCGACTTCATTCGTACGGTCCATAAGCACCAAGCCCTCACCCCCGAATTTCACAAAAATTCAAGTTAATTCCCTCCCCACCATCAAGCTCATCACGGACAATGCCACCGCCCAATGCAATGCGCGCAGTTCAAGGTATTGCTGTGTGTAGCCCTGTATCAGCAACCTAAAGGCTTGGCAACGCGAGTGAAGCTTTAAGATGGTTCATAAGGCTTAAATTTACTTAATCGGGCGCAACCACACACGAATGTGCTCACATGTAGTAGTGGACTGGATTTTATATGTTAATTGATTTACAAAAAAAGCTTCTAAAAAGGTTCATGCTTTTATTTGTCACCTCCATTCTAACCGCTTGTGGCGGCCCCGCTGGTGAAGCAGGTGGTAACGATGAGAACAAAGACCCGAGCGTTGAGCGCCCAGAACTACATAAAATAGATATCATCCCCTCACCGATTTTAACTCGTGGTATCAGCTCTCTGAGTCTGGCAAAAGGCAATTCTCAGCCCTTTATTGCTATCGGACATCATACCGATGGTTCTACCCTTGATATTTCAGATTCGGTCACATGGTCATTAAGTGATGAGTCTGTAGCAACAATCTCAGATGATGGTCTGCTCACTGGTGTCTCGGCAGGCACTATAACCGTGACCGCGACTAAAGATAACATCACCAGCAATCAGGTCGAGGTGACTATTACCGATGCGGTGATTACCGCACTCCAGGTTTCCCCTGCCGCCATCTCCGTAGTAACAGGCCAAGAGCAACAGTTGACTGTCATGGCCACCTACAGTGACAACACTTCTTTTGACGTGACCTCCACCGTTGCATGGGCTGTCGACAGCACCATCGCCACTCTCACTGCCAATGGCCTGCTGACCGGCGCCTCGGCTGGCAGCACCACCCTGACTGCAAGCAAAGATGGCATCAGCAGCAATGAAGTCTCGGTTACGGTCAGCAATGCCGTGATTACCTCACTGACAGTTACTCCTGCCAACGTTTCTGTGGCTAAAGGCCAACAAAAACCACTGAGGGTGATGGCTACCTACAGCAATAACACCTCTTCTGATGTGACAGACTCCGCAACCTGGGTATCTGCAGATGCCACTGTCGCGACAGTTACCTCCAATGGCCTGTTGACCGGCACCTCGCCAGGCTCCACCACCGTGACCGCAACCAAAGGTGGCGTCACCAGTAATCAGGTCGCGGTAGATGTCACTGACGCCGTGATTACGGCTATTACCGTTAGCCCTACAACCTTCTCAATCCACAAAGGCGAACAGCTGCAGTTGATTGTGATGGCGACCTACAGTGACAGCACCTCTTCTGATATCACGTCCTCCGTCACGTGGGATGTAGACAACACAGCCATCGCAACAGTAGCCCCGGATGGTCTGCTTACCGGCGCCTCGGAAGGCACCGCCACCGTGACCGCGACCAAAGATGGTCAAACCAGCACAGCGACAGCAAATGTAATAGCCGCCATCATTACCGAGCTTCGAATTACCCCTGAAACGGCAGACATTCCCGTCGGACAAACTGCGCAAATGCAGGCATTCGCAGTTTATAGCGACCTGACCACCGCGGATGTCACAGACGTAGCCACCTGGTCACGCTCAGAGCCGAGCGTTGTCACAGTAACTAAAGGGTTGGTTACCGGTGTGCGGGCAGGAAGCTCAACGGTGAATGCCATTTACGACGGTATCAGCAGCAAGCAGCCGGCGCAGGTGACCGTAACGCCTCTGGCGAATGTGGTCACTTGGGGTCGACCAGACTATGGCGGCGACAGCAGTGCCGTCGCGCATCAACTTACCAATGTGAGGGCTATCACGGCGAACTGGACATCATATGCCGCACTTAAAGGTGATGGTACTGTTGTGACTTGGGGCAACCCATATGACGGCGGCGACAGCAGCGCAGTGACCGACCAGCTGGTTGATGTGAAAGAGGTGTTCAGCACTGGAAGGGCTTTTGCAGCGCTCAAAAACGATGGCACTGTTGTCGCTTGGGGGGGTAATTATAATGATGAGGGCGTCACCAGCTCTGTCGCAAGCCAACTCACCAATGTTGTAGACATTATTCCTGGTGTCGATGGTTGGGGTCCCGGTAATTTTGCTGTCCTGAAAAGTGATAGTACAGCTATAGTTTGGGGTTCCAATATTTGGGGCTCCGAACCGCTGGCGTTCACGGGGATAAAGAAAATATTTGGCAATGCATCAGATTTTATAGCAATTAAACAAGATAACACTGTACTGCATTTGGCCGGCCACGGGGAGAGTTGCTTCCCGGTTGGTCTGACTGATGTTCGTGATATTTTTACAAGTACAAGTGCCTTTGCCGCACAAAAGAGAGATGGAACATTGGTTTTTTGGAAAGGAGACGGCAAGAATAACCCCTGTGTCAACGAAGAAATTTCGGCTTCGGCGTCTCTTGTTGGCGATGTCAAAGCCGTCACATCGAATAATTTTAGCGATGCTTTTGCATTTTTAAGAGGTGATGGAACTGTCTTCACCTGGGGTAAGGGGCGCGGGGGAGACTCCAGCCATGTACAGCATTTACTGGTAGATGTAAGGGCTATTTATAGCAATGATTTTGCATTTGCAGCCATAAAAAATGATGGCACAGTTGTGACTTGGGAGTGGCGATTTGATTTGCAATCTGGCCCGATTGAAGTGGGTAGCTCGGGTGGCGATAGCTCAAGCGTATCGCACCAACTAACTGATGTTGCAACTATTTCAGGAACTAGCGAAAGCTTCGCTGCACTGAAACATGATGGAACTGTTGTCACTTGGGGTAACCGATTTGACGGTGGAGATAGTAGCTCCGTCCAAGACAAATTGACGAATGTAAAGCAAATTTATTCAAATTTAACTGCGTATAGCGCGCTAAAGCATGATGGTACTGTCGTCACTTGGGGTAGAGCTGATGAGGGCGGCGATAGCAGCGCCGTTACTACACAATTGGTAGGTGTACAAACAATCATTGGTTGTTGCAGGAGTTTTGCAGCCCTAATCAATGAGAGTGAATAAATCACTAATCTTACACTGATAATGTTAGAGGTTAAAATGGGATGCATGACATTGCCATGCATCCCACTATCTCCCCCAAATTCATACGGTACTATTTCGTCGATTTGATTACAGAGTAAACATACATATAATGAGCATTAAAAAAGATCTTAAGGCGGTGATATTTATACTATCCAGCTTGATTGCCGCTCACGGCCTCTCGGTTCTATTATTTATCTTTATGGTCGATGTACTTATTTATTTTGAGATTTTTCAAATAAATACCAACACATTATCAAGTTTAACATCATCTCATCCCATAAAAATTCCACCAGTTGACTATGCACAGGTTATTGATGAAAACGCCATAGTTTGCACTTCATTTTGATCTTCTGCCTCCCTCTTCTTTAGATTGAGGGAGGAGAAAACTTGGGTAATAGTTGTTCCGAATAGTAGGACATTACACTCGTATAAATGTGGTGGAGCAAGTACCGAGTGTTAAGGTTTAACACATCAGGATGAACTGCTCTTAGGAACCGGTTATTTAGAAATTCACTCTGCTATATTGGTTAGCATGCCACAAACTACATTTTCATATAGTAACAAAATTTCCTACCCAACTCCCATTGCGTAATTAATATTTATCAACGGCATCAAGTCATCCATATAAATAACTGCAATGGCTAACTTGGCATTTTTCAAAATCAGATGATGCTACTTACAGCATAGTCGCCAATGAAAGCCATCGCCTAATAAATCAGCTCAACTTCAAAGAGACTTATGACTGGTTACAGCATATAAGTAAGGCCTATTTTCAGATAGTTCGAATACAACAATGTAATCCGGCCTTTTAAATATAAGCTTTACTTTTGATGATTTCTTTCTATTTGATAGGAGTTCAAGATACTTACTATGGTAATGTGAATCCTTAATATCAGCCAATACTAGTGGAGTCCCTTTTCTTGTATAAACACAAGTAAAATTACTACAGGATGATAAAGTTCCTTTATATTTAAAAACAGCATGGTTAGACAAACTAACATCAGTCAATGTTAACTGCTGATCAACATGCTCACTCTTCACTACAAACTTTGCCTTGATCGTTGCATCTGGCTCTTCATCTGATATACGATATCTCTCCCCTAGATAAATACCATCAGGGAATGGGGTGTTTCTTGTTACAAACTCAACATAGTATAGAATAAAGATCGAGAGCATCAAAAAAAATACTGACAACCTCATTTTAGCTCCCCCTCTTCTTGAGACAGAACTTCATAAATAAAATGATTAACCTCTTCCAGTTTATTATTAGACACCAGCATATTTATTGCTCTTCTTTCATTCTTTAAATAAATTGAAACATATGAGTTTTTATCTTCCTGATAAAAAAACACGTCACAAAAGCAGTTTATTTTCTCAAGTTCATTTTTCACATCCAATGGTATCTTCTGAATTGACATTAATCTCATGCGATCAGATAACTGAATGATACTCAAGTCATGGTCTTGATATTCAACCGAATCATAATTCATGGAATTATAAAATATAAAAGCACTATAAATAATTAAACTGATGGAAATGCCATATAATAAACATGTTAGTATTAAAGGATTGAAGGCTCTATTTTTTAGCTTATAAAATAACGAACGTATTTTTTCCCCAGCAGACAACGACTCCTCAACATCTGATGAGGTATCAATATCTATATCACTACTTTTGAGATCACTACTTTGAACTTTAAATTCTGTATGCTTTATTTTATAGCCAAGCCTAGGAACAGTTACAATGATCTCTATTCCAGGAGATAAGTCTGCCAGAGCTCCCCTCAACAAAGATATACTCTTCGAAAGCGAGGCATCCGTGACCGTAAGACCTTGCCAAGCATAGTCAATAATGTCATTTTTTGCTGACAGGTTATCTCCTGACAACAATAGAAATTCTAAGACCAACGAATCCCTTGCACCAAGCCGCCGAGACTGATTACCGCGAGACAAAGTATTATTGAACTTGTCAAATATAATTTTTGTATCCCTTTCCAAAACGTCACCCTATGCTTATCAGCAACTACTTTAGTTTAGTTTATAATTTTACAATAGTTATCCATCAAATGTTAATCATTATGTAAGTTACTTTTGTTACAAAAGATTATTTATTGTCACCAAGGCTGACTTATGTCTGTGATTTGCGACAGTTAAAACAAAGTTAGTTGAAAATAGATGTTTAACTTTGTATCTTTATAAATTGTTCCTCCCTGTTTATTAAATCCATTCGATGGGCTGTAACCTGAAGTGTTAAATATAATCACTAATACTTATTCATGATTTGTCATCAAATTACACCTATTAGTTTTAATGAGGGTTCTTATCACCAATCATAACTTCTAGTGCTTCTGCCAATCCAGGTTCTGAAAGAACAGTCCCAGAAGGAATCGGCCGCTTAGCTACAAGGCAACCATCTTTGTCAAAAGACAAATTAGGGTTGGATTGATAAAGTAAGTTTTCGAGAACCTCCAAATTCAAAATCCCCAATTCAGGTTTTATTACACTTGGCATTCCAGTATCAATAGAAACCAATGGCAATTTACTAATATTTCTCAGCGCATCATTTTGCACCTTGAGCGAACGTACTTGGCCAATAAATATCATCATTTTATGCTGGAGAACTGGATCACTAATTTTTGCCAGATCTTGTTCATCAATGCTGATTATGCCGGTATCAAGCGACTCAGTAATCTTAACCTTCTTCGCTGCCAAAACATCTCCCCAAGCATCGATTAAAATGGGATAAGGATTTTGGCCATTGCGCTTGTTATAAATGGTTCTAGTCGAGATTTTATACCCTTGCGTTCCTAATATTTTTACTACAGATGTAGCCGAAGGTATGGATCCCTGCTTTACCAGCTTTGAACAAACCTCGTGGATATTCGCAAGCATTTTTCTTTGATCTGCCTTTCTATTTTTTGACAATTCATGATATAAATCCTCTACTTGACTAATTGTTACAGGCTTCATTGATCATTTTCCTTGCATAACATCTGACTAGATAACTGTAGTCTTGCCATTTCACGTGGCATGCTAGGGGTAAAGCCAAGATCTTCTAATGTAACGCTGCCTGATTTCAATGCTAAAATTTCTTCCCCTGTGGCTCTGGTTACAAGGAGTTTTGCTAAGCTATCCGATACTCTCTGCTTTTCATCCATTGTAAGTGGCAGCATCATGAGCGGTTTATATCCGTTATTTAGAAGGATAATATTCATAATCTCATCACGCTCTCGCTCATAATTTTCATCACGGTCATTGATATAAATTCTACTAGCCTGAACAACGAGATCTAGCGTTTTGAAATTGCTAGGTGACTCAGCATACTCTATATCGAAGTAGCTCTGTGAGTGCACAATAAGATCAATTCCCCCTTCAGAATTTTCATGTGGTATCTTCCGAATCTTAGTGATAAGATTGTGAGTAGAGTGAAGCGAATGAATCAGTGTGTCTGTTTCATTACTAAGGCGCTCAATTATTGAGTTTAGTTTATTAATATCAGTTCTCAATTTTTCATTTGGCTTTCCCCCTGCCTTCACGGCAGTTCTCAAATTAACCTGAAGTTTACGGACATTTTCGGTAGCATCCTGAGTTGACTTTATCTTTTTCTCTATTTCAAGTAGCAATTTATTACCATGAACTATCAACTCCATTTTCCATGGAGAACCAGTGATAAAGTGACGGCAATTAACACAGTCTTTATCTGAAACCGCTCCATAAGTTTTAGTTTTCCCGTTTTTACGAATCACCTCTCCACCATCATAGCACCTCGTGCCACCGTATGGACAAATGCCTAAATGGGTGGCATTCCAAATACCGACAATCGCAGTACAATTTCGTTCTAACGCGCTTGCAGCATCTTCACTATTATATACTGCATATTTTTTCACCTCATTCCATGAAGAGTTTTTAATCCATCGAGCAAAGTCTTCCTGTTCCCTTAGCAAGATCTTGTAGCTAGCCTCATTTAGTATTTCCGTGACGTGTTCAGCCGAATGCTTTATGTAATAAAAGGTCATAGTTAAGCTTTTGTGCCCAGCAACAAGCTTACTAAGCACATCTATTGGAACCCCTTGTTCTGCCAATGAAGTTAGTCCCGCAACCCTTAGCCCATGAGGTGTAAAAAATACTGATTGGGGTTGTCCAACCTCATTCCAATTGAGAACAAGTTGGATATCCAGCCCCTCTTCATTAAGTTGTTTTTCCAGTTCAGCCATTGCCAGATTCCAATACTGAACTAGAGAACGCTCAGTTGGAGGGACCATGCTAGTTGCAGCACTTCGTTTCGAGTTTGTGCCCGAACGGAAAAGATAAAAACGGTCAGGAATATTATCTGCGATAGCCTGATTGGCTGTTTGAGGAAATACAGAATCTGGAATTTCTCTGGCAGAGACAGGATTGTAACACGGATTATACTTTTCCTGCCATGCTCTTAACTCTGTTGCTAGACGGATTATTTCGGGGTGCTTCCAAGGAATTTCATAACCAGAAAATTCACTAAACCCCACATCTTTGTCTGCTGTTTTATTGGAGTTTATGTAAAGAACCAGATTCTGGTAACCTTCTTCAAATGAGCGAGCTTCTCTCAGTAAACCACGGTCATAAACTCTAGCTTTAGGATCGTTCTTCCAATAATTAGCGGTACTTGATTTATTTGCAATCCATTTATTTAACTCTGGTGAGAATTGCTTAGTATCACCCTCTCCAGAATCACACCGTAGTAACTGGATACGCCTAACTGGAATTTCTAACATCATCAGGTAGATATATGTAACTGACGGCAACCAGAGAGGCTCACCTAGTTCGTTTGTTAAATGGTCACTATATTCACTACTTATTGTTTTTGGCCATGCACAATCTTCTCCTGAGAGCAAATCCCTTAACCTCATTCTAAGCCATAATGGCATAACCTCCTTGGTAGAAGATCCTGGCACATCCAAATCACTTTTATGAGAATTAAAAAAAGATTTAAGTGCTTGCGGACGAACTAATGGGTATGCGGCAGAAAATTTATCACCATTTTCTTCGGTGTCAGATAAATAGGTTTCGATAAACCAGTTGGAAAAATTCGTGTTGTATCTTACAAAATCGCAGAGAGCGGCCTCACTTGAAAATAACTTTTCATGAAACTTTGCTTCCGACCATGCTATGAAATCTACTGGTGGTTGTGAGCTAAAGAACTCTTCTGGCGATGGTATTTGGGTGCCCAAATAAACATCTTCCAAGAAGATACGAAATCGATGAAATGCGGTATGATAAGTTTTTAGCGTATAGTTACGGGTTGATTCAATATAGTGGTTCCAACGCTCAACCCATGAAACAAGATGCTCTGGCGGCTTGACCAGAAGATCTTCGCCTTTGTTTACCTTATCTGAGCGTTTTACATGAATGGCGTTAGAGAAGTTTTTCCCTTTTACCATTACATTCAGTAGTTCAGCCACCCCCTTTAAACCTGCTTTATCATGAATGCTAACATCATTAATATATCGTTCACCGTCTGTTCTTATGGGCGCTAAGAACTCCTTCCAGTCCTCCATAGTGACGTCATTAAGATATTCCCTCTCCATCAGAAAAAGAAGTTCACTCGCAGCAGTGATAATATTATTGACGAGAGTGGCTCTTGCTCGCTCGCTTTTTGGGCTATTAGCAACCCCATGAGAGGCTATATCCTTTTCAAGCCTATCTACTATTGATTTCGGGACCAGTCGCCTTCTTAAATTTTTGGGTATGTACGACTGCCCATACCTAGCGTAAAAAAATTCAGACGTTATCATCCATTTACACGTTTTGTAGTTTTTTATCAAACGCTCCAAAGCATTTTCAGCCTCTCTTGAAACCTTGGATGCAGCAAAAGGGGAAATGATCATCACAGATAGGGCTATTTCATCATTTTGTTCAATTGCGTTGCCATATCTTACACTGATACCACGCAATTTCATTTGACCATTCCTATATTGTTTAGTTGTGAGCTAAGTGTGTAACTGGCCAAGATCTTCTGAACCTTATCTGGCGGTAGTTTTTTGTATACTTCTTGTGCATCAATGGTTCGATGGTGCATTACATCCTGAACAATCGTGGACGGAACTCCAGCTTCAGCCATTACATGTCCAACGTGGTGCCGTAACGCATGAGGATTGAGTCCATAATCTCGACCACGAGGCAACTTTCGCCCTAATTTTTTCTCCAACCTCTCTAGTGCCCTCTCAAAAGATTTATCGAATGCTGCCATTGAATAAGGTGCACCTCGATAGCTGATTTTTTCCCCACGGTCTTCCCCATTAGATACAAATAAAAATGGATGTTCGGTTCCGTGATTAGCCTTGTAGCTCTCCATAAGTAAAGGACGATAGCGGTTCATGTAGAGCAAATACATTTCCCAAAACAGAAATGAATACGACTCATGCAAAAAATAAACAGGAGCTGACAAATTTTTTTTATCTACAGCCAGAGATTTCCAGGTAGCATGATGGCTCCTGCTAGCACCACTCCTATTTCTTGGTAACATTTTCCTCTGAGCCAAGTAGTGTTCTCTGGTTTGTTTATTGCCTCTAAAACCGGTTTTTGAGTATGAGGGGTGATATAAGGTGACTGTGCATCCCCCTGCTGAAGCAGGCACAACGTCATTAAACCAGAGATGCAATGGCTCTCCTTTTCTAAGCCCTCCCCCCGCTAGCAATATTGTGATCATTTTGGCCGTTATGTCCTCTCGCTCAAATGGATCAGTTGCATGAGGATCACGAATAAAGCCGTACATTATTAGCTGAGGAATAAGCTCTGACGGAAAGTCGTTGACGGTTCGCCTGTTACCTATCAATTCTCGGGGTTCGTAACCCAATTCCATACCAAAAATCTGCCTCGCCCTATCCAACCTTTCCGCTAGCATACTGACGTCCTTGGCATGATACAGCATTGATTTACTAGCTATTTTACTAGCCGTCAGCAGTCTTTTTAAACTAGGTGGGACTTCATCTAAATACTTAAGAAAAACTGGTCCCCCTTTGCAGCTGGCCTCATCTTTCCAAGCGATAAACCTAGTAATACTAGAGCACATCTTTTTTTGCACAGAAAGAGAACTGGGTGCCCAATATAGACCTAACTTGTCTTGATGGGTTTCTGCATCGATCGTGCCGTGACAAAGGGATAGCGAGAACCGCCGAAAAAGTTCTTGTCTTGATAAACCTAATTTAGCAACTGCAACGGAGAAATCATACAAAAGGCCCAATGCTCTAGATGTTTGTCTGGCCCATGACAAGCTAGTATTCGGATGAGCTTTAAAGTACTCAACTAGAGGCCAGAAAACAGAAAGACCATTTGGGGTCATCAAGTATAACATTGGTAGCTTCATGGCTGAGACATCATCCAACTTTTGGATGACTACAACATGAGACCGACCCAAAGGAGAAAACTCATTAAGCCTCAAGGCAACCACCGCCTAACATTACAATCAACTCATTAACATAATGGTAAATTTTGTTAGGGGGTTGGTCAAATTCATAATCTAAAAAAATTGTTGATTTACTCGATTTATCAGCCTAACATCCGCACCATCAAAAGCATACTAGTAACTAGTGGTAACCTATGCAGAGGGGTTAGAAGAGCAACGGCCTTCTAAGCCGTGGGTCGCAGGTTCGAATCCTGCAGGGCGCGCCATTGATACTCTCCTTTTCTTCTGGATTGGCGAGTGTTGATGAAGATTTTAGTGGTGGCTGTAGCTCAGTTGGTAGAGTCCCGGATTGTGATTCCGGTTGTCGTGGGTTCGAGCCCCATCAGCCACCCCATTATTTTGTCGATAATCGCCGCAAGGTGGTGTCCATCGACTTGGAGCAGTGACCTTCTGGTCTGCTCCGCGAAAAACCGGCCTTGGCCGGTTTTTTTGTTTTTGCGCTCGACAGCACCTTACCTTGTCTGCAAGGCCATCATCCTCCAGATCGATAAACGCGGCTCCGCCCATTTGTCACGATGTGCGCCTCCTCATCGATACACACAGCCACTCTCCCCCACACATCAGCCTGCCCGGTTCTTTTTCTGTATTTCCCAAGCGCCATTGATATGCTGATCGCTCTTCTTCTCTCCTGCTTTCCGTTGGAGCTTTTCTATGCAACGCATTCTTTTTGTCGAAGATGATCCCGAGATTGGCCAGCTCATCAGCAGTTGGCTCGGTCGCCACGATATGGACGTGATCCTCGAGCCCAGAGGGGACATGGCGCTGGCCCGAATCGAGGCCGAACAGCCCGATCTGGTGCTGCTCGATATCATGTTGCCGGGGCAAGATGGCATGTCCCTCTGTCGGGATCTTCGGCCACGCTTCGACGGCCCCATCGTAATGCTCACCTCGCTGGATAGCGACATGAACCAGATCCTGAGTCTGGAACTGGGCGCCAACGACTACATCCTTAAAACCACCCCGCCCCCCGTGCTACTGGCCCGACTTCGGGTGCAGTTTCGCCAACACCAGCAAGCATCAACCCAACCGGCCGCCACCAGCAGCGTTCCCCAGCAACTGCAATTTGGTCTGCTGCGGGTGGATGGTCCGGGGCGAGATGTGCGCCTCGATGGCGAGAGCATTGCTCTCTCGACCGCCGACTTTGATCTGCTGTGGGAGCTCGCCTGCCACGCGGGCCAAATCTTGAGTCGGGAAGCCCTCTTTCGCAGCTTGCGCGGCCGGGAGTACGACGGCCAGGATCGCAGCATGGATGTGGCCATCTCCCGCCTGCGCCGCAAACTGGGTGATAACCACGACAACCCGACCCGGATCAAGACGGTGCGCCAGAAAGGTTACCTCTTCGTCCCCCACGCCTGGGCATAACCCTCTTTCGGGAGCACCGCCATGCGCCGCCTCTTTATCCAGTTCTATCTGTTGTTGATCGGCTGTTTCACGCTGGCCATCCTGCTGGTTGGCGTGGTCTATCAGGTGACCGCCGAACGGGCGGGTGATCGCTATCTCGAACGCATGATGCAGGGCTCTCTTGGCCTGTTGACCGGCGAGTTGGCAAGAACTCCACCCGAGCGCTGGCCCGATCGACTGGCCGAGCAGAGCAGTCAGTTTACCCTCCCCCTCAAGATCGGCGAGCTGACACGCCAGCCCTTGGCCAGCGAGGATCAGGCCTTTCTGGCCGCCGGCAACATTGTCATCGTCGAGGAGGATGACACCTTCCTGCAGCGCATCCCCGATACCGATCGGGTGCTGATTGTCGGCCCTGTCCCCTACCTCTCCTACCTGCATGAGCTGCACTGGGTCGATGTAGGGCTGTTGCTGGTGATCGGCCTATCCCTCGGCCTGCCCATCCTTCTGTGGTTGCGTCCCCACTGGCGCGGCTTGCAGCAGTTGGAGCAAACCGCACGTCGCGTAGGCGATGGGGATCTCTCCTGCCGAACCAATCTGCCACCGGGCAGCAGTCTGGCCCGGGTGGGGCTTACCTTCGATCAGATGACCGCCCAGCTGCAAGCCATGCTCACCAGTCGCAAGCAGCTGACCGATGCCATCGCCCATGAGCTGCGTACCCCGCTGGTCAGATTGCGCTATCGGCTTGCCATGCTCGATCCTGCCCCTGCCGCAGAAGAGCAGCGAGCACTGGAGCGGGATCTGGGCGCGCTGGACTCGCTTATCGAAGAGATGCTGACCTACGCCAAGCTGGACAGGCCGGAGCTTCCGCTGCAGCGGGATGAACTGGAGCTCGGCAGTTGGGCAGAGCATCACCTCGGCGACTGGCAAGCGTTGCGGCCGGAGAAACATCTGACCCTCGCTCTGCCTCCCATCAAGATGCCCTGGTGCGGCGATCAGCGTCTGCTGACGCGCGCGGTGGAGAACCTCATCGGCAATGCCCTGCGCTACGCCGAGAGGGAGGTTACCCTCTCCATCTCGCGGCTGCAGGAGAACTATTTGCTGGAGGTGAGCGACGATGGGCCGGGGATCGATCCGGCGCTGGCGCCCCAGATCTTCGAGCCGTTCGTGCGTCTTGATCAGAGTCGGGATCGCCGCACCGGCGGCACCGGGCTGGGGCTCGCCATTGTGCGCAGCATAGCGCTCCACCATGGTGGTGATGTGGCATTGCTTCCCGCCGCCAAGGGAGCCCGCTTCTGCCTCACCCTGCCTGTACATTTGGATACAAACCGTCACCAACCGCTCACTGAAGGGCCGCTGCTACCGTCATAGGATGACTGTCATGGAGAACGCTCCATAACATCAACCCGAATAAGGAAATTGAACATGAAAAAGATCATTCCTCTGACCCTGGCAGCCGTCTTCGCCCTCACTTCCGGTTTCACCATGGCGGCCACCCCGACCAAGACAGCCACACCGCAGGCGACCCAGACCAAGGTGGTGAAAAAACACCATAAAACCACTCACGCCAAGACTCCTGCCGTCAAAGTCGCGCCGAAAACCAAGTGATCCAACCGGTCACTGGATATCACAGAGGGAGGCTGACGCCTCCCTTTCCATCTCTTCCCGAAATTTTCCTGACGAGCGCCTCCCTCGTCCAAACCGGATCCACGACCCGGCTCCCCCTTTGCGGGAAACGGTCAATGACCACAGGAACATGGCATGTGGCGTCATCTGCTTAAATGGCTCGGCCCCTTGTGCAGCTTGCTGCTGCTCGGCACCGCACTGACCGTGCTGTATCACCTGACTCAGGCATGGCACTGGCACGATATTCGTGTGGCCATCTGGTCCCAACCCCTGCCGCGACTGGCGGGCGCCCTGCTGCTGACCCTGCTCAGTTATGGTTGCCTCTGCAGCTATGACATGCTGGCGCTCCATGCGCTGGGCAAGCGCCTTCCCTGGCAACAGGTCAGCATTACCTCCTTTATCGCCTACACCTTCTCCAACACCCTGGGATTTGCCCTGCTGACCGGCACCTCGGTACGCTATCGCCTTTACTCCGCACTGGGGCTCGCCACCGGGGAAGTGGCACGCGTGGTGCTGTTCTGCTCCATCACCTTCTTCCTCGGCCTGCTAGCGTGGGGAGGTGGCGCCCTACTGACCTGCGATGCATCACAGTTGCTGCCTGACTGGCCGCAATGGGCAGATACCTTGCTCAATCTGGCTGGCGCTATGGCGCTGCTGTTGGTGGCCTGCTACCTCTGCTGGCCCGCCCCACATCTCTCTTTGCGGAAACACACCCTGACCCTGCCGGGCTTTCGGATACGTCTGTTGCAACTGCTAGTCGCGCTGGCCGACTGGATGGCCGCCGCCGCCGTGCTGTTTGTGCTGTTGCCTGCAGATAGCGTCCCCTACCCTGTGCTGCTCAGTGCCTTCGTGCTGGCCAGCTTCCTCGGGGTACTGGCCCACGTGCCGGGCGGGATCGGCGTGTTCGAAGCAAGTATGAGCCTGCTGCTGGCCCACTACCTGCCGGCCGACAAGCTGCTCGCCTCGCTGCTACTCTACCGCTGCATCTATTATCTGCTTCCCTTTCTCTGTGCCCTGCTGCTCTTTGCGAGTCAGGAGATGCTGCAACAAAAAGCGCGCTGGCAGCGGCTACAGGGGCTGATGAGCGCGGTGCGCGAATTTCTGCCTGCCCTTATCAGCATGGGCACCTTTGCCGCCGGCAGCCTGCTGCTCTGCTCGGGCATGATCCCGACCATGCGCAGCCACATCGAAGTGTGGTTGCAGGTGCTGCCGCTCCATCTGCTGGAGCTCTCCCACGTGCTCGGCAGCGTGAGCGGTATCCTCCTGATCCTGCTGGCGCGCAGCCTCTACCGCCGTCACGACGCCGCGTTTCGCATCACCCAGCTGCTGCTGGCACTGGGTGTCGCCTTCTCCCTGCTCAAGGGCGGAGACTGGGAGTCAGCCCTGCTGCTCGGCAGCTTCCTGCTCATCATGACTCCCTGCAGCGCCCTCTTCTATCGCAAGGGATCGCTGCTCTATCCCCAGTACACCCCGGGCTGGCTCATCTCGGTCGGCGCCGTGCTGCTGGGAGCACTGTGGCTGCTGCTCTTCTCCTATCGTCAGGTGGAGTATGACCACGCCCTCTGGTTCCACTTCTCGCCCCACGGCGGGGCTGCCCGCGGCCTGCGCGCCATGGGGAGCGTGGTGGCAGTGCTGGCCGTGGCCGGGGCTGCCCAGCTGCTTGCGCCGCTGCGCGTGGTCGGTGAAAAACCGGACAAGGAGACGCTGGCGCGCGCTCACGAGCTGGTGGTTCGCGAAGGGGGGATCCACGGCTATCTGGCCCAGCTGCAGGACAAGTCCCTGCTATTCCACCCCGCCGGCGACGCCTTCCTGATGTATGGCATCGAGGGCAACAGCTGGATTGTGATGGGGGATCCCGTCGGTCGCCCCGAGCAGATCGAAGAGCTGCTCTGGCAATTTCGCGAGCGATGCGACGAGCACGACGCCAATCCGGTCTTTTATCAGGTCTCGGCCCGCTATCTTCCGCTCTATCTGGAGCTGGGGCTGATCCCCTTCAAGCTCGGTGAAGAGGCGATGGTCGATCTGGCCACCTTCGATCTGGCTGGCAGCCGGCTGCGCAACCTGCGCCAGAGCCACGCCAAGGGCAAACGGGAAGGGTTGACCTTCGAGGTGGTCGAGGCAAGCGCCGTGGCCCCCCTGCTGCCTAGGTTGCAGACCGTCTCCGATACTTGGCTGCAGAGCAAAATGGGCAAGGAGAAGGGTTTCTCGGTCGGCCGTTTCGAGCCTGACTACCTGACCTTGAGCCCGGCTGCGCTGGTGTGGCACGAGGGGCAGATCGTCGGCTTTGCCAACCTCTGGGTGAGCGATAACAAGGAGATGCTCTCCATCGATCTGATGCGCTACAGCCTGGATACCGGCACCGCCCCCATCATGGATTTTCTCTTTGTCGAACTGCTGCTGTGGGGCAAGGCGCAAGGGTACGCCAGCTTCAATCTGGGGATGGCCCCCATGTCCGGCTTCAACGATCACCCGCTCAACAGCTACTGGGCCCGCCTTGGCAATACCCTGTTTGTGCGTGGCAGCCGTTTTTACAACTTTCAGGGGCTCAGACGCTACAAGGAGAAATTTTCGCCCCGCTGGGAACCCCGCTACCTGCTCTGCAGCAGCAAGCTGGTACTGCCCAGAACCCTGACTCACCTGATCACCCTGATTAGCCGCGGCCCGCTAGGGCTGATCAAGAAATAGGAGGATGGCCAATGAGAGCCCTGATATTGCTGTTACTCAGTCTCGTACTGCCCGTTTCATCTTTTGCGGCGCACGCCGCCCCGGTCAAGGATGACCTGAGCCTGATTGAGCTGCCGGTCAAGCAGTCATCCGACACCCCCATGGTGATCTTTCTCAGCGGCGATGGTGGCTGGGCGGCCCTCGACAAGGGGCTGAGCGCCCAGTTTCAGCTGAACGGCATGCCGGTCGTGGGCTGGAGCTCCCTCACCTACTACTGGAAGAAGAAAACCCCGGAGCAGGTGACCGCCGATCTGGAGCGGATCCTCAATGATTACCAGACTCGCTGGCAGCGCCCTCACTGGCTGCTGGTAGGCTTCTCGTTTGGTGCCGAGATTGTCCCCTTCGTCATCAACCGGTTGCCGGAGCACTATCGTCAGGGGCTGGTCGGGGCCGTGATGCTCTCCCCCTCCACCAGCTCGGACTTCGAGATCCACGTCAGCGATATGCTGACCCACAAGGTGCGCAGCTACCCGACCGAACCGCAGGTGAAAACCATCCGCGACCTGCCGATGCTCTGCCTGCAAGGAACCGATGACGATAACGGCGACCGCCTCTGCCCCCGTCTCAACCAACCCAACGTCACCACCGTCACCCTGCCGGGAGGACACCATTTTGACGATAACTACCCCCAGCTCTATCAGGCCATCACCAAGCATCTGAACCTGCCCCCGGATCCGCTGACTGTGGAGCATTAACCCGTATCACCACGGAATGCCTTTCAAGTACCGAGCAGGGCAAATCAGCGAGCAATGAAAAGGGCCTCTCTTGCGAGAGGCCCTTTTACTGAATTGGGCGGAAACTTTAAAAGGATCGACCAATGGGTTGGCCGTGGCGTCAAAGTCACCGAGGCTTTTCACTACGATTGCCCAAGAGGTTCAGCCAGATGCTGGGCTATCAACAATGAGGATTTGCATTCCTATGCCAGCAACCACGCGGGGATTGCGCCAGAAAGCAAAAAGCCCTGATGTTTCCATCAGGGCTTTGCAATGTGGCGGTGAGGGAGGGATTCGAACCCTCGATACGTTGCCGTATACACACTTTCCAGGCGTGCTCCTTCAGCCACTCGGACACCTCACCAAATTTTGGTCTGTGGTTTAACGTGTTCAGCCAACACGGTGTTCGCTGCGCTGTTGCGCTGGAACGGGCGTAATTTAGGGGAAAGCCCCGCCCGCGTCAACGGCTTTTTTCACCTGGCGAACCGTTCGAACACTTAATGCACAGATTCCGGTGCAACCTGGATTTCCGGCAGGTTGAGGAAGCCGGAACGTTCGCATTCGGCAACCAGTTCGTGGGTGGCAGCGATGGTGCTTTGCACGAACAGCAGGAACTGCTCGACGCTGAGTCCGGCCTTGGTAAAGACGGTGTGCCCGACCACCAGCCGCGGCAGGTTGTCATCGATGATATCGAGGAACACCTTGAGGGAGGGGTACTGCATATTGAGTCGACCCAGTTCGGCAACCAGCGGCAGCATTGCGGAGGGGCGCACTTCCAGCTCGGAGGAGAACAGCAGGCCTTCCTCTTCCACGAAGATCCGGCTCTCCTGAATACCATCGACCGACTGCAAAGAGACAATGTGGATACCGTGACACTGGTCGCAGACATAGTGCTCGATACGAGCCTGTTGCAACCAACGCATTATCATTTCGGAGCTGGGGATATTCATCATTTCCACGACAAGATTGGGATCAAGGGGCGCAGTCTAAACCAATTTGCTATCAACAAAAAGCACGCCAACCCAATAACCCTGCGGCTCGCTTCTTTTTGGCAAGAGCTATGCATATACTCAGCCAAATCCACGACGACGCTTGCCCCACAGGGGGCCCCATGACTATCCAAGAAAAGTATCGCCTTCATCTGAAATCACTCTCGGATGAGCTGCTCACCCTGCAA
Source organism: Aeromonas sp. 600724 (assembly GCF_049175135.1). Taxonomy (NCBI): domain Bacteria; kingdom Pseudomonadati; phylum Pseudomonadota; class Gammaproteobacteria; order Aeromonadales; family Aeromonadaceae; genus Aeromonas; species Aeromonas sp. 600724. Next base: position 132,669 of record NZ_JAAKUM010000015.1, on the reverse strand, counting down.
AAACCCATCCGCATTCTGGATGCCATCAAATGGCCACGCCATCTGCAGGATCGCTTTCTGGCAAGCGGTGGCAGGGAGCTGCCCGCTATCGACAGGCACTTCTATGATGCCCTCCCCCTCGGCTTCGATCCGCGCAACAAGTATCTGGAACTCAAGGAGCTGCGGGACAGGATCCGCAGAAAACTGGGGCCACAGGACGATCTTGGCCGGATCCTGCAAGAGACGGTCGATCAGTACATGGTGGTGATCGAGATGCTGCGCCAGCGCGGCCAACCCGATTTTCAGCGTTACAGCCAGCTGCTTTATGGCTCTGCCAGCGATCACCTGCGCGGGGATCGCAAGACTCTCAAGGAGCTGGGCGCCCGCCTGTGCGATATCTTCTCCCTGCCCGGCGCCCGCCATCTGGTGCGCCCCTACCCCAAGGAGTTCGAAGGAGAGGCCGCGGTCGCCAAACTGCAGGGCAAGCTGTCGAGCTACTTCAGTGACGGCACTGTGCAGGTGAAGCTGAGCGATGGGATTGTCTCCGATGCCGCTGCCGGTGGCGACTACATCAAGCTCAACTCCCACGCCCGTTTCTCCGAGCTGGACTTGCAGGTGCTGGAGGTGCACGAGGGGTGGGTCCATGTCGGCACCACCCTCAACGGTCGCCAGCAGCCCTATGCCACTTGGCTGAGCGCCGGTTCACCGCGGATCACCGCCTGTCAGGAGGGGCTGGCTGTCCTGATAGAGACCCTCACCTTCAGCTCCTTTCCGGATCGGGCCAAGCGCATCTCCGATCGGGTGATGGCCATCGACATGGCCGAGCGCGGCGCCGATTTTATCGAGGTGTTTAAGCACTTCGTACAGCAGGGCACCAGCGAGCACGACGCCTACAAGATCACCCAGCGGGTCTTTCGTGGCGGCATGGTGGGCGGCGGCGCCTGTTTTACCAAGGATCTCTCCTACGTGCGTGGCTATGTGGAGACGGTCAACTTTATCCGCAGCGCCGTGCTGGAAGGGGTGCCCGAGATCCTGCCAATGCTGTTTGTCGGCAAGGTGACGCTTGATGATATTCCGGTACTCTATCAACACTATCTGGAGGGGCTGATCGCCGCCCCCCGCTATTTGCCGCCGATGTTTCGCGATCTCACCGGCCTCTATGTCTGGTTCGGTTTTGCCTCCGGCATGTCGCTGGTGGATATCGGCCGGGTACAGCACCATTTTCGCCAGCTATTTCAACGCCTGCCGGTGGCCGACCCCATCATTGCGCCGGTGGATATCGAGATCGACTGAACCGCAGAGAAGCAAGCAGGAAAATAAAAAGGGCGCCAGATTGGCGCCCTGCTCGACGATTCAAATATCGCAGCCGACTTACTTGTAGGCCCGACCTTCGAGATAGTGTTTGCGACAAAGCGATACATAGCGATCGTTGCCGCCGATCTCCACCTGTTCGCCATCACGCATCACCTGCCCCGCTTCGTTGACCCGGGAGTTCATGTGAGCCTTGTTGCCACACCAGCAGATGCTCTTCAGCTCTTCAAACTTGTCGGCCAGACAGAGCAGATGGTAGGAACCGGGGAACAGCTCACCGCGAAAATCGGTCTTGAGGCCATAGGCCATCACCGGAATATCCTGCTCATCGACGATGCGGGCCAGCTGGTAGACCTGCTCACGGGTCAGGAACTGGGCCTCGTCCACGATGAAAACATCGATATGTTTCTTCGCATGGCGCGCTTTCACCATTTCAAACAGATCACAGCTGTCGCTGAACACGTCCACCTTCAGTTCAAGGCCAACCCGGGCACTGATCACCCCGACCCCGAAACGGTCATCGATGGCTGGCGTCATCGCCAGAGGATGCATGCCCCGCTCCAGATAGTTGAAGTGCGCCTGAATGAGCTGGGTGGATTTGCCTGAATTCATGGTGGCAAATTTGTAGTGCAGTGAAGCCATGATACTGTTCCGAAACTGAATTTATGGGGCGCATGCTAACCAAAGCCCCTGACAAAACCAAGGGGCCCGCGGGCCCCTTGCTCTATAAATGTTACGCGGTGGCCAGCACTGGCCGCGCTTTGGCCTTTTTCAGGTGATAGCCGGTAAAGAGCACGAACCAGAGGGCACTGACACTGAAACCGGCCAGGCTGGAGTGCATCAAGCCCATCGCCAGGTAACCGATGGCCGCGCCGAAGGCGATGGCCAGTGCATAGGGCAGCTGGGTCATCACGTGATCGATGTGATGGCAACCGGCACCGGTGGCAGAGAGGATGCTGGTGCTGGAGATGGGTGAGCTGTGATCCCCGAACACCGAGCCAGCCAGTACCGCAGCCAGCATCGGCAGCATCAGGCTGATGTCGCTGGCGGCGGCCATGTCACCGGCCAGCGGCAGCATGATGCCGAAGGTACCCCAGCTGGTACCGGTAGCAAACGCCATGGCACAGGAGAGGATAAAGACCACGGCAGGCAGCACTTCGATCGGCAGGTTGCCGTTAGCCAGCGAAGCCAGGTACTTGCCGGTCTCCACGTCGCGCACCACGGCACCTATGGTCCAGGCAAACAGCAGGATGTTGATGGCTGGCAGCATGGCCATGACGCCTTGCGGCGCGGCCTTGATCCAGTTCTTGGCTCCCAGCTTCAGGCGCATCGCCAGACCGATGGAGACCACCAGACTGCACAGGGCACCGTAGACCAGCGAAGAGCCGACGTTGGTATTTTCGAACGAGCCGAGCACGCTGAATGGCAGCCCTTTCTCGCTCAGCACCGCAGCACCGGAATCAATCATGAAATAGATGGTGGCGGCGGTCAGAGTCAGGATCGGCAGTACCATGTCGATCATGCCGCCGTTGCTCTCCTCCGGGCTCTCCATATCCAGACCGATGGGGCGGCCCTTGGACTCATCCCACAGCTTGCCTTCCAGCGCCCACGCTTCGTGTTGACGCATCGGGCCGATATCCAGCTGACAGGCGATCACCACCAGCACCATGATCAGGGTGAAGACGGCGTAGAGGTTCATCGGGATCATCTCGACAAACGCAGCGATGGGGCTCTGCTCGGTCAGACCGTGGGCCGCCATGATGCCGCCAACCAGGGCGATGATATAAGCCCCCCAGGAGGAGATGGGCATCAGCACGCAGACCGGCGCCGCGGTGGAGTCCAGCAGATAGGCCAATTTGGCACGGGAGATCTGGAAGCGGTCGGTGACCGGACGGCAGATGGCACCCACCGACAGGCTGTGGAAGAAGTCATCAATAAAGAAGGCAAACACCATCATCCCAGTCAGGGCTTTGGCGCCCTTGCGGGTCTTGGCACGACGCTCGGCCCACTCGGCAAAGGCACGGGTCGCCCCGGAGACGCTCATCAGGCTGATGAGGCCACCCAGCAGCAGCATAAACAGGATCATGTTGACATTGTCACGATTGAGCGCGCCATCGACCCAGAAGATCTTGAGCACGGTATTCAACATGTAATGCAGGGATTCGAGGGGTGAAAACTGATTGAGCAGCAAACTGCCGGTGACGATGCCCACACCAAGGGACAGCAGCACGCGGCGGGTCATGATCGCCAGCGCGACAGCCAACAGGGGGGGAAGAACGGACCAACCGGAGTCGGCGAAATGACTAATGTCCATGATCTCTTTGCACCTAAAGATTACAGGTGGAGATCTACCGAGAGGATCTAAAGAAACAAAACCTATGGGGAGGTCATACTCCTCAGCCCCTTCAGGTAGCGCTCCATAGTGGATGACTATGGCAGTCCTGCACCTATTAGATGCAGAACCAGCAGCCCGGTATGATGGCCTGGCCACTTCGGCGCTGACTCCTTTCCTTGTGCATCACAGGCATCACCCTCCGCACAAATACTCATAGGCAGCGCGCCTCTACTTAAAGGTATTCGCCGCACATTTTATCGAGATGGCAGCTTATAGCAAGTTTTTTGATTAAATAGTCACGATAAACATATCAAGGTCGAAAAATGGTAGTCAAATGATGCAACAACGCCAGCTTTGGCGCTATTTTCACCTACTACGGCTTCATTGGCATCCAATCACCAAGCCTATTGCTGGCCATATTAAATATCTATATTGATGTTCCCCACGGATATTATATTTAACCCGGCTTGACTTATTTAAATCACCAAGCAAGAATCAGCTGGAACATAATATTTTTCTCTGACTCGACGTGGTAACTCCTATGAATGAATTTTTAAAGGTACTGCTTAATATCCGCAGTCTGCGTGCGACCTGCCGCGAGCTTTCTCTGGAACAACTGGAAGAGGCACTGGAAAAACTCTCTACTATCGTTGCTGAACGTCAGCAGGATGAAGCTGCCGAGCGTCAGGCCCGTGAAGAGCATCTGCGGAAAATTAACGAATATAGCGAAATGCTGAAAGCCGCCGGTATTGACCCGGCAGAATTGGTAAGCGCTGTCGCTACCAACCCCGGCAAATCAGAAAAAGCCAAGCGGGCGCCACGTCCTGCCAAATATCGCTATCAGGATAATGGCGTAGAGAAAACCTGGACCGGCCAGGGCCGTATGCCTTCAGTCATTGCCAGCGCAGTGGCAGCAGGCAAATCACTGGAAGATTTTGCTATCTGACAGCGCTTGCGTTGCTAATAAAAAACCTCGCCTTGGCGAGGTTTTTTATTGCCGCTTAAACGTGAAATATCAGATAGCCGATTGCGGACGATCTGCTGCCTTGACCCACAGCACTTCACGATCCCCTGCCACGCAGATGAGATAGCGGGCAACGGTAAAGAACCAGTCACTCATCCGGTTCAGATAGGGCAGCACCTCGGGATTAACCCGCTCTTCCCGGCTCAAGGTCAGCAGCAAGCGCTCGCAATGACGCACCAGAGTACGCACCACATGCGCTTGCGCCGCGGCACGGGAACCACCCGGCAATATAAATTGGCGCAGCGGTGGCAATGGCTCGCTATAACGATCTATCTGCTGTTCAAGGCGAGTGGTCCAGGCAGCATTAACTTGCCAAATTGATTCATTCTGGGCGTCGCTGGAGAATGCCAACTCGCCCCCCAGATCAAACAACTCCTGTTGCAACAGCTGTAAATCAGCCAATAAGCCGACCTCTTGCGATGGCACGTCACAAATCAGCAAGCCAATATGGGAGTTGAGCTCATCGATATAACCGTAGGTCTCGACCCGCAAATGATCCTTGGGCAATGGGATACCATCGGCCAGCCGGGTCATGCCCTTGTCGCCCTGCCTCGTATATATTCTCATACCGACATCCTGTTAATAATGGGAATAATCATGGACTCGAGTCCATTGAGTTTGATTTCGTAAGCCAACGCCAGCGTCTGGCCCAATTTACCCGCCGGAAAACCGCTGCGCGCCATCCACACCAGATAGGGCTCGGGAATATCGATGATACGCCGCCCCTGATATTTACCGTAAGGCATCTTGTTAGTCAGAGTCAGCAGTACCTGTTCGTCGGATAGCCAATCCATATTAATCAATATCCAGATATTTATGAGTCTGGATTGAGAGTCGCCAGTTACGCGCGATACAGGTATCCATCGCCAATTGGGTGGCCCTTGGCTTCTGGCTGATCGGCTGCAAGGCAATGACCACGTCCGGGCGCAGAGTTGCGGTCGCCAGCAGCACATCCAGCTCTTCAATATGGTGCTCGGTGGCCACCGGATGCTTGATCTCGTTGGCCCGCTCCAGCGCCGAGACCAGCACAGGCAGCCCCCCTTTCATACCGATCTTGGGGGAGACTGTTACCCAGGTCTGCTCATGAGTCTTGATCTCGCTGGTGCCACTGGTTTCAATTTGCACCTGATAACCCGCCGCCAGTAATGCTGACGAGAGTTCGTGCAGATCGTAGAGGCAGGGCTCGCCACCGGTGATCACCACATGGCGCGCCTGATAACCCAGATCGCCAAAGCTCTTGATAATCTGCGCTGTGCTGAGTTGGCTCCAGCAATCGGATTCGTTGGAACGATCCAGCACCGCCTCCTTGCCCACTTCACGAGCCGGATCAACAACCCAGGTATGACGGGTATCGCACCAGGGGCAGCCCACCGGGCAACCCTGCAGGCGAACAAAGATGGCGGGCAGGCCGGTAAAGATGCCCTCCCCCTGGATGGTCTGGAAAATCTCGTTGATTGGGTAGTGCATCTCGATCACAGCTTGTTGCAAAAGTCGCGGATTATACCCCAAGCCACGGCAAGACGCAGGCTCACTCTGCGCTTTTCTCGCCCAGCCCGGTTTTCTCAAATAGTCTGGCCATGATGCCCGCCTTATCGGCCAGATAGTTGTTCAGGCCGCGACGGCGCAGTTCACACGCAGGACACGTGCCGCAGCCGTCACCGGCAATGCCGTTGTAGCAGGTCAGGGTCTGCTGGCGCACCGTGTCGAGGTGACCATAGTGATCCGCCAGTGCCCAGGTCTCGGCCTTGTCGAGCCACATCAAGGGAGTTTCAAAACGGATGCCGCGATCCAACCCCAGCGACACCGCCTGATTGAGGGCCTTGACGAACGCGTCACGGCAATCGGGATAGCCGGAGAAGTCAGTCTCGCAGACACCAGTGATCACCGCTTCGGCGCCTACCTGATAGGCATAGATGGAGGCCAGGGTCAGGAACAGGATATTGCGGCCCGGCACGAAGGTGTTGGGCAGCCCGTTATCCTGCAGCTCGCAGCTGACAGGAATGTCGTCACGGGTCAGGGCAGAGACCGCCAGCTCATTGAGCAGCGTCACATCCATCACCTTGTGGGCGGCAATCCCCAGAGCACTGCCCAGACGGCGCGCGGTGTCGATCTCTTCCCGATGGCGCTGGCCATAGTCGAAGGTGATGGCGTGCACTTCATCATACCGGGCCAATGCCTGCACCAGACAAGTAGTGCTGTCCTGACCGCCGCTGAAAACCACGACTGCTTTTTTCATCTTGATAACTCCTTGAATTGTCACGCGCGGCGGCCTTCGGCAAAGTCCTGCCACTGGGTATTCAACCGATTGAACAGGGTCAGCAAGGGCGCATAGCGCTCCGGCCTTCCCTCCCACCGGGACAAGAGGTGATAGCCCGCCTCTATGGTAGAGAGGGCATCGGGAAAGGGTTTCTTGCGAATGGCATATTGACCGGCAATGGCACCAATGCCGATGCGGGGCAAGCGGGCCAGTGCCGGGTTGCTCTGCAACATGCGATAGGCTTTGCGCCAGGTGCCGTCAAGCAAGATAAAGGCGACGGATACGGAGCCAGAGGATTCACTCTCCCACTGTTGGCGAAGATCGGTCAGCGAAATGGCATCCTCATCCGGCCAGAGTAGATAGCAGCGACGGGAAAGATCTGCGAGTAACCCATTGAGCCACTCATCGCAGGAAAAGTCCTCCCCCACATGGATCTCGCACTGTTGCAAAGAGGCCGCCAGCAGTGCCGCGGTCCCCTTGGGATGTGCCACCTCGTTGGGGTGCTGCAAGATGTAGAGGGGCGTGTGATTGTCAACCGGCACAATATAATCGCACAGGCAGGCTTTGAGGGCTCGGGTGCAACGTGTACAGTATCGACTGTTCTTGTCGTTGGACTGTTTCATGTTGTCAGACAAATCTGGATTGCTCTGGGTTATCACGCTCTCTCTCACCAGCTTGCTACTCTTCTTTACCGTTCCCAATCTTCAGCTCTCCTTCGATCGGCCCTTGATCGCCGGGGGCGAAGGGTGGCGGATCATAACAGGCAATCTGGCTCATACCAATCTGTGGCACCTGCTGCTCAATCTGGGCGGCCTCGCCATCCTCTATAGCCTGTTTCGCGACTATCTGGGTGGGGCTCGCCTGCCGCTGCTGATGTTGCTGCTCTGGTTGGCAGTGGGCTTGGGGATCTGGTGGTGGTGCCCGCAGACCCAATGGTACATGGGGCTATCCGGCTCGCTGCATGGCCTGTTTGTCTGGGGGGCAATGCAGGATATCCGCCACGGACGCCGCACATCGGGCTGGCTACTGTTGGCAGGGATGGGGCTCAAGCTGGCGATGGACTTCTACAACGCGGGAGAGACCCCGATATCCACCCTGATCAATGCCAGGGTACACATCGGCTCTCATCTTATCGGGGCCGGTGCAGGCCTGTTGCTCGGCCTGCACCGTGTATCACTGAGTGAGCCTGTTACGCACCAACCAGCTCGGCATTGATGCTGGCCAGCATGGCGGCCGGATCGGCAGCCTGCGTAATGGGGCGACCGATAACCAGATAATCGGACCCCGCCTCGACCGCGGATTTCGGTGTCATCACCCGGCGCTGATCCCCGGCTGCTGAACCGGTCGGGCGAATACCCGGGGTCACCAGCTTGAAATCGGCGCCCAACAAGGCTTTCAGCTCATGGGCCTCGTTGGCAGAGCAGACAACCCCATCCAAGCCGGATGCCTTGGTCAAGGTAGCCAGCCGGATCACCTGCTCGGCAGGGCTCACATCCAACCCGAGGGGGATCATGTCGGACTGCTCCATGCTGGTCAGCACGGTCACGCCGATAAGCAGGGGGGCCTTGTCGCCATAAGGCAGTAGCGCCTCTTTGGCGGCACGCATCATCCGCTCGCCACCACTGGCATGCACGTTGACCATCCAGACACCGAGCTCGGCACTGGCTGCCACGGCTTTGGCAACGGTATTGGGAATATCGTGAAATTTCAGATCCAGAAAGACATCGAATCCCTTGGCCACCAGCTGGCGTACAAACTGCGGGCCAAACAGGGTAAACATCTCCTTGCCTACCTTGAGACGGCACTGGGCAGGAGAGATACGTTCAACGAACGCTAAGGCATCTGCCTCGTGCTGATAATCCAGCGCTACCAGTACTTTGGGATCTTGCATCTCACATCCTATTGCTTGTTATTCACCGTCCAGACCACGGATCGGCTTGATGGAACCCCACTGGCGACAAGACGGGCACTGCCAGAACAACGAGTGAGTGGCAAAGCCGCACTGCCGACACTTGTGGGTTGACTTGATTTTGATCTGCTCGCCGACCAGCTGTTGCAACAGTTCGAGGCTCTCCTTGGCTGGCCCCTCTTCCGCACTGGCCAGCTGAAAACCCACCAGCTGGTAAAAACCTTTCATCGACGGATGACGACGCAGCTGACGCAGCACCAGCGAACGGGCCTGGCTCAGGCCATCACGCTCTTCAACCAGCTTGGCAAGGGCCAGGGTCACGCTGACGCCGGCGTGATCTTCCACTGCCTTCTCAAGCAGCGGGATCAACGCAGGCGTGCGCCCCAACTGCTGATAGCACTCGAGCAATTTGGGCATTGCCTCGGAGGCAAAATCGATATCCTGCTCGAACACCCGCAGCAGCTCCTTGCTGGCCTGCTCATACTCCCCCTCTGCTATGGCGAGCTCAGCGAGGCGCAAACTGGCCCGGGCACATGCCGGATTGATACTGAGCGCCCGTTTGAGCTTGGCCAGCCCCTCCCCTTTATTGCCCTCACGCAGCGCGATCTCGGCTTGTTCGCAATAGAAATGGGAGATGGGGTCGGCCAGCTTCTTGCCCTGGAATTTTTGCAGACGCACCGCCACATCGATGGCCTTATCCCAATCCCGCAACTGCTGATGGATGATCAACAGCTGTGCCAGCGCCGTCTCTTCATAGTCGCTGTCGTCACACAGCTCATTCCAGAGCGCTTCCGCTCGGTCCAACAGACCAGCAGCCAAAAAGTCGCGCGCAAGCTCCTGCAAGGCAAGCTGTCGCTGCTCCCGGGTCAGCTGGCGGGTTACCAGGTTCTGGTGGATCTTGATGGCACGATCGACCTCCCCACGCTGGCGAAACAGGTTGCCGAGGGAGAGGTGTGTTTCGATGGTTTCACTGTCCACCTCAAGCAGTTGGATAAAGAGATCCACCGCCTTGTCGGATTCATCGGACAGCAAATAGTTGAGGCCCGCCACATACTGGCGGGAAAACTGGTTACTCTGTTTTTGGGTGTCCTGGCGAACACTCCTGCGACCCATGTACCAGCCATAACCGGCGGCGATGGGCAACAGCAGGAAAAGCAGTTCAAGCATTGAGGAACATTATTCCTTACCCGGTGACCGGGCCAGCTCCAACTCGCGGGATTGACGACGCATGGTGCGGTTGAGGGTGCGGTTTTGCATTTTCAGGCGCAGGAACAGCAGGCCGAATACCAGCCAGCCCAGCAAAAAACCGCCAGCGAAGAAGAAGCCCAACAGCATGGCAAGCGAAAACTCACCCTGAGCGATCAGGTAATTGAACTGAACCAGCTGGCCATTTTGTGAGCCCAGCGCCAGGGTCAGAACAAACACCAGCACCAGCGGAATGAGGGCCAAAATACGCTTCATAAGAGCTCCCTGTCAGTATCTAATGAGAGGCTGATTATCCTTAAAATCGCAGGCAGACTCTAGAGTGAATGGGAAAAGAGTTTAAGAAACAAGACGATTGGCACAGGAATCGGTGCCAAAAAGAAAAAAGGCATACCCGAGGTATGCCCATTTCTGCATTATTCAATGATGTTGACGCGCTCGCGCAACTCTTTGCCTGGTTTGAAGTGCGGGACATATTTCCCGGTCAGTTCAACCTTGTCCCCAGTCTTGGGGTTGCGGCCCACACGGGGCGCACGATAGTGCAGTGAAAAACTGCCAAATCCGCGGATTTCAATCCGGTCGCCGTTTTGCAAGGTCGACGCCATCTGCTCAAGGATCTCCTTGATGGCGGCTTCGACATCCTTGGCCGGCATATGCATGCGGCTGGCTGCCAGTTGTTCGATGAGATCTGATTTGGTCATAACGTTAAATCTCCTTCCCCGATCACATGCAATATTCATTTTGCCAGGATAAAAAAGGGCGGCGCAATGCCGCCCTTTTCTTGCATCAAGGATTACTCACCCTTGGCGGCTTTGAACGCTTCCATCATAGCATTGCTGAACACAACTTCTTCTTGTTGGTTCAGGTTATCGATAGCAACACGCTCATCAGCCTCGTCCTTAGCACGGACAGACAGGCTTACGGTGCGGTTCTTACGATCAACGCCCATGAATTTAGCTTCAACTTCGTCACCAACAGACAGCACCAGAGTGGCGTCTTCTACACGGTCACGAGCAGCGTCGGAGGCACGCAGGTAGCCTTCTACGCCATCAGCCAGTTCGATAACGGCACCTTTGGCATCAACCTCGGTAACCTTACCCTTCACGATAGCACCTTTCTTGTTGTCAGCCAGGTACTTGTTGAACGGGTCTTCTTCGATCTGCTTGACACCCAGGGAGATGCGCTCACGCTCCGGATCCACTTGCAGAACAACGGCTTCGATCTCGTCGCCTTTCTTGAATTCACGCACGGCTTCTTCGCCCTGGTTGTTCCAGGAGATGTCAGACAGGTGAACCAGGCCGTCGATGCCGCCATCCAGACCGATGAAGATACCGAAGTCAGTGATGGACTTGATCTTGCCGGAAACACGGTCGCCTTTGGCGTGAGTTTCGGCAAACAGCTGCCACGGGTTGGATTTGCACTGCTTCAGACCCAGGGAGATACGACGACGCTCTTCGTCGATGTCCAGAACCATCACGTCAACCACGTCGCCAACGTTAACAACTTTGGACGGGTGGATGTTCTTGTTGGTCCAATCCATCTCGGATACGTGTACCAGGCCTTCAACGCCTTCTTCGATTTCAACGAAGCAGCCGTAGTCGGTCAGGTTGGTCACGCGGCCAGACAGACGGGTGGTCTCCGGGTAACGCTTGGCGATAGCAACCCAGGGATCTTCGCCCAGCTGCTTCAGACCCAGGGATACGCGGGTACGCTCGCGGTCGAACTTCAGAACCTTGACAGCGATCTCGTCGCCAACGTTGACGATTTCGGAAGGATGCTTAACGCGCTTCCACGCCATGTCGGTGATGTGCAGCAGGCCGTCAACACCGCCCAGATCTACGAATGCACCGTAGTCGGTCAGGTTCTTGACGATACCCTTAACTTCTTGACCTTCTTGCAGGTTAGCCAGCAGGCTTTCGCGCTCGGAGGTGTTCTCGGTCTCGATCACGGCACGACGGGAAACAACAACGTTGTTGCGCTTCTGGTCCAGCTTGATGACTTTGAACTCGAGTTCTTTGTTTTCCAGGTGAGCGGTGTCACGGATCGGACGCACGTCAACCAGAGAACCCGGCAGGAAGGCACGGATGCCGTTCAGTTCAACGGTGAAACCACCCTTGACCTTGCCGTTGATGATACCGATAACGGTAGCTTGCTCTTCGTAAGCCTTCTCAAGCTGCAGCCAGGCTTCGTGGCGCTTGGCTTTTTCGCGGGACAGCTTGGTTTCGCCGAAACCATCTTCGATAGAGTCCAGAGCCACGTCAACGGTGTCGCCGACGTTGATTTCCAGCTCGCCCATGGCGTTCTTGAATTCTTCAGCCGGGATAGCGGACTCGGATTTCAGACCGGCGTCAACCAGTACAAAACCGTTCTCGATAGCAACGACAGTACCCTTGACGATGGAACCTTGACGGGTTTCAACGGCGTTCAGGGACTCTTCAAAGAGTTGAGCAAAAGATTCGATCATTGTTTATGTCACAAATGAAACATCCACTTGCAATCCGGCACAAGCGGGGCTGTTTTAAATAATCTGCGCCATCCTTGGTGCAGACGACCGGATGTCAGCTTGCGCTGGCATCACCAAGTTGTTGCTCTGCATAGGCGAGTACTGTTGCCAGCACTTCATCTATGGTCATAGCGGTAGAGTCTACCACCAGAGCATCTTCTGCCGGTTTCAGGGGTGCAGTAGCGCGATTTCTGTCGCGATCGTCACGTTCCAGAATCTCGGTTAAAAGACGCTCAAAGTTAACATCAAAGCCCTTATCTTGCAACTGCTTATAGCGACGCTGGGCCCGTTCTTCGGCACTGGCGTCGAGGAAAATCTTCACCTCGGCCTCGGGGAAAACAACTGTGCCCATGTCACGACCGTCCGCAATCAGACCCGGGGCCTGACGAAATGCCCGCTGACGGCGCAGCAAGGCTTCGCGCACACGGGGGAAGGCGGCGATTTTACTGGCAGCATTACCCACTTCTTCGGTGCGGATGGTACGGGAGACATCTTCCCCTTCCAGGATCACCTTGACCAGATCGCCCTCAACCTGAAATTGCACATCCAGATTGGCGGCCAGCGGCACCAGTGAGGCTTCACTGTCCAGCTCTACATCGTGATGCAGGGCGGCCAGGGACAACACCCGATAGATGGCGCCCGAGTCCAGCAAGTGCCAACCCAGCTTCTCAGCAAGCAGCTGACACAAGGTGCCTTTACCTGCACCACTGGGGCCATCAATTGTCATTACGGGGGCCATCTGAGGCATAACTTCTCTCCTGCTCTGTGTTGCTCCCATCCCGAAGGGTGGGTTAATGGGCGCCGATTATACCCGAATGTGGTGAGCCTGGCAGTCATCAATCCGCACAAAGGGCCAAAACCCCGGCAGGCGACTGTGCTTGTATCTCATTTGGAGATTTCATTAAGCAATGCAGGGACTTGTTCTTATGGTCGTTCCTGACAAGGCGCGCTAAACTGGCCCCCTTTTTTGAGCCGTTAGTAGTAAGGAGCAACCTATGAGCAGCGTTACCCTCGTGGCCAAATCCAAATTGCCCACCCCTTGGGGCACCTTCACGCTGGTAGGTTTTCAGGAAACCGGCACAGGCAAAGATCATGCCGCACTGGTGATGGGCGACATTACCGGTGAAGAGCCCGTGCTGGGCCGGATCCACTCAGAGTGCCTGACCGGCGACGCCCTGTTCAGCCTGCGTTGTGACTGCGGTTTCCAGTTGCAGGCGGCCATGGAGAATATCGCCAAAGCCGGTCGTGGCGTGTTGCTGTATGTGCGTCAAGAGGGCCGAGGCATCGGCTTGCTCAACAAGATCCGCGCCTATCACCTGCAGGATCAGGGAGCCGATACCGTGGAAGCCAACGTGGCCCTTGGTTTCGCCGCCGATATGCGCGACTACACCATCTGCGCCGATATGCTCAAGCAGCTTGAGGTCAAGTCTCTCAAACTGATGACCAACAACCCGCGCAAGATGAAAGCGATGGAATCCTTCGGTATTCCGGTGGCCGAACGGGTACCGTTGCAGGAAGGGCGCAATCCCCACAACGAGTTCTATCTGTCGACCAAGGCCAACAAGCTGGATCATATGCTGAAGAAGTGAGCCTGAATTGACGAATGTCAGATTGTCAAACGCCTCCCATTGGGAGGCGTTTTTCTTGGGATGACCACACATCAACCCAAGCTATCTAAGTGGCACGGTCAAATTGGCCAGCATAGCTTCAAGCTCTTCGCCAGTGCGGGCAGCACAGTATTGTTCAACCCGCTCCCGGGTCAATTGCGGCGCGAGACGTCCAATCAGGTCATACAGATAGCCGCACAAAAACGCCCCTCTGCGCAACCCGATAGCGGCAACGCCACTAGGTAGCCAAGGCACCTGTTTGAGCAGCAGATCACCATCGCGCTGGGGCTCCCAGGCAAAAGTTGCCATCACTCCGATGCCCATCCCTTGTCTGACATAGGTCTTGAGCACATCGCTGTCGCTCGCACAGCAGGCGATCCGGCTCTCGGCATGAGCGCAATCAGAGCCATGAGTTGTGGAGAGAGCCCTTCCATCGGTCACCAATGCAAATTCCACCAGCTCGGCCGGGGTCAGCGATGTTGCTCTGGCCAATGGATGCTCCTTGGGCAGCACCAAGCCCCGTTGCCACTGAAAAGAGGGGAGCACAAGCAGATCGCTCCCATCCTCCGGTTCATCCGCCAGCAGCAGATCGGCAGCGCCATCATGCACGGCTGCTCGGCACTGCGCCGCACTCCCCTGCATCACCGTTACGGCCACTTTGGGAAAGCGGGCCATGAAACCCTTGAGGATGGCAGGCAGAATATAACGGGCCTGCAGATGAGTAGCGGCAATGGTGAGGGTTCCCTGCTCCGGATGCACATGCTGCCTGGCCATCACTTTGATGGTGGCGACCTTGTCGAGCACCTCGGCGGCTACTTTGATCACATCCCGACCTATGGGGGTGATCTGGGTCAAGTGTTTGCCGCTGCGCTCGAAGATCTGGATCCCCAGCTCATCCTCCAGCATCCGCACTTGTTTGCTGATCCCGGGCTGGGAGGTAAAGAGGCTCTCGGCGGTGGCCGACAGATTCAGCCTGTGGTTCGCCACCTCGACGATATAGCGCAATTGCTGCAATTTCATGGTGTAGCCCTCAAGCGAACCCACCGTTAATAGTAACAAACTTTCAGCAATGACCCGCCGCCATCAGGCCGGGCGCTCCTTGAGTAGAAAATCACGCAAGGCACGATTGGCCATGGAGAGCGGATCGCCACGCCGCCACGCCACACAGAGGTCGAGGTAGATGGGCGGGTCGAAGGGCACGCCACTCAGATCCGGCTCCTCTTCCAGCACCATTCGCAAGAAGGTGGTTACCGCAAAACCTTGCCGCACCACCGCCTTGAGCAAAGGGATCAGATTGCTCTCGAAGGCGATATCGGGCTCGACGCCGAGGCTCTGGGCCAGCGCCTCCATATGCTCGCGGTGGTAGAAACCGCGGCGAAACAACGCCAGCTCCTGAGCGAAAAACTGTGAGAGGGTGACGGCCGGTTCGCCGCGCAAGGGGTGATCATCCCCCACCACCATCAACATCTCTTCACTCAACAGATGTGCCCCCTCGATGGCGGGCGGCAGATCACTGGTGATGAGAATGGCCAGATCGAGGGAGCCATCCACCATCCGGCTGAGCAGCTCGCGGGTACCGGCCTCTTCGACCCGGATCTTGAGGCCGGGGTAGCGGTGCTTGAAGGCCATCAGACGAGGGGGGAAATAGTAGGAGCCCATCATATAGGGGATCCCGATCCGTACCTCCCCCCGCTCCAACCCCTTGAGCTCTGCCATCTCGGCCTCGGCCTGATGCATCTGCAGCAACAGACGCTCGGCATGGCGACAGAGCACCTCTCCCTCAGGGGTGAGCCGTACCGCCCGGTCCTGTCGATCAAACAGCCGCAGCTCGAGCTGCTGCTCCAGTTTGGCAATGGCCATGCTGATGGCCGGCTGTGCCACATGCAGACTGTTGGCTGCCTTGGTAAATGAGCTGGCATCCCTGACCGCCAGCAGATAGGTGAGCTGTTTCAGATCCATGTATCAATTCATCTTATGAGATGGATAACTTAAATATATTATATTTATAACTGCAAGGACTCTACCCTGACCAAAAGCAGTCAGGACAATACGCAATGATTGAAGTCGGAAGTCGCGAGTGGATACGTGCAACCCTGGCCCTCAGCCTGGGCTCTTTTCTGGTGTTTCTGAACCTCTACCAGACCCACCCCCTGTTACCCCTGATTGCCGAGGTCTTCTCGGTCAACTCCCTCTCGGCCAGCTGGACCTTGGCAGGATGCACAGCAGGCCTTGCCGCCTCCTTGCTGATCTGCGCCAGACTGGCGGATCGCCATGGCCGTCGGCAGGTCATGCTGGGTACACTCACCCTGGCGATCCTGCTCTCACTGTTGATCCCCCTGGTTGAGCAGTTTGGTTCACTGCTGTTGCTACGCATCCTGCAGGGTGCGCTGCTGGCCGGGTTACCAGCCACTGCGATTGCCTATATGGGGGAAGAGTTCAGTAAACGGGCGCTGCTCTCGGCGGTGGGGGTCTATATTGCCGCCAACTCCCTCGGTGGCATTGCCGGTCGGGTGGTCGGCGGCCTGCTGGCGGGCTGGTTTGGCGACTGGCAACATACCTTTCTGGGGATCGGTGTGATCAGCCTGTCACTGCTGCCGCTGGTCTTCTGGCTGCTGCCCCATCAGACCCGCTTTGTGGCGAGCGCCCCCGTTCGCGGCCAATTTGCTCGCGCCTTGCAGCAGCACCTGACCAATCCCTTGCTGGTAGGGGCTTACCTTATCGGGGGACTCAACTTTATGGTGTTTCTGAACCAGTTCAGTTATCTCACCTTCCTGCTGGCAAAGCCCCCATTCTCCTTGCCCACCCAGTGGCTCGGCATGCTGTTTCTCACCTATCTCTCGGGGACGGTGGCCTCCTCACTGAGCGGCCGCTTTGCCAACCGCTGGGGGGCACAACGCATGCTGCTGGTCGGGATCGCCCTGATGGCCCTCGGCAGTCTATGGCTACTGCAAGCTAGCCTGCTCGGGATCCTGAGTGGCTTGCTGATCTCCAGCTTCGGCTTTTTCCTGGCACACGCCTGCGCTAGTGCCTGGGTTGGTCATCATGTCGAACACAACCGCGCCCTCGCCTCCTCTCTCTATCTGGTAGCCTACTATCTGGGAGCCAGTCTGGGGGGACTTTACCTACACCCCTTCTGGGAGCAGGGCGAGCTGGGCGGTCTGGTCATGGGTATTGAACTGGTCCTCATCTTGACGGCCGGCTTGAGCCTCTGGCTCGGCCGTCTCAAGCAGCGAAGCCAATCGCCACTGCCCGCCCAGCAACCCCACCGACACGGGTAACAGGCTCAGCGCAAACAGGGTCACCCACGAGCAGATAGCGCTCTCGCAACCCAGCACCGCCAGATAGCAAAAGGGGTCACACCGGTGACCCCTTTTGCTGCGTTATTCAAGAGCCTGTCAGGCTCGCACCGCATAGAGCGCAGGATCACTCCTGATCGAAATAATCCGCAGGCACCGCGACCACAGCACCGGTCGCCACCTCTTCGGCGATCACCTCAGCCAGCGAGCGTAAGTGAAACTTGATCTGACCGGAGGGCAACATCAGGCCGATATCGGGGTTGCGGGTATCCTGCATATTGCCGGTTTTGAATGGCTGCTCGGGATAGCGCGCTACCAGATCCTGCAGTGAAGTAACCACCAGCTCGATATGTTCCAGTCCTGCCTGATGGATGCGCCCCGGTTTCGGCGCCGCCAGCTCGATACAGGGTACCTGCACCTCACCAGCCAGCAGTGGCTGATGCAACTGATAAGTGGCAATCGGGCGACCGCCGATCATCCCCTCCACCAGCAAGGAGCCCGCTTCAGCCAATACAGCACACAGCGCGCGGTACTCCTGCAAGGTCGCCGCCCGATAACAGAGGTGATCGACCGTTGGCTGGGAAAATGTGACGCCAGCAGCGGCCAGTTCGGTCAACAGCTGAGAAACAAATGGGGCCATTGGCCCCAGTGTGGAATCGAGTGGGTGGGACATGCTTACCATTTCTTCTTGGGTTGAAACAGGACATCGAGCTCGTCGGCTTCCTTGTCCTTGATGTTTTGCAGATCCTGCGCGCTGTTTTGCTGCTGCAGCTCTTCAAGCTCCTTGAGCCCCTGACGCATATCCTCTTCACGAGCCAACAGATAGGGATCCTTGTCGCCAATGCTGGCCATTGCCGACAACCCCTTGGTATAGAGCTGGCGGCAAGTACCATATTGGCCCTGAATGCGGGCATCCATCGCCCGCTTGACCAGATTCGAGATGTTGATTTTGAGCTGCATCAGCTCGAGACGACGATCTTCCTGAGCAAACCCCTGCGGATCAATTTTGCCCTTGTTGTGCTCGACACGCAGTACGGCACGTAGCTTTTTTACCAGCTGCAACATCTGGATCGCCTGACGATCAGACTCGGGGGTTTTGAAGTGCCCCTCATCCTGCGCACTGTAATTTTCCTGCACGTTCTTGATCTGGATCTGCACATCGGCGATGCGCTGCTTGATCTGGTTGTTGGGCATCACCTGGGCGATGGCGCGATAGGCATCAAGGATCCGGTGCTGCAACAGCAACACCATGTTTTTGGAGAAAGGCACCAGATTGACGTTCAGCAGTACCTCTTCGGTCTCGTCGGCTACCGTCTTGTGTCTGGCAACGGCGTGACGCTTTTCAGCCTCCGCCTTCTGCTTATATTGCTGTACCACGTTATAGGCGATAACCAAAAACAGGAGCGCGCCGATAGACAGCAATACCAAAGTTAAAATCATAGGATGTCCAAACCCCTGTCCCAATCCAATTGCGTGATCCTACAACAGCTTATCTACTTAAGGTAGCCTGTAGATCCCCCCTTGCCCACGATTTGTCGCCAAGCTGTATACCCGGTCTCAGGGAAAGATTTCAGGATCACGGGAAAATGACCATGGTGGTCATCACTCCCATAGTATCGCCCATCAGCGCCATTACTTGAGGTTAAAGCCCTGCGATTGCAGGAATCCCAGCATGAAAGGGCGGGACTCCTTGCCCAGAATGGCGCGGATCTGGCTACTCCAGGTCTGCTGTTTGTTGTTGCTGCTGCGGGCCTGATAGTAGTCCGCGATCTGCTGATCGTACCGGGCCAGCAGGTCGCGATCCAGCTCGTGCTGGTAGCGCTCCTGATGCACCACCAATCCCCTGGGCAGGCGGGGTTTCTGCTCCGGCTGCTGAGCAGGGTGGCCAAGGCAGAGGCCAAACAGCGGGATCACCTGATGGGGCAAGCCCAGTAGCTCGCTCACCTCGGCAGGATGGTTGCGAATGCCGCCGATATAGACCCCGCCCAGTCCCAACGACTGCGCCGCCAGCAGGGCATTTTGCGCCATCAGGGCGCCGTCAATGGCACCGATCAACAACTGCTCCGCATAACCGGTCTGGGCCTCGGGCACGATCTGGCTGTGACGATGGTAATCGGCGCAGAACACCAGAAACTCGGCCGCCTGCACCACATAGGGTTGATTGCCCGCCAGCATGGCCAGCTGCTGACGCGCCTCGGGTTCACTGACTCGCACAATACTGGTCACCTGCAAAAAGCTCGAGGTCGAGGCGGACTGGGCGGCGGCGAGAATGACATCCAGCTGCTGCGGGGCGATCGGCTCGGCAGTGAACTGACGAATGGAGCGATGGGAAAGGATAAGATCGATGGTCTGATTCATGGCACCTCCAAAATGAGGTAACACCATAGCGAAAAAAACGAGGGAGCCCAAGGCTCCCTCGCACACCCAGCTTAAGGGGCCGGATAGACGTAAGGGGCTTGCAACCCGAGCGGGAAGCCGAGCGCCCAGTAGAGCAGCAGGAAAATCGTCCAGCTCACCAGGAAGGCCAGCGAGTAGGGCAGCATCATGGAGACCAGAGTGCCAATCCCGGTGCTCTTCACATACTGCTGGCAATAGACCACCACCAGCGGGAAGAAGACCATCAGCGGGGTGATGATATTGGAAGCAGAATCCCCGACCCGATAGGCCGCCTGGGTCAGCTCGGGGGAGATCCCCACCGCCATCAACATGGGTACCAGGATCGGGCTGATCAGCGCCCACTTGGCGGAGGCCGAGCCGACTACCAGATTGACGCTGGCTGTGAGCAGGATCATCCCGACGATAGTCACCTCACCGGGCAGCGCCAGCGCATGGAGCACTTCGGCACCGGAAAGGGCCAGCAGGGTGCCCAGATTGGAGTCACCAAACGCCTTGATGAAGAGCGCGCAGAAGAAAGCCATCACCATGTAGGAGCCCATCTTGTTCATGGTGGCCGACATGGCATCGATCACATCCTTGCCGCTCTTGAAGCTGCCTGCGACAAAGCCGTAGACAATCCCGGGCAGGATAAAGAGCAGGAAGATGAGCGGCACTATGGACTTCATCACGGGGGCAGCGAAGGTGGTCAGGGAGCCATCGGCAGCACGCAGCGGGGAATCGTTCGGGGAGAGCGCCAGCGCCAGCAGCACGATAGCCGCCAGCATGGCAAACCCGGCCCAGTTGAAGGCTCGGCTCTCTTGCGCGCTGTAGCGCCCCATCTCGTCGGCACTCTCCAGATCCTCGTTAAGCGCCACATGCTTGAGGCGCGGCTCCACCACCTTTTCGGTAATGAACCAGCCGACGCAGATGATCAGCAGCGAAGAGGCTCCGGTAAAGATGATGTTGCAAAGGGTGTTGACCATGTAGTCAGGATCGAGCAACTGAGCGGCGGACTGGGTAAAGCCCTGCAGCAACGCATCCCCGCCGGAGGGCAGGAAGTTGGCGGCAAAACCGCCGGAGACACCGGCAAAGGCGGCGGCGATCCCCGCCAGCGGATGGCGTCCGGCAGCGTGGAAGATGATGCCACCGATGGGGATCACCAGCACATAGCCCGCATCTGCAGCGGTGTGGCTGACGATCGCTACCAGGATCAGCATGGGAGTGAGAAAACGGGCAGGCGTCACTTTGAGCAACTTTTTCAGACCGGTATTGATAAAACCGGACTGCTCGGCCACCCCGACCCCCAGCATGGCCACCAGCACGATCCCCAGCGGGGCAAAGCCGGTGAAAGTGGTCACCATGGTGGAGAGAAACTCGGCCAGACCGGCACCGGTCAGCAGGTTGTTGACCACTACCGCCTCCCCGGTACGGGGGTTGACCAGATCAAACTGGAATTGTGACAACACCCAGGAGCCGACCCAGACGATCAGCAAGGCGTAGAGGAACAGCATGGCGGGGTCGGGTAATTTGTTCCCGGCTTTCTCGACGCCATTGAGGAAACGGTTCAGCCAACCTTTGGGAGGGCTGGCCGGACGGTCATTGACAGCAGCATGACTCATTATTGCGATACTCCTTTCCCTAGAAACGAGGTCGCATGCTAGCAATTCCAGCCAATCCGTCTCATGACCGATCGCAAAAGAATGATTAATTTTGATTAAATATTGCGGAATAAAATTCCAAGTTGTGGCCTAACGCACACTTGTTACTCTGCCATCACGGCATCTAACAGTGGATAACGCCCAACCTGACACTCCACCACGAAACCGCTTGCCTCGACTTGTGCCACCGTCAGCGGCTTGCTGAACAGATATCCCTGGAACACATGGCACCCCTGGGTCTGCAGTGCGGCCAGTTCGTGAGGCTCCTCCACCCCTTCCGCCATGATCCCCAACCCCAGATTGGTGGCCATGGCCGCAGTCGCCCGGATCACCGGCAGGTTGAGGCCGACCACGAAAGAGCGATCCAGCTTGATCGTATCGATGGGCAGGCGATTGAGATAGGCAAGGGATGAGTAGCCGGTACCAAAATCGTCGATGGCAATCTTGATCCCCAGTTCACTCAAGTCATCGAGAATATCGAGGCACCCCTTCATATCCAGCATAAGCACAGTTTCGGTCAGTTCCAGCGTCAACAGGGAGGCATCCACCCCGTGCAGCTCCAGCTGCTGGCGCACTTGCCCGGGCAGTGCCGACGAGAGCTGGAAACC
The DNA here is from genome assembly GCF_049175135.1 of Aeromonas sp. 600724. Taxonomy (NCBI): domain Bacteria; kingdom Pseudomonadati; phylum Pseudomonadota; class Gammaproteobacteria; order Aeromonadales; family Aeromonadaceae; genus Aeromonas; species Aeromonas sp. 600724. Next base: position 110,603 of record NZ_JAAKUM010000015.1, on the reverse strand, counting down.
AGAGAGGTTGACGGAGACTGGCACCCGGTGATGGAGGCGCTTCTTCCAACTGGCCATTTGGGCAAGCGCGGTAGAGAGCACCCAGCTGCCGATCTCGCGGATCAGCCCCATCTCTTCGGCAAGGGGGATAAACTCCACTGGCGAGACATGGCCAAGCACCGGGTTATACCAGCGCAGCAGCGCCTCGTAACCGATCAGACGCCGTTTGGCGACATCGACCTGTGGCTGGTAACAGAGGCTCAGCTCCTGACGACCGATAGCCTTGGCCAGAAACTGCTTGAGATTGAGCTTGCGCTGCAGGGTCTGTTGCATGCTGGGGGTAAAACGCTGCCAGCGCAGCCGCCCCATCTGCTTGGCCTGATACATGGCCATATCGGCGCGGGTGATGAGGTTATCACCATCGTCCGCATCATCGGGATAGATGGCAATGCCGATACTGCCGCCGATGGTTACCTCCGGCAGACCGCTCAGTTGCAGCGGCTTGGTCATCTGGGAGAGCATCTGATCGGCCACATCCTGGGCTCGTTCGCTCTGGTTTCCCAAGGGAACCAACGCGGTAAACTCGTCCCCGCCAAGACGGGCCAGCTCAACATCGCGGGGGCAAATCTGTTTGAGGCGACCGGCAACCCGCTCCAGCAGGCGGTCTCCCGCCTTATGGCCGTAGTTGTCGTTGACCAGCTTGAAGTTGTCCAGATCCATGAATACCAGCGCGAAACGCTCCCCCAACCCGCAATAGGCCTCGAGAGATTTCATCAAGCCATAACGGTTGAGCAGGCCGGTCAGGGAGTCATGCCAGGCGAGGTGGCGATGCTCCAGCTCCTCGAGTTTGCGATCGGTAATATCGCGCATGGTGAGCAGGATCCGCGCTCCTTGCTGGATATAGCGGAACTGATACTGGAACCAGCGCATCCCCTTGAGGGTTCGGCACTCCCCTTCGGTCACTACTTCATCGAGTCGGGAGAGCTTCTGGTAAAAACTGTCGTCACTACCGGAAAAAACTTGGGAGAGCGTGGCGATCCGATGACCGAAACACATCTCGAAGTGATAGTTGCCGCTTTCGAACGCGCCATTGCTATCGAACAGGCAGGCCAGGGTATCACCGGTTGCCAGCGAGGACTCCTGATAGAGGGTATCGGAGTCGAGCACCGCCTCGGTCATCATCATCAGCCGGCCAGCCAGCTGAATGCCGGAGAGGCGTAGATAGATCTGCTTCTTGACCCCCTTTGGGGAGATAGTCCACCACTCGTTGTAACTTCGCCCCTGCTGAAAATCACCGAGGTAGCGTTGCAACAACAGCGCTATGGCTGTGGCCATATCAGCCGAAAAATCCCTGGAACAGAGCTCGTCAAGGGAGGTGGCCTCCCAGAGAGGAAGTGCTGCGCGGTTTGCCCAGAAAATATGGTGATGTTCGATGTCATATACCCAGATAGGGGTATGCAGAACATCCATTGTCTTCAGTAACCGTTCGTCAAGCGTATTCATCTGGTCAAAATCATTCATGCTGGATGGTCACTGGTGAACCGGAAAACAAATGGGCAAACCGCCGTATGCAGAATGCAAGGTGACAACACCTCTCGGCCACTATTTCTCGCGATGGCCAAAAGCAGATAACTGATTTCAGAAATCAACAACAGGAGAGCCAATCCAGCCACAGAAAAAAGGACTCAGCCAATACTCCTGTCAATCAGAACAAATCCCTCGTTCGTTTTTAACTTTTTTTCCCAGCAAAAACAAGCACTAAGAATTGCACTCTGGATACTTCAAAAAACATTTTTACGATTCACAACAAACACTTATTTACTGACAAAAAAGTCAACTAAAAAAAGTGCCGGCATTTCCCTCGTAAAACTTTCATTTATTAACCAGCGCGTTGAATAAACAGACAAAAAAGAGCAAAACCGGCCCCAAATAGCGACTTAACAAGGAACTTAAATACCTCAAAACCGAATATCTACCTTCACCAGACCGGCATGATGAATATGCGACTGTCATCACATTCACATCGCCGAAAAAAAGAACTGCTCTTGACCAGCGCGATCCTCTTTTTTCCTGAGGATGGGTCGTATTGTAGTCATACCATGTCGCCTCTCTCTCTTGAGCTAACGGGTGACATCTCGCAACAATGACTGTGGCGCAGAAAATAATCCTCATTCGAGAACAATTGAAAATTTAAACTGGTATCAGTAGAAATCGAATCCAGATCAATTAAACGCTGAATTACCCTTGCCAAGCGATAAGGCTCTTTTTATGGTTGCCCCCTTGTTACACCCAGAACAGCGTTTATGAAGCACATCGAAGAGTTCTACCTGTTCGTCAAGGTGGTGCAAGAGGGAGGATTCTCCCATGCTGCAGCCGCACTGGGCATGCCAACAGGCACCATCAGTCGACGCATTTCCCAGCTGGAAGAGCAACTGGGTTGCTCCCTGCTACATCGCTCTACCCGTAAACTCCGTCTTACCGATGAAGGGCTCAGATACTACGAGCGTCTCTGCACACCGCTTGCACAAATCGAGCAGGCCACCAGCGAGATCCGGGGTAAAGAAGCAGACATCACCGGGCTTATCCGGATAGCCGCGCCGATCGCGCTCTCCAACACCATCCTCATCGATATGCTGGCCGAATTCGGGCTGCACTATCCCGAGGTACAGTTCGATATCACCCAGACCAATGATCACCAGCACCTGTTCGACAATGATCGGGATCTGGTGTTCTTCAACGGTGAGCTGCCCCAGTCGCTGCCCAATGCGATCTGTCTCGGTCATATCGAGTACGGCCTGTTTGCCTCGCCACTCTATCTGACCAAGAAGGGAACCCCCTCCCACCCCAGCCAGCTGGAAGAACATGATCTCATCTACTGCTGGCCACACCAGCACTGGCAACTGACCGACAAGGATGGCCAGAGCGTCTGCATCAAACGCAGCGCCAAACTGACCGTCAACCAGACTCAGGCCGCCGTGCGCGCAGCCCGGCGTCATCTGGGGATCGTCAACGCCCCGCTGCACTATCTGAGCAGCTTCCTCCATGACGAGCAGCTGGTACCGGTACTGACCGACTGGCAGACCGGCAATCGCCCCTTCTACATGTTGTGTTGCCAGCACCAGTTCGCCCCGTTGCGTGTTAAGATGTTCGCTGAATTTGTTGAGAAATACTCCGCACGCTATCGTAACCGGCAATGGGATAACCAATTTTCACAGGGTGACAACCTCCCACATTGCATCTGACTGTTAGCGGGCCACACTTATAGCAATCCTTGCCAACAGAGCCTGCCTAACGCCATGAATGTATTGATATGTGATGACTCCGGGTTCGCCCGCAAACAGCTGGCACGAGCGCTACCGGCTGACTGGAAAGTCGATTTGCACTATGCGGCGAATGGCCTTGAAGGGATCGAACAGGTGCTGATGGGCCATGGGGATCTCATCTTTCTCGATCTGACCATGCCGGAAATGGACGGTTACGGTGTGCTGGAGACCCTGAAACGGGAAGGACTACGCAGCAAGGTTTTCGTGGTCTCCGGAGATATCCAGCCTGAGGCCTATCAGCGGGTCATGGGGCTGGGGGCGCTCGATTTCATCAAGAAGCCCGCCGCCCCAGATACCCTGCTAGCCCTGCTCAAACAACATGGCTTCTGGAGTGCTTCATCGGGTAATCAGCCGAGTGCAGCCGAGCCCTTGCCAAGCGGCGTGGTAGCCGATGCAGGCGTCAAGATCACCCCCGAAATCCGCGATGTCTATCAGGAGCTGGCCAACGTCTCCATGGGTCAGGCCGCCGACTTGCTGGCTCGTCTGCTCAACGCCTTCGTGGTGCTGCCTATCCCCAACGTCAACGTGCTGGAGGTCTCCGAGCTGCATATGGCCCTCTCGGCCGCTGCGGATTCAGATACCCTCTCCGCCGTCTGTCAGGGGTTTATCGGAGCTGGGATCGCCGGTGAAGCGCTGATCCTGTTCCATGACTCCAGCTTCAAAGATTTGGCCAAGCTGATGAACCATCAGGGGACGCTGGATCGCACCGCCGAACTGGAGCTGTTGATGGATACCGCCAACGTGCTGATCGGCGCCTTCCTACGCGGCTACGCCAACCAGCTCGACACCCCCTTCAGTCAGGGGCACCCGGTGGTGCTCGGCCAGCACAGACCCATCAACGAGCTGATCAACACCAACAAGAGTCGCTGGCGCCGCACGCTCGCCATCGAGATCAACTACCGGATCCAGGATTACGCGGTGCAGTGTGATCTGCTGCTGCTGTTTACCGAAGATTCCATCGCCACCATGAACAACAAAATCATGCACATGCTCTAGGAGTGACTATGGAAATCCGTGAATTTCATTGGCTGATGAACATAGTCCAGAACCTGGACGTAGGCCTGGTAGTGCTCGACAAGGAGTACAAGGTACAGGTGTGGAACGGCTTTATGGAGAGCCACAGCGGCCGACTGGCCAGTGACGTGCGCGATGGCGTACTGTTCGAGCTCTTCCCCGATGTGGACAGAGCCTGGTTCGAGCGCAAGGCCAACATGGTCTTCAAGCTCAACAACCGCGCCTTCAGCACCTGGGAGCAGAAGCCCTATCTGCTACGTTTCTCCAACTATCGCCCCATTACCGGCTCGGCCCCCCATATGTTCCAGAACCTGACGCTGGTGCCACTGGCCGATTTCGGCGGTCAGGTGACCCACATCGCGGTGATGATCTACGACGCTACCGATGAGGCCATGCTGATGAGCGGCCAGCGGCAGGCTTGAGCTTGCAGCAAATAACAGAGGGCGCCGCGGCGCCCTCTTTTATTTCGGTATGAACAGGTCTCGGTATAACCTCTACCTCACCAGCCGTCTCAACGCGCCCCGAGATACTCGGTGAAGGCGTCGATCACCTCTTCAATATCGTCATCGTTGATTTGCAGATGGGTCACCAACCGCAGCTCGCCGTAACCGGAAAAGAGGATCCCCCTCTCCTTCATAAAAGCGAGCAGAGGGGCTGATTCCCCCTCACGCAGCCGCAGGAACACCATATTGCTCTGCACCAGCGAGAGGTCGAGCTCGATGCCCGGCAGTGCAGCCAACCCTTCGGCCAGCCGTTTGGCACGGCGGTGATCATCGGCCAGGCGGGTCACGTGCTGCTCGAGGGCAAACAGACCGGCTTGCGCCAGAATCCCCGCCTGACGCATGCCGCCCCCCAGCATCTTGCGCAGTCGGCGCGCACGGGCGATGAAGTCGTGACTGCCCACCAGCAGCGAGCCCACCGGTGCGCCCAACCCCTTGGAGAGACAAATCGAGATGCTGTCAAATGGCGCGGCGATCACCTCGACCGGGGTCTCGCTGGCCACGGCGGCGTTAAAAAGCCGTGCGCCATCGAGATGGAGCTTCAAGCCACGTTCAGCAACAAATGCCCCCATCTCTTGCAGATAGGGGAGCGGCAGCACCTTGCCGTTGTGGGTGTTCTCAAGGCAGATCAGGCGAGTCTGGACGAAGTGGGCATCATCAGGGGCCAGCGCAGCCCTGATATCATCGAATGCCAGTGTGCCATCGCGCTGCATCGGCAAGGGTTGCAGGGCTACGGAGCCCAGCACGGCACTCCCCTGCGCTTCATAGCGATAGATGTGAGCGGCGTTGCCGAGGATGGCCCCCTCACCGCGCTGACAGTGGCTCATCACCGCCAGCAGGTTGGACATGGTGCCCGATGGCACAAATAGCGCCGCCTGTTTGCCCAGCAATCTGGCCCCAAAGGCCTCCAGCGCGTTGACGCCCGGATCTTCACCATAGACATCGTCACCGACTTCGGCGTGGAGCATGGCTTGACGCATGGCGTCAGTAGGCTGGGTGACGGTGTCACTTCGTAAATCGATATAGCGCATGAGATCCCTCCTGAAACAGGAGAGTGACGTTAGCCATGCGCCCCTCGCTTGGCAAGGGGCGCATGGGCAGAATGTGAAGCCAATAGACGTCCGTAGAACCCGCAGGCGGGATTTACCAGGGCAGCGGCTGACCGTTCAGATCCAGTAGCTGGCCCGATTGGGCCAATGATAACCCCTTGATGAGATTGAGCAGTTTCACCGCCACCTCGGCAGGATCCAGCAATTGATCCGCGGGCAACTCGCTCAGAAAGGGGGTATTCATCGGGGAGTCCATCAAGCCGGGCGCAACGGCCACCACCCCTGCTTGCGGGAAACGCTGCGTCCACTCAAGGGCCAGGGTTTTCACCCCCATGTCGAGGGCCGCCTTGCTCATCCGGTAGCTGTAACGTCCCCCCTCCAGATTGGCGGTGATGGAGCCCGCCAGATCGGAGATGGCGCAGAGCCACAGCGGATGGTCATTGCCCATCAACCGGCTGAAACGGGCAGCCAGCGCCAGTGTTGGCCAGGCATTGGCCAGCAGGCTGTCGCACAGCCACTTGGGGTGCACCTCTTCGACCCGCCGCTCCGGCATAAAGCTGACATCGTGCAACACGCCGATGGTATTGATCACAACGGTGGGAAGCGGATCGCAATCGTAGAGGGTAAACAAGGCATCGAACGAGATGGCATCGACATCTGGCAGCGGGAAGAAGTCCTCCATCTCGATCCCTTTGGGATAGTTGCGCCCGGCCAGCAGGAATGACTCCCCCCTTGCCATCAGCTCTCTTGCCAGCGCCGAGCCCAGCGCACCACTTCCGAGGATCAAGTAGCTCATCGCCCATTCCATGGAGACTTATCTTGCTTAGAGCGTATCAGAATAATCAACCGGCCGTGACACGACCAAAGGGTAATATGCTCCTCATCACGCTTCCCCCAGATGGCGGCCAAACTCCCGCGCCAGCGCCAAGTCGAGAAAACCGTCCGCTTTCTTGTGGGTGCGCAAAAACTGGTAGTAGGCGAGCAGGGTGACCAGCGCCTCCTCATCGGGCAGCCCCACCCCGGGTTGCTGCTCGCCCAGCAGTTGCTGCGCCGCAGCCAGCGCCTCCCTGTCCACCACTTCCGCCTGACGGTAGAGATAACCGCATCCGGTCGCCAGCCACTCCAGCGAGCAGTTGGCCCCCATGGCGATCTGGTTGGCCCGCGCCAGGCCAGGCTCGGCCCCCTTCAAATATTTGCGGATCAGCGCTTCACTGAGCCCCACCTTGCGGGCAAAGGCGCTCACGCTCATCTCCCCGATCAGGCTCTGCAAGCGCTCGGCAAATCCTTCCATCCAATTATCTCCCCAACTCTCTTCGGTCAGAACCAAAGTTCGAATCATGCCACTGCCCATTATTGCTTTGCCAGCCACATGAGGCCAAGATGCCCGCAGTCATCTATGTTGCACATCGTTTTCGCATCGTGTTTTTCAAGGAGTCAACCATGTCTGTATCCCATGTCGCCCTGCATCCGCAAGGTCCCACCTTCTCTCGCCTCATCATGGGTTACTGGCGCCTGATGGAGTGGCAGCTCTCTCCGGCCGCTCTGCTCGATCTGATGAAATATCATCTGGATCTGGGGGTCACCACCATCGATCACGCCGATATCTATGGTGGCTACCAGTGCGAAGAGGCCTTTGGTCACGCCCTACGCCTCGAGCCTTCCCTGCGCAGCCGGATGGAGATCGTCACCAAGTGCGGTATCGCCCTCACCGCCAAGCCGGAGCATGCTCTCAACCACTACAACACCGGCAAGGACCATATCATCGCCAGCGCCGAGGCCTCGCTGCGCAAGCTCGGCACCGACCATCTGGACCTGCTGCTGATCCACCGCCCGGATCCCCTGATGAACGCCGATGATGTGGCCGACGCCTTTATCACCCTGAAACAGGCGGGTAAGATCAAGCACGCCGGGGTATCCAACTTCACCGCCCGTCAATTCGAGCTACTGCAATCGCGCCTCCCCTTCCCGCTAGTCACCAACCAGCTGGAGATCTCGCCGCTTCATCAGGAAGGGACCCTCGATGGTACCCTGGATCAGTGCCAGCAGCTTGGCATCAAGCCGATGGCCTGGTCATGTCTCGGCGGCGGCCGACTGTTCAGCGATGAGGCCTATGCCCCGCTGCGTGCCGAACTGGAGCAGATCCGTCAGGAAGTGGGCGCCCAGACTATCGAGCAGGTGGTCTACGCTTGGGTAATGATGCTGCCAAGCCAGCCGCTGCCATTGATTGGCTCCGGCAAGCGGGAGCGGATTGCCGCCGCCGTGGCCGCCGAATCCATCGAGCTTAACCGCCAGCAGTGGTTCCGCATCCGCAAGGCGGCACTCGGTTACGACGTCCCCTGATCACAGCAAAACATTCAGAAACAAAAACGGCATGGGGGAAACCCATGCCGTTTTTTTATTGCCGAGGTACCTTAGCGGTGGCGCTGTTGCGGGCGACCACGGGGAGCATCTGTCTTCGGTTTGGCCTGGTTGACGGTGATGGTACGACCACCGACTTCTGTGCCATGCAGACCAGCGATGGCCTTTTCGGCATCACCATTGACCGGCATTTCAATAAAACCAAACCCCTTTGACTGGCCGGTATCGCGGTCGATGATGATATCAACCTTGTCGACCTGTCCAAACTGGCTGAACAGGGTTTTCAGTTCGTCGGCCGTCATCCGGTACGACAGATTTCCTACGTAAATCTTCATGCCATCCACTCTCGATTCAAGGTGCCTTCTCTATGCAATTCCCAGCATAACGGTAAGGGCACAACCCCTATGCCGGACCTGCCATGGCTTCATGCCGTGGCCTTCTCCACACTGTCGTCAAGTGATTGATCTCTTGGGTTAACAGTGCAGACAAGATCAATTCGAGTCACTGGCAGTATCTGAGCTTTGCCGGGAATTGTCGAGAAAATAGTCGACTCAGGCCGATTGCAGATCTGACAACCGTTGCGCCAGCATCCGGCGACCGTGCCAGGCCCGTTTAAAGCCGAAGCGATAGACAGACGGGCTCACCAGATGGAGCTCCCCCGCCTTGAGATCCAGCAAGGCCATGGCCGCCGCCATCTCCTCTTCACTCAGCTGCAGATCGAGGCTGAAGTCGAGCCACTGGCCGTCGTGGCCCACTCGCCTCTCCCGTTCGAGCGCCACCAGCTGGCTGCGGGGCAGTGCCAGCGCTTCATCCTTGTTGCCATTGAGCAAATAGATATGCTGTTCATCCCACCCCAGCTCCGCCAGGCGCCAGGGCTGCCAGCTGCGGGGCAGCGACACCATGATCCCGGTGATGCCACCAAAGATCACGCCCACCCAGTTGAGCAGCGCCATGGCGCCCCAACCATCCCACAAGGAGGCCGCCACCACGCCCCAACTCACCAGCAACAACAGAAAAATGACGCAGCGATAGCGCACCGTTGGCGGCATCAACAGCTGCACCTGCGAACCGGCAAGCAAGGATGTAATACGCATGAAAAGCTCCTGTCATCACGAAATGGCGCCATTGTGAATAGCCATCAGGATGCTGACAAGGGGGTTTTCTTTGTCATCCCCCTATAAAATCAATACCATGGCGTAAATGATTCTCAGTGGAACCTGCTTCTTGACCAGCTCGCAACCCTGTGTGCGCTTTTGTGGCGTCGACAAATTCTATGGCAACTTTCAGGCTCTTCATCACATCGATCTCACCATTGAACGGGGAGAGAAGTGGGTTATCTGTGGCCCGTCAGGCTCGGGAAAATCGACCCTGATCCGCACCATCAACGGGCTGGAGGGGATCGACGACGGCCAGCTGTTCCTGTTTGGCGAGCCGGTGACCCCTTCCTACCTGCGCCGCCTGCAAGGTCGGGTTGGCATGGTGTTTCAGCAGTTCAACCTCTTCCCCCATATGACGGTGCTGGAAAACCTGATGGTGGCGCCGGTGCATACCCTGGGGTTGCGCCCTGAGGAGGCCAAAGCCCGGGCGCTCGGGCTGCTCGAGCGGGTGCGCATTCAGGCACAGGCCGACAAGTACCCCCACCAGCTCTCCGGCGGCCAGCAGCAGCGGGTCGCCATCGCCCGCTCACTCTGTATGCAACCCGAGCTGATGCTGTTTGACGAGCCCACCTCCGCCCTCGACCCCGAGATGATCCGCGAAGTGCTCGATGTGATCCGCGAGCTGGCTGACGAGGGGATGACCCTGATCTGCGTCACTCACGAGATGGGCTTTGCCCGTCAAGTAGCGGATCGGGTGCTCTTTATGGATGAGGGCAAGATCATCGAGTCGGCCCCGCCCGCCCAGCTGTTCAACGCCCCTCGTCACCCGCGCACCCGGGCCTTTCTCGAACAGGTGCTCAGCTATCATGGCTAGGCTCAATCTTCCCCGCCTGCTCGGCTGGTTGTCGGGCACTGTGATGCTCTCTGTGTTGCTCGGCTGGGCGCTCTATAGCGGCGCTCGCCAGATGGGCTATGAGTGGCAGTGGCCGCGGGTATTGCCCTTTCTCGGCGAATGGGATGAGGGAACCTTTTATGCCGGCCCCCTGCTAAACGGCCTGCTGGTCACTTTGCAGGTGGCGCAGCTCAGTCTGTTGGGCACGATGGCGGTCGGTCTGTGCGTGGTTAGCCTGCGGCTGCTCCCCTCTCGGCTCGGCCCCTGGCTCGCCATCGCCTATCTGGCGCTGGTGCGCACCACGCCCCAGTTGGTGCAGCTCTATATTCTCTATTTCTTGCTGGGCCCCATGCTGGGATTGGCCCCCCTTGCCTGCGCCGTGTTGAGCCTCTCCCTCTATCAGGGGGCCTTCACCGCCGAAGTGCTGCGTGCAGGTGTACAGGCCATTCCCAAAGGACAGTGGGAGGCAGCCCAGTCGCTTGGCTTGTCACGGGCCATCACCCTGCGCAAGGTGATCCTGCCCCAGCTGGTGCGCATCACCTTGCCGCCGCTGACCAACGAGCTGGTCTCCCTTATCAAACATTCGGCGCTGGTGAGTGTGATCGCCATCTTCGATCTGACCAACGAAGGGCGTACTCTGGTTGCCGATACGTTTCTGACCTTTGAGGTGTGGTTTACCGTGGCCGCCCTCTATTTGCTGTTAACCCTGACGCTGTCAGCCTGTTCGCGGGCGCTGGCCCGTCACCTGAATCCGGATCAACAAGGACGCTAACCATGAATCTGTCATTCAAGACCACCCTGTCGGGCGCTGCCCTGCTACTGACAAGCCTGCTCACTCCGGCACTGGCACAAACTGCCCCCTCCGACACCCAGGCACAGATCGAGCAGAGCGGTACCCTGCGGGTCGGCATGTCCACCTTCGCCCCCTGGGCGATGCGCGACAAGCAAGGGGCGCTAATCGGTTTCGAGATTGACGTGGCCCGTCGCCTCGCCACAGATAACGGCTGGCAGGTAGAGTTCGTGCCTACCGCCTGGGATGGCATCATCCCCTCCCTGCTGGCGAAAAAATATGACGTCATCATCGGCGGCCTCACCATCACCCCCGAGCGGGAGAAGAGCGTGCGCTTCACCCAGGCCTACTCCCATTCGGGGGTGCAGCTGGCCGCCTCCAGCACCCTGGCCAAAGAGAAGAAAACCGTGGCGGACTTCAACCAGCGCGGGGTGATCCTGGCGGTACGTCGTGGCGCCTCACCGGTACAGGTGGCAAAAGAACACTTCCCCAAGGCCACCCTGCGCCAGTTTGATGACGAGTCACAGGTATTTCAGGAGGTGCTGAACGGCCGCGCCCACGGCGCCCTCTCCTCTTCCCCGAAACCCGAGCAAGAAGCGCTGCGCCACCCGGATGCCCTCTTTATGCCGTTTGCCGAGCCGTTGGCACAAGGCGATGAAGGCTTTGCCCTGCGCAAGGGGGATGATGCCCTGGCTGAGCAGTTCAACGAGTGGATCGCCGCCCGTCAGGCCGATGGCTGGCTCAAAGCGCGCCATGACTACTGGTTCAAGTCGCTGGCGTGGGAAGCGCAGGTCGCCAATCCCTGATGCTGATTGCTCTAAAAGAGACCATCCGGCGCATCATCCGTGGGGCATGTCGGAACATCAACTGGCTGGATGGGGCGATCGCCCTGATCCTGCTGCTGGCTGGCCTCTGGCTGGCCAGCCGCCTGCACATCGGGGTGGCCTATCAGTGGCGCTGGCATGAAGCCTTCGACCTGCTGTTCACCCCCGGCCCTCACGGCGAGTTGCCCTACTTTTTCAGCGGTCTGATCACCACCTTGCGCATCGCCCTGCTCGGCATGGTACTGGCGCTGCTGCTCGGCACTGCGCTGGGGGTAGCCGCCTTCAGCCGCCACCCCTGGCTGGTGATGCCCGCGACCCTGTTTATCCAGCTGATCCGCAATCTGCCGCCGCTGGTCTTTATCTTCATCTTCTACTTCTTTATCGCCAACCAGCTGCTGCCTGCGAGCGGCCTCTCCCGCTGGCTCGGCACCGTATCACTCTCCCCGTGGCAAGAGGCGCTGTTTGGCCCACCTGCCCGCTGGGAGAACCTCATCTCAGGCACCCTCTGCGTTGGCATGATCAGCGCAGCCTTCGTCGCCGAGATCGTCCGCGCCGGGCTGGCCGCCATCCCCCGTGGCCAGTGGGAGGCGGCGCAGAGCCTCGGGCTCTCTCCCTGGGTGCGGCTGCGCCATGTGATCCTGCCGCAGGCCATGCTGCTGATGCTCCCCCCCCTCACCGGCCAGCTCATTGCGCTGGTGAAGGATACCGCCATTGTTTCCCTTATCTCGGTGCAGGAGCTCACCTTCGTCGGTACCGAGATGGCCAACTCCAGCGGACTGGTCTACGAGATCTGGCTGCTGGTAGCCGCGGCCTATTTATTTATATGTTTGAGTCTGTTCGTATTGCTGAGCCGACTCGAAGCAAGACAAGGAGCACGCACATGCTGACGTCCCTGTTGCTGGCGACTGTATTGCAAGCGGAAGCCATCGGTGGTTATGCCGCCGGTTGCCTGAAAAACGGCGTATCCCTGCCCCTCGAAGGGCCGGGTTATCAGGTGATCCGCACCAAACGGCTGCGCTACTACGGCCACCCCGACCTTATCCACTACCTGCAAGCGCTGGCCAACCAGACCCGCATGGCCGGGCTGCCGGATCTCTACATCGCCGATCTGGCGATGGCCCGGGGCGGCCCCTTTACCTCCGGCCATCGAAGCCATCAGACTGGCCTTGATGCCGATATCTGGTTTCGCATGGCCAACCGTCCCATCAGCAAGTGGGAGCAGGATGCCCCCAAGGAGTGGGCGCTGATCGACGAACCCAGCTACAAGATGTTACCGGGCCGCTTTGGCCCCCAGCAGCTCACCCTGCTGCGGCTTGCGGCCAGCAAACCCGAGGTGGCCCGCATCTTCGTCAATCCGGTGATCAAATCCGCGGTCTGCCAACAGGCTGGTAACGAACCCTGGGTCGCCAAGCTGCGCCCCTGGGTGGGCCACTTCAGCCACTTCCACGTGCGGCTGCGCTGCCCGGTGGGCAGCCCCGATTGTGAACCCCAGGCTCCCATTCCGCCCGGCAATGGCTGTGGGGAAGAGCTGGCATCCTGGCTAAAAGACAAGCCCCAGCTGCCCAAGGTCTCCGGCATCAACAAGCGACCTGAGCTACCTGCGCGTTGTGGCAACTGACCCCAAGCTGGTATGGTGGTGCACGCTTGGTCGTACACCATCCATGGCGCACTATCGACTCGAAATACCAAAGGAGAACAACAAGATGGCCACATCACTCTGGCGCAGAACCACGCAGAGCCTGTTGACCCTGACCCTGCTGCTCGGCCTGACCGGCTGCGGCATGAACAATATTCCGACCCTGGATGAGCAGGTCAAGGCGAGCTGGGGACAGGTGGAGAACCAGTATCAGCGCCGCGCCGATCTCATTCCCAATCTGGTCGCCACCGTCAAGGGCTACGCCAGCCATGAGCAGGAGACCCTAAAGGCGGTCACCGATGCCCGTGCCCGGGTAGGCAGCGTACAGGTGAGCGATCCTGCCCAGCTCAAGGAGTTTGAAGCGGCGCAGAACCAGCTCTCCAGCGCCCTCTCCCGCCTGATGGTAGTGGTAGAACGCTACCCCGAGCTGAAAGCGGATCAGCAGTTCCTTGCCCTGCAGGCCCAGCTGGAAGGAACCGAGAATCGCATCTCGGTGGCACGCCGCGACTATATCGAGGCGGTGCGCCAGTTCAATACCGAGATCCGCACTTTCCCCGGCGTCATCTGGTCCAAGCTGCTCTACTCGGATCTGGAGGCCAAACCCAGTTTCAGTGCCAAACCCGGTGCCGATGAGGCGCCCAAGGTCAGCTTCCAATGAAGATGATGCTGCGCTGGTTTCTTCCCTGTCTGCTGCTCTGGGCCACTGCCCTGCAAGCGGCACCGGACTTCCCGACGCTGAGCGGACGGGTAGTGGATGAAGCCAGTCTGATGTCCCGCAAACAGGCCCATCAACTGACCCAACAGCTGGCCGCCTTTGAAAAGCGCAGCGGTATCCAGCTGGTGGTGGTCTCCGTCGACAGCCTCGATGGGGAGACTATCGAGGAGTATGGCTACCAGCTCGGTCGCCACTGGGGGATCGGCCAGAAAGGCAAAAACAATGGCGTGCTGTTGCTGATCGCCCAGGATGAGCGCAAGGTGCGGATCGAGGTGGGATACGGGCTGGAAGGGGCCCTGCCCGACGCCATCGCCGCCAACATCATCCATGGCCGCATCCTGCCCGCCTTCAAGCGCGGCGATATGGTGGCCGGGATCATGGCGGGCAGCCAGAGCATCATGAAGGCACTCGCCGGAGAATATCAGCCGGTCGAGCAGCCAAAGAGTGACAACGGTGGCGGCCCCTGGCTGTTTATTCTGGTGGTGATTGCGATGATCGTACTCCACAACCTGCGCGGGGGCGGTGGGCCGGGAGGACGACATCGGTCGGCCTACATGGCCGGTGGATTGGGTGCCGGCTCCTTTGGAGGTCGCTCTGGCGGCGGATTCAGCGGTGGCGGCGGCAGTTTTGGCGGCGGCGGAGCCTCCGGTGGCTGGTAACAGGAGTAAAGAGACAAATCATGATTTCTAAACAGTTCTTCCACACGCTTCAGGCCAAGGTGCGCGAAGCGGAGCTAGAGACTGATGCTGAACTGGTCACCGTGCTGGCCCCGGCCAGCGATGGTTATCGCTACATTCCCACCCTCTGGGCGGCGCTGCTGGCGATGCTCACCCCGCTGCTGGTGTTCCAGCTCGGCTTCTGGCTCGGCTGGTACGAAATCCTGCTGGTACAGTGGTCAGTCTGGCTACTGCTGAGCCTGCTGTTCCACTGGACCCCCATCAAGATGCGGCTCATCCCGAAGAAGGTTCGCCAGCACCGGGCGGCCCTGATGGCCCGCCTGCAATTTGTCGAGCAAGGGCTGCACCGCACCCGCGACCGACTCGGGGTGCTGATCTTCGTCTCGGCCGCCGAGCACTATGTAGAAATACTGGTGGATGATGGCATCGCCCAGCATATCGACAACGGCCAGTGGCAGGAGATCATCGACGACTTCGTGGCGCGCGTGCGCAACAAGGAGATCGAACAGGGTTTTCTGGAGTGCGTGGAGCGCGTTAGCGCCATTCTGACCGATGCCTTCCCGGCCACCCGGGATCAAAACGAGCTGCCGGACAGTCTGATCATCCTCGACAAGCCCTGATCCGGTTTAAAAAACCGGCATTCTGCGCAAGGGTTAGGCATTCGGAAAAGATTATGAAAAATAAGGGGAAAAGTGGTTGACCCACACAGTCCTTTCCCCTAAATTACGCCCCGTTCCAGCGCAACAGCGCAGCGAACGAAAATTTGGTGAGGTGTCCGAGTGGCTGAAGGAGCACGCCTGGAAAGTGTGTATACGGCAACGTATCGAGGGTTCGAATCCCTCCCTCACCGCCAAATTAAAAAAACCGACCTCAGGGTCGGTTTTTTGCTTTCCGGAAAACACAAACATCGGTGCCGACAACGGCAACAACGACAAAAACTGGCGAGCACTCTCGCCAGACCATCGCCTGTATGAGCAACACCTCCCCGGCACTTCCCATGGAGCAGCTGGTTGGGCATGGGCTTGCTCATCGCCGTTGTGTCATTAGCCGGCATGCCCCCCTTTTCTAACGCTCAGCGACGGGTACCCAGCAAACCACCCTCAGGGCGATGGTGAGGCATGCCACGTCGGCGTCATCTATCTCCTCAGCATGACAGCTTTATGGCAGCCTGAGCGCTCACCACAAGGTTCTGAGCACAGTTTTCCTGTTATCCTCGGCGCACCAGCACCTTACCGCCTCGCGAGAGGCTGGCACAAAAAAAGGCCGCTCAATGAGCGGCCTTCTTCATAACGGGATCAGCAATCAGCTTTCGCGGCGCTTGCCACCGAATTTGCGATCTTTGTTGAAACCACCTTCGCGGCGATCCTTGTTGAACGGACGGTCACCCTGCGGACGGCGATCCTTGTTGAAAGGACGGTCGCCACGGAACGGACGATCACCGCGCGGCGGACGGCTGCTGGTGTTGCCACCGGCCGGCACCTCGGTGTAGCGAGTGATCTGCAGCGGACGCTGGCAAACACGGGCTTTCTTGATCACTTCCAGCACATCGGCGCTAATGCCCTTGGGCAGGTCAACGGTGGAGAAGTCGTCAGCGATGTCGATGTTGCCGATGAAGCGGCTCTCGATATTCGCTTCGTTGGCGATGGCGCCCACGATCTGGCCCGGCTTGACGCCGTGATGGGCACCCACGTCGACACGGTAGCGCTCCATCTCCACGTCCGGGTTGTCTTTCAGCGGACGCGGCTCCAGGGACGGCATGCGACGGGCCGGACGATCGCCACGGTCACCGAAGTCACGACCGCCGCGATCGTTGAAGTCACGACGCTCGAAGCCACCACGATCGTTGCTGTTGTTGAACAGCGGATCCGGGATGGAGTCATCCAGCAGCAGCGGTTGGTCGCCCTGTACCAGCTTGGCCAGTGCGGCAGCCAGCTCCAGCGGATCGGCAGAATCTTCTTCGATCAGCTCGTTTACCAGGTTGTGGTAGATCTCGAGCTCTTCGCCCATCATGGTTTCGCGGATGCGCTCTTTGAACTTGGCCAGACGATGCTGGTTGATGTCCTCGGTGCTCGGCATCTTCATCGGCTCGATGGCCTGACGGGTTGCGTGCTCGATGGCGCGCAGCATGCGGCGCTCGCGCGGAGCCACGAACAGGATGGCCTCGCCCTTGCGACCGGCACGACCGGTACGGCCGATACGGTGAACGTAGGATTCGGTGTCGTACGGAATGTCGTAGTTCACTACGTGGGTGATACGCTCAACGTCCAGACCACGGGCAACCACGTCGGTGGCGATCAGGATGTCCAGCTGGCCCTGACGCAGCTTGTCAACGGTACGCTCACGCAGCTTCTGCGGGATGTCACCGTGCAGCGCTTCACAGGCGTGGCCACGTGCGGCCAGCTTGCCAGCCAGCTCTTCGGCAGCGTTCTTGGTACGTACGAATACCAGCAGGGCTTCGTAGGATTCCACTTCCAGCAGGCGGGTCATGGCGTCCAGCTTGTGCAGACCGGTTACCTGCCAGTAACGCTGGCGAATAGTGGTAGCGGTAGCAGTCTTGGAGGCGATCTTGATCTCTTTGGGCTGCTTCAGGTGCTTCTGGGCCACGCGACGGATCTGCTCCGGCATGGTGGCAGAGAACAGAGCAACCTGACGAGAGCTCGGGCACTGCTCCATGATCCAGTCCACGTCGTCGATGAAGCCCATACGCAGCATTTCATCAGCTTCGTCCAGTACCAGAGCTTTCAGGCCGGAGAGATCCAAGTTCTTGCGACGGATCAGATCCATCACGCGGCCCGGAGTACCGACGACAACCTGGGCACCACGACGCAGGGCGCGGGTCTGGGTTTCGTAGGAGGCACCACCGTAGATCGGCAGCACGTGGAAATCAGGCATGTGGTGTGCATAGCGTTGGCACGCTTCAGCCACCTGCAGCGCCAGTTCGCGGGTAGGCGCCAGCACCAGGATCTGGGTGTTGCGGTTACCAGCTTCCAGACGAGACAACAGAGGCAAGGCAAAAGCAGCGGTCTTCCCTGTACCGGTTTGCGCCTGCCCCAGCAGATCGTGTCCCGCCATCAGGTGGGGAATTGCTGCGGCCTGGATCGGTGACGGGCGCTCATAGCCCACGTCCTGCAGCGCTTTCAATACAGGCGCGGCCAGTCCAAGCTCACTAAAAAGGGGCAGTTGTTCGGTATCAGACATAGATTCTTCCAGATTAAGGCAGGCGGCTAACACCGCGGAATAGCAAAAAGGCGGCGATTATAGCGCCACTTTGTTCTGCTGTCTTGAAAAATGTGATAAGCCTCTCAAGACGTTGGCAATTATAGAGGGATCTGGCGAGTATGGCTTGCTTATTTTGCACTCATAGTGCGTTATTGCAGATCACTCCTCGCTGGAGTCCTTGCCCCGCTTGTGTTTGAGCACCGCCATGGTCAGTCGGCTGGTGCACAATAAACGCTCACGTTCGTCCCGAATTTCAATCTGCCACACCTGAGTTGTTGCTCCCAGATGGAGCGGCGCGCAACGCCCGGTCACCACCCCTTCCCGTTTGGCCCGCAGATGGTTGGCATTCACCTCCAACCCCACACAGTAGCTATCTGGCCCCACAGCCATATTGGCGGCAATCGATCCCAAGGTTTCCGCCAGCACCACGGATGCGCCGCCATGCAGCATGCCAAGGGGCTGGTGCGTACGGTGATCCACCGGCATGATCGCTTCCAGCCAATCGGAGCCAAAAGCCGTGTAGACGATATCGAGATGGGCCATCAGGGTGTTGCGAGAGGTGGCGTTGAGCCCCTCCAGACTCATGGGTTTACGCCAGATGGGCGCAATATCGTGACTCATTGCGAGCAGACTCCTTATGTAAGCGATGAATGCGTACCGATATGAGTGAAACGCCCTCCATCGACAAAATGGTTCGGTTATATGAGTTGTTGGTTACCGGGTGACATGTTAACAACGCAGCCCCGACTCGGAACTGCGTGTTACACAATCATGCCCTTAAGCGGGATGTCACCAGGGGTAGGTAACGCCGGGCCACTCAGCCCAGGGCACTTCTCGCCCCGGCAAGCGGGGGTCTGGCCACTGCCACACCTTGGCGAGCCAGTCGCGCAGCTGAATCTCCAGCTCCTCATCCGTGATTGGCGCCTCGGCCACCTTCCAGAAGAAGAGCTCCACCGCTACCTCAGGCAACACCGAGGGGTAGAGATAAACCCCGCCCCAGAATTGCGGCTCCCGATCCGGGCTCCAGAGGCCATAGGCAAAGGAGCGCTTGGCCAGAAACTCCGACTGCTGCCACTCCAGATCCCCTTCGTGCTGGCTCAGGCTGAAGTTGGCGGAGGGCCAGATATCATTCGGGCGAAACAGCTGATGGAGCTGCTCACGCTCGCGCAGGATGGCGACAAACTCCACCACCGCCTGAGCGGGGGCGGCGGGTAATAGCAAGAAACGCGGGTGCCGATAGGCCTTCGGCACCCGAAACCGCTTGGGAAACGTCAGCATCAGAGCAGCTCCAGCAGGGCTTGCAATGGATGTTTGAGCTTTTCCCCCTCCATCCGCTTGACCTGACTGCGGCACGAATAGCCGGTCGCCAGACAGCGCGCTTTGGGTAGACGGGCTAGCGGGTCAGCCCAGCTCAACCCATAAATGCCCTTGGAGTTCTCCACCTGTTTGACGTCGTGACCATAGGTGCCCGCCATACCGCAGCAACCCACAGAGACTGGCTGCAAGCTGGCCCCGAAGCGGCCAAACAGGGTGCTCCAGTCGCCGTGAGTGGAGGGCTTGGCGGTCTTCTCGGTGCAGTGGGCAAAGAGATACCAGGGCTCGCCCCCCTCCTCGCTCTTGGTCTTGTCAGTGCGAGCAGGCAGTTGATCTGCCGGCAGCGAGAGCAGCCACTCCTGCGGCAACAACACCTGAAAATCACCGCGGGCCGACCCCAGCGCCTTGGCATACTCGTCGCGATAGCAGAGCACCATGGCCGGATCCACCCCCACCATGGGAATGCCAAGCGCCGCCACCTTGTTGAGGAACTGGGCGCTGTTGGCCGCTGTACGGGCAAAGGCGCGCAGGAACCCCTTGATATGCTGGGGTTTACCGTTGGGTTTAAAGGGCAGCAAGTAGGGCTGGAAGCCGAGCTTGCTGGCGAGTTTCACCAGGTCGCGCACCACAGGGGCGTCGTAATAACTGGTGAAGGGATCCTGCACGATGAGCACCACCTGCTTGCGCTGCTCGACGCTCATCCGCTCCAGTCCCGGCAGATCAAAATAGCGGGCACGGTTATCGTGCAGGCTCTCGGCAAGGGTCGGCACTGAGAGCAGCGGCACATCCACCATGCCGATGCTCTTCTCGGTCGCCTTCTGGGCCCACTCTTTTTCGAGGAAAAAGTTGACCAGCTTCGGCGCCTTGGCAAGCAACGGCGCATAGCTCTCCACCGTGCCGACGAAGTAATCCTTGGGGGCGCGCAGGTAGCGGCCATGATAAAGCTGCATAAAGCGGGCGCGAAAATCGGGCACATCCACCTTGATCGGGCACTGGCTGGTGCACGCCTTGCAGGCCAGACAGCCAGCCATCGCCTCCATCACCTCGTGGGAGAAGTCATACTCGCCGCGCTGTTTGGCCCAGCTGTTGCGCACCTTGTCCACCAGCTGTTTGAAGCGCACACCACCGGATTGCAGTGCCACCTCTTCCGCCAACGGATCCAAACCCTGCTCCGCCAACTGACGCAACCATTCACGCATCAGGCCCGCCCGCCCCTTGGGGGAGTGGCGGCGATCGCGGCTGATCTTGACCGAGGGGCACATGGGGGAGTCGGTCTCGAAGGTGAAGCAGAGACCGTTGCCGTTGCAATCCATGGCGCGGGTGTAGCTGGTGCGCACCGCGAGCGGGATCTGGCGGTCATACTTGCCGCGCTTGGGGCCATCCACCGACACCAGCTCGGCGCCGCTACCGTAGGGGATACATATCTTGCCCGGGTTGATGCGGTTGGCCGGGTCGAACGCCCCCTTGACCCGCTGCAGCTCTTCCCACAGCTCGCCAAAGAAGGCGGGGCTGTATTCGGAGCGAAAGCCCTTGCCATGTTCCCCCCACATCAAGCCGCCATATTTGGCGGTGAGCGCTACCACCTGATCGGAGATGCGCCGCAGCAGCACCTCCTGCTCGGGATCGCACAAGTCGAGCGCCGGGCGCACGTGCAGCACACCGGCATCGACGTGGCCGAACATGCCGTAGTCGAGGCCGTGGGCGTCCAGCAGGGCACGAAACTCCATGATGAAATCGGCCAGTGACTCTGGCGGCACGGCGGTATCTTCGGTGAAGGCCACCGGCTTCTTGCGTCCTTCAGCGTTGCCCAGCAGCCCCACCGACTTCTTGCGCATGGCGTAGATGGTCTCGATGCTCGGCAGGTGGTCACACACCTGATAGCCGATGATTCCCGCCTCCCCCTTGGCCAACAGGTCGTCGATACGGCGGCAGAGCTCCGCCACCTTGGCCTTGTGTTCTGCCTCGTCGGTATCGGCAAACTCGACAATGTTGAGTCCCTGCAGATCCTTGCCGGGCACGTCCTGAATAAGTTCTTTGACCGAATGCCAGATGATGTCGGCGCGGGCCAACCCGAGCACCCGGGAATCCACCGTCTCCACCGACAGCGCTTGGGCTTCAACCATAAAGGGGGCGTTGCGCAGGGCGGAGGGGAAGCTGTCGTACTTGACGTTGACCAGAGTGCGATAACGCGGGATGGGAGTGATATTGAGTTTGGCTTCGGTGATAAAGCCGAGAGACCCTTCAGATCCGCACAGCACCCGGCTCACATCCAGCGTGTCGGTATCGGGTTGATAGAGGTGCTTGAGATCGTAACCGGTCAGAAAGCGGTTGAGCTTGGGGAAGGTCGCCTCAATGTCGGCGCGGCGCTCCTTGCCGATGCGATAGAGGGTGCGATAGATCTCCCCTTCCCGACTCTCCAGCGCCAGCTTGTCGGCCAGTCGCTCACCGGTCAGCGGCTCGGTCGCCATGATGTCACCGTTCTCCAGCACCGCTTTGAGCCCCAGCACGTGATCCGAGGTTTTGCCGTAGACCAGAGACCCCTGCCCCGAGGCATCTGTGTTGATCATGCCCCCTAAGGTGGCGCGGTTGGAGGTGGAGAGATCCGGCGAGAAGAAGTAGCCGTGGGGTTTCAAGTAGGCGTTGAGCTGGTCTTTCACCACCCCAGCCTGGGCGCGTACCCACCCCTCCTCCAGATTAATTTCCATGATCTGGTTCATATAACGGGAGAGATCGACGATAATGCCGCCGCCCAATGACTGACCATTGGTGCCGGTACCGCCACCACGAGGGAAAAAGCTCAGGGAGGCGAACGCCGGCTCTGCGGCCAGCTTGAGCATTGCTGCTATGTCGTCCGCACTGCGCGGATAGAGAACCGCCTGAGGTACTACCTGATAGACGCTGTTATCCGTCGCCATCGCCAACCGGCTTGCATAAGACTTTTCGATATCACCACGAAATGCGCTGCGCTCTAGCAACTCAAGAAACTGCAGGGTTGCGGGTGACAAACTGTCCTGGTAATCGAGTCTCGGGATCATGAATCCTTGTTCCCATCCTTTGCTTGATGCCGGCACGCCGGCGACAACGACTGGCCAGCCGCCTGTCAATGGCAGTCAGGCCAGTCCGCTCACATGTGAGCGGGCAGTATATCAGCTAGAAAACCGCTTGCGCTTGGCAATATTCACCATTTGAAAGGAGGACTTTTATGGCTCACCACAGCCATGTTATCAGTACGCTGGTCACCACCGAAAAACAGGCGCTTACCCTGTCGCTGTTCGGTTGTATCACCTTTGCCATCTTCGGCATCGGCTACGGCCTCTTCGTCGGTTCCAACGCCATCATGCTCGATGGTATCTTCACCCTGTTCAGCATGGGCATGACAGGCCTCGGTCTTGTTACCGCCTATCTCGTTACCCGCCCTTCCGATGCGCGCTTCCAGTATGGCTACGCCCACTTCGAGCCCATCACCAACGTCATCAATGGCACCATTATTCTGCTGCTCTGCCTTGGCGCTCTCTATAGCGGCATCACCACCCTGCTGGATGGCGGACGGGAGATCGATCTCGGCCACGCTCTCATCTATGCCGCCGTCTCCACCTTCTTCTGCGCCATCATCTATCGTATCGAAGCCCAGGTTGCCGAACAGGTTGACTCCGAGCTGGTGCGGGTCGACTCCAAAGAGTGGCTGGTGGATACCCTTCTCAGCGCCACCCTGCTTATCGGTTTCGTGGTCGCCATTGGCCTCGATGCCATCGGCTACGGCCAATACAACCGCTATATCGACCCGGTGCTGGTCTCGCTGCTGGCCCTCTGCGCCACTCTCATTCCCATCAAGGTGCTCGGTCGCAACCTGCGGGAAGTGCTGAAAATTGCCCCCAAGGGGGATGTGCCACGGCAAGTCGAGCAGGAGATCGAGGCGCTGCGCCAGCGTCACGGCATCGAGTGCTACAGCCATCTGGCCAAAAGCGGTCGCCGCTTCGATCTGGAATTGAACATTCTGGTGGCGCCGGGTCAGGAGTGGCCCGTCGAACGTCAGGATGCCCTGCGTCAGGAGCTCTGGTCTCGCCTTGGCGATACCCTTGGGGATGCCTGGCTGTCGGTCTGTTTCACCCGCGAAAAGCGCTGGTTGTAACGACCGCACGGGGGAGCGTGGCACCGCCGCCTCCCCCTGTCGCATCACAACCCCATCACGCCCCACTGACACTGCTCTTGCCAAATTGGCGCCAGCCGCTATCATCAGGGCTCATTTTTCACCCGAGGTTTTATTGCCCATCATGGACAATCCCCGAAGTTGCCCTTCGTCTCTCTCTGTCAAAGCCTATCTTTTTCTGCTTAATCAGCGCCTCTAAATAACACCTTTGCCTTGCTGTTACTGCGGCCATCGCGCGCCGTGATTACTCTCTGCTCTGTCTGTTTTTATTGAGGTCATACAATGGAATTGCTGCTGGATCCCCATATCTGGATTGGTCTGTTTACCCTGATCATTCTGGAAATCGTGCTGGGGATCGACAACCTGGTCTTTATCGCCATTCTGGTGAAAAAACTGCCCCCCGCCCAACGGGACAAGGCGCGCATCATCGGCCTGTCGCTGGCCCTGCTGATGCGACTTGGGCTCTTGAGTGTCATGTCATGGCTGGTCACCCTCACCACCCCGATTTTGCACCTGTGGGATCACCCCTTCTCCGGTCGGGACCTGATCCTGATGGGGGGCGGCCTGTTCCTGCTGTTCAAGGCCACCTCCGAGCTGCACGAGCGGCTGGAAGCCAAACCCCACGATGACGGCCCGGTCGGCGCCTACGCCAGCTTCGGCGTGGTGATCGCCCAAATTCTGGTGCTGGATGCGGTCTTCTCGCTCGACTCCATCATCACCGCCGTCGGCATGGTAGATCATCTGGGCGTCATGATGGCCGCCGTGACCATCGCCATGGTGGTGATGGTGCTCGCCTCCAAGCCGCTGACCCGCTTCGTCAACGCCCACCCGACCGTGGTGGTGCTCTGTCTGAGTTTCCTGCTGATGATCGGCTTCAGCCTGGTGGCGGAAGGGTTCGGTTTTCATATTCCGAAAGGCTACCTCTACGCAGCCATCGGCTTCTCGGTGCTGATCGAGTTTTTCAACCAGCTGGCCCAACGCAGCGCCATGCGTCACGAATCCAAACAGCCCCTGCGCGAGCGCACCACCGCCGCCATCTTCAAGCTGATGGGCAGCAAGGCCTATCAGGACAGACCGGATGACGATCTGGATGCCGCACCTGCCGAGCCGCTCAGCTTTGGCGAGGAGGAGCGCTATATGGTGACCGGGGTGCTGTCGCTGGCCGAGCGCTCCATTCGCACCATCATGACCCCGCGCTCGGAGATGGCCTGGATTGATATCAACGACTCCAGCGACGAGATCCGCGCCCTGCTGCAGCGCGAACCCCACAGCCTGTTCCCCATCTGTGACGGGGATCTGGACGAGGTGATCGGAGTGGTCAAGGCGCGCGATCTGCTGTTTGCCTTGAACGAAGGGCAATCCTTGAGCGAACTGGCCAAGCAGAACGATCCCATTATCGTGCCGCAGACCATCAACGTGATCCGTCTGCTGGCGGAGCTGCGCAAAGCCAAGGGGAGCCTTATTCTGGTCTCCGACGAGTTTGGCGTGATCCAGGGGCTGGTCACCACCCACGATCTGCTGGAGGCCATCGTCGGCGAGCTGCCGGACGAGGACGAAACCCCGGATATCGTGCGCGATGGCGAAGGGTGGCTGATCAACGGCAGCACCAACATCCACCATGTGGAGCAGGTGCTGGAGCACGAGGGGCTGGTGAGCGAGAGCGATGAATACGTGACCCTGGCGGGCATGCTGCTCTCCCACTTCGGCACTCTGCCCACCCCGGGTCAGCAGTTGCAACTGCAGCAGCTCAACTTCGAGGTGATCGAGGTGAGCGAGCGGCGCATCGAGCGGGTGAAAGTGATGCCCGCCGCGGCTTGAGCCTGCCACCAGCAGAATACAGAAGAGGGCCAGACGGCCCTCTTTTTTATGCTTCAACTTTATGCCTCAACGCCTTCTTTCCCGGCGGTTTGTGCTGATTGCTGCATCAAGCACAATTCTCTTGTGCAATTACCCCTCTTTTTCACAACAAGATGGCGGCATAAAGTGGCCTCACTTCCACCATGAGGAACTCAAGATGAGCCACGATCACCTGTTCTGCCCCCTGCGCCTTGGCCAGCTGCACCTTGCCAACCGCATCGTCATGCCCCCCATGACCCGCTCCCGTGCCAGTCAGCCCGGTGATGTGGCCAACGCCATGATGGCGAGCTACTACGCCCAGCGCGCCGAGGCGGGCCTGATCATCAGCGAAGGCACCCAAATCGACCCCATGGGCAAGGGCTACGCCTGGACGCCTGGCATCTACAGCGCAGAGCAGATCGCTGGCTGGAAAGGGGTGACCGATGCCGTGCACGCCAAGGGGGGCACCATCTTCGCCCAGCTCTGGCACGTGGGCCGGGTCACCCATCCGGACAACATCGGCGGCGCCCAGCCCATCTCCGCTTCAGCCCTGCCCGCAGTGGGCGTCAAGGTGTTCGTCGATAACGGCAGCGATGCCCCCGGCTTTGTCGAGACCGTCACTCCGCGCGCCATGACTCAAGCCGATATCGATGCGGTGGTGGGCCAGTTCCGTCAGGCGGCCCGCAACGCCATCAGCGCCGGTTTTGACGGCATCGAGCTGCACGCCGCCAACGGTTATCTGATCAACCAGTTCCTCGACTCCGAATCCAACGCCCGCACCGACAGTTATGGCGGATCGCTGGAAAACCGGCTGCGCTTTCTCAAAGAGGTGACAGAGGCGGTCAGTAGTGAAATCGGGGTCGAACGTGTCGGGGTGCGTCTTGCGCCGCTCACCACCCTCAACGGCACAGTCGATGCCAATCCGCAGGAGACCTATCTGGCGGCCGCCCGTCTGCTGGGCCAGCTCAACGTGGTCTACCTGCATATTGCCGAAGCGGACTGGGACGATGCCCCCCTGATGCCGGAGAACTTCAAGCAGGGTCTGCGGGATGCCTTCCCCAACACCCTGATCTACGCCGGCAAATATGATGGCAAGCGGGCACGTGCCGCCCTCGACGCGGGCTGGGCCGACATGATTGGCTTTGGCCGCCCCTTCGTTGCCAACCCGGATCTGCCGAACCGGCTGCGCCACGGCTATCCGCTGGCCCCCCACGATCCAGCCACCCTGTTTGGCGGCGGCGAAAAAGGGCTGACCGACTACCCCGTCTATCAGGCCGATGACGCAGCGACCAGCCGCTGATTGCCAATGGCCAACCGGCCACGTAACGCAGACCCCACTGGTTGGGGCCTGCCGTATTGTTGCGCATTAGCAACAGTGATATGACTGACCGAATCACTGTTGCAATGATCTCGTTGTTCTCTCCCCTCGCTTTCACAAGGAGTCATCATGAATCACACCCAAGCCTGGTGCTGGCATGCCCCCGGTGAACCGACCCAGCTTACCCTCGCCGATCTGCCCCTGGCACCGCTCGCCCCTGACGAGGTACTGGTAGCCAACCGGGTTATCGCTTTCAACCCGGTGGACTGGAAGCTGATCGAATATGGCCACTCCAACTGGCAGGAGGGTCAGGTGCCCGGCGTCGATGGCATGGGCACTATCGTGGCCCTCGGCGCCAACGTCAGCCATCTGCGCCTCGGTGCCCGGGTCGCCTATCACACCGACCTGCGCCACCACGGCAGCTTTGCCCGCCACACCAAAGTGCCCGCCCGTGCCCTGCTGCCGGTGCCCGATGCCCTGAGTGACGAGGCGGCCGCCGCCCTGCCCTGTCCCGGCCTCACCGCCTGGCAGGCGCTGGCCAAGCTGCCGCGCCTGCACGGGGAAGCGCTGCTCATCACAGGCGCCGGCAGCAGTGTCGGCCGCTTTGCGGTGCAGCTCGCCCTCCAGCAAGGAGCGCGGGTCTTTGCCAGCGCCAGCCCACGCCACCATCAGTGGCTCAAACAGATAGGTGTGCAGGGCGTAGCCGATTATCGGGATCCCGCCTGGCTGGCCACCTTGCAAGCCGCCAACGGCAACGAGCCGTTTGAGGGGATCATCGATCTGGTCTCGAGCCAACAGGCAGAGAGCCTGCTGCCCGCCCTTGGCTACTACGGCCATATGGTGACTGTGCTCGGGCGCATCCCGCACAATCCGTTGCCCGCCTTTAGCCATTGCCACTCGTTGCACGAGATTGCGCTGGGCGCCCAGCACGCCTTTGGCTCGGACAAACAGTGGAGCCGACTGGTCGCCGCCGGTGTCGCCATGATGGAGCAGATGGCGAGCGGCGAGCTGACCCTGCCGCCGCTGGTGGTCGGCGACTTTGAGTCACTGCCTACCCTGCTCAAGCGCTTCAAGCGCGAAGGACAGGGCGAGAAGTTTCTGGTGCGAGTGGCGTAATACAGCCCTCCTCCTGCAACCACACCAGCCATTGAAATAAGAGAGGCCCGCCAGTGATGACGGGCCTCTCTTTATATCTAGTGCATGTCATCTCGACTTCATTGGCGCCTGACTCAGTGCAGGATCACCCCGTGAGTCTCGGCATAACTGCGGATCTCCCGGGTCAGGCGCGCCTTGTCAGCCACAGAGAGCCAGCTCGCCTCCACCGCATTGAGCGACAAGCGGCAGAGCTGACTCATGGTCGCGCCGAGGCCATCGGACAGCGCCGCAAAGTTGGCATTCATATAGCCGCCGAAGTAGGCGGGATCGTCCGAGTTGATGGTGACGCAGAGCCCCTGCTCCAGCAGCCGCAACACATTGTGCTGGGCCATATTGCCGAACACCTTGAGCCGGGTGTTGGAGAGGGGGCATACGGTGAGCGGCAGCCGGGTATCCGCCAGATAGCGCAGCAGCTCGGGATCGTCTGCCGAACGCACTCCGTGATCGATGCGGCATACCTGCAGCTCGTTGATCGCCTGCCAGATGTAGTCGGCAGGCCCCTCTTCACCTGCGTGGGCCACCACCGGCAGCCCCAGCTCGCGGCATTTGGCAAAGACCCGGGCAAACTTGGTCGGTGGGTTGCCCTTTTCACCCGAGTCGAGGCCGATGCCGTGAATCCGTGACAGGAAGGGCTCCGCCTCCTCCAACGTAGCGAACGCCTCCTCTTCACTGAGGTGGCGCAAAAAGCTCATGATAAGGCGCCAGCTGATGCCAAACTCCTTCTCCCCGCGCTGCAGCGCACGCTCGATGCCGCCGAGCACGGTAGCAAAGGGGACGCCGCGGGCGGTGTGGGTCTGCGGGTCAAAGAAGATCTCCACATGCACCACCTTGTCGGCGGCGCAACGCTCAAGATAGGCCCAGGTGAGGTCGAAGAAGTCCTGCTCGGTCACCAGCACGCTGGCGCCGCGATAGTAGAGGTCGAGAAAGGATTGCAGGCAGTCAAAGTCATAGGCGGCGCGCACGCTGGCCACATCGGGCCAGGGCAGCGGAATACTGTTGCGGCGGCCCAACTCAAACATCAGCTCGGGTTCGAGGCTGCCCTCGATATGCAGGTGCAGCTCCAGTTTCGGCAGTCCGGCGATAAATTGCGCGGCGGTGAGGTGTTCGGGGGTGACTGGCTTGGGAATCGGGGTGTCCATAGCGACGGCTCCATCAGCAAAGTGATCCGGCGTCAGCCCCTCCACCAGACTGACCCGACGGCAGCTTTATTGTGCACCGAAGTGGCGAGACAGGGGAGACTTGTCATCAAACAGACTTATAATGGCGTCACAAAAATCATAAATGATTGAACATCTTAACGATTGGCGGCTCGCCTGCGCCCTGACAAGGAGTTTTCATGAAGAAGAACGTCATCTGCGATATCGACGGTGTCATCCTGCACAATAACGATCTCATCCCCGGTGCCGACCGTTTCGTCCATCGCCTGCTGGAGCAGGGCAGCAAGCTCTTGTTCCTCACCAACTACCCGGCCCAGACCCAGAAAGATCTGCAAAACCGCTTCCGCTCCGCCGGGATCGAAGTGCCGGAGGAATGCTTCTACACCTCCGCCATGGGTACCGCCGATTTCCTCAAGCGTCAGGATGGCAAGAAGGCCTATGTGATCGGTGAAGGGGCGCTGACCCACGAGCTCTACAAGGCCGGTTTCACCATCACCGACATAGACCCGGACTTCGTGGTGGTGGGCGAGACCCGCAACTACAACTGGACCATGATGCAACAGGGGGCCAAGTTCGTCGATCAGGGGGCCCGCTTTATCGCCACCAACCCCGACACCCACGGTCCCATGATGCACCCGGCCTGCGGCGCCCTGTGCGCCCCCATCGAGCGGATGACCGGCAAGAAGCCGTTTTATGTCGGCAAACCGAGCGCCTGGATCATCCGTGCGGCACTCAACCGGATGGAGGCCCACTCCGACGACACCATCATCATCGGCGACAACCTGCGCACCGACATTCTGGCGGGCTTTCAGGCCGGTCTCGAGACGGTGCTGGTGCTCTCCGGGGTGAGCAAGGTCGCCGATATCGACCGCATGCCGTTTCGCCCGAACCATATTTTCGACTCCGTGGTCGACATCGATATCGTCTAATCACCACCCAAGCGTTAAACAGGGCAGGTCTCTCCTGCCCTTGCAGGATCTGTTATGGAACCCATTCTGATCGCCGTGGCCTTTGGCTGCGGCATGGTAGTCAATCTGATTGGTCTGCCCCCCCTGCTCGGCTTTCTGGCCGCCGGTTTTATCCTCAACGGCATGGGATATGAAAATACTCCCGCCCTGAGCGAGGTGGCCGATCTCGGCGTCACCCTGCTGCTGTTCACCATCGGTCTCAAGCTCAATATCAAGACCCTGATGCGGCGCGATGTGTGGGGCACCACCAGCCTGCACCTGCTGCTCTCCACCCTGCTCTTTACCATGGTACTGCTGGTCTGCAAGGGACTGGGGCTTGAACTTGCCCTCTCGCTGGACTGGAAACTGGCGCTGCTGCTGGGCTTTGCCCTCTCCTTCTCCAGCACTGTCTTTGCGGTCAAGGTGCTGGAAGATCGCAGCGACATGAATGCCCTCTACGCCCGCATCGCCATCGGGGTGCTGGTGATGCAGGATGTGTTCGCCGTGGCGTTTCTGGCCTTCTCCAGCGGCAAGTGGCCCAGTATCTGGGCGCTCTGGGTACTGGGATTGCCGCTGCTGCGCCCGCTGCTGTTCAAGCTGCTGGAGCGTGCCGGTCACGGCGAGCTGCAGGTGCTGTTCGGAGTATTTCTGGCGCTGGTGGTCGGAGCCGCCGGTTTTGAAGTGGTTGGCCTCAAACCGGATCTGGGGGCGCTGATCATCGGCATGCTGCTCGCCTCTCATCCGGCTGCGGCAGGGCTGGCCAAGGCGCTCTTCAACCTCAAAGACCTCTTTCTGGTCTGCTTCTTTCTCACCATCGGCCTCAACGGCCTGCCGACCCACGACACCATGTTGCTGGCACTGGCGCTGGTGCTGGCCCTGCCGCTCAAAAGTGTCCTCTACTATCTGGTCTACAGCGGCGCTCACCTGCGGGTGCGTACCGCCCTGCTCTCGACCCTGGCGCTCACCAACTTCTCGGAGTTTGGCCTGATCGTCGCCGCCATCGCCGCCAAGGCGGGCTGGCTCTCCCACGAGTGGCTGGTGGCGGTCTCGCTAGCGCTGGCGGCCAGCTTTATGATCTCCGCCCCGCTCAATGCCCAGAGCGAGCGCATGTATCACCGCATCGGCCACTGGCTGCGGGGATTGCAGGCGAGCAACCTCCATCCGGAAGACAGACCCATAGAGCTTGGCGATGCGGAGGTGATCATCCTAGGCATGGGGCGGATCGGTCAGGGGGCCTACTTCGAGCTGGAGAACAAATACGGCAACGTCATCCTCGGGGTGGAGAACGACAGCGAGAAGCTGCCCACCCTGCGAGCCCAGGGGATGAACGTCATCGAGGGGGATGCCACCGATACCGACTTCTGGGACAAGGTGCTCCTCTCCAATCAGGTCAATCTGGTGCTGCTGGCGATGCCCCACCACTCGGGTAACCTCTACGCCATCGAGAAGCTGCGCAGCCACGGTTTTGCCGGCAAGATAGCCGCCATCGTCCGCTTCGAGGATGATATCGCCTCCCTGCAGGAGCAGGGGGTGGATGCGGTGTTCAACGTCTACAACGAGGCGGGCAGCGGCTTTGCCCGTCATGTGATCCGCCGCTTGCAGCCGCTTTGAGTCGTCGGCCAGCAGCCCTTGGCAAGGGAATGCGCATCGTTTAAGTTATGCACAACCTCGTTTAATAAAACGAACAAACGCAGGGCCAAGATGGCCCCGCTTTCCTATCTGCTGAAGCCAAGGAGGCACCATGAAGACCCTCAACGACTGGATTTTGCCGGGCCGCCACGAGGCGGCCCCTACCCCGCTGATGCCAGCTCCCGAGCGCATTAAAGCGGGCAACCCGGCACAAACGGTGTGGAACCACTACTCCGACCCAAGCCAGCAGTTTCACGTGGGCTTCTGGAGCTGCGAGCCGGGCCGCTGGACCATTCACTACACCGAGCACGAGTATTGCCAGCTGCTGGAGGGGGATGTGGTGATCCACGACAGTCTGGGCGGCCAGCTGGCTCTCAAACCCGGCGATCAATTCGTGATTCCGGCAGGCTTTGTCGGCGAGTGGGAGACTCTTACCCCCTGTCGCAAGGTCTACGTCATCTTCGAACCCGCCTCGGCTTGACGTTCACGTCACCCTGCCCCGTTGCAACAATCCTTATCCTGTTGATCTGCTTGACGCTTACGGCATGATTTTCTGCGGTTTTCCCGCTTGCAAAAGGTTTTTCCGCTAGGCATTGTGTCTGACGAGGAATGTAAATGGAATTTCGAGCCCAAACGTGGGGGGCTCATATAAAAATCAAGAGGATTACCGCCAATGTGTTCAATTTTCGGCATTCTGGATATCAAGTCCGATGCAGTCGCCCTGCGCAAATCGGCGCTGGAGATGTCCAAGCGACTTCGTCACCGCGGGCCTGACTGGTCCGGCGTTTACAGCTCCGACAAAGCCATTCTGGTGCACGAGCGTCTGGCCATCGTCGACCCGGGCAATGGCGCACAGCCGCTCTACAACCCCGAGCGCACCCATGTGCTGGCGGTCAACGGCGAGATCTACAACCACAAAGAGCTGGAAAAGACCCTCAAGGTCGATTTCCAGTTCCAGACCAAATCCGACTGTGAGGTGCTGCTAGCTCTCTACAAGGAGAAGGGCCCGGCGTTTCTCGACGATCTCAACGGCATCTTTGCCTTCATTCTTTATGACGCCGAACAGGATGCCTACCTGATTGGTCGCGACCACATGGGGATCATCCCCCTCTATACCGGCCGCGACGAGCACGGCAACTTCTATGTCGCTTCCGAGATGAAGGCGCTGGTACCGGTCTGCAAGAGCGTCGAGACCTTCCCGCCGGGACACTATCTGTGGAGCAAGGATGGCGAGCTCAAACAGTGGTACAAGCGCGACTGGATGGAATACAGCGCGGTCGAGCACAACGTCAGCGACAAGGCCGAGCTGAAAGCGGCGCTGGAAGCGGCGGTCAAACGCCAACTGATGTGCGACGTGCCTTATGGCGTGCTGCTCTCCGGCGGGCTGGACTCCTCCGTTATATCCGCCATTACCAAGCTCTATGCGGCGCGCCGCATCGAGGACGATGGCAAGAGCGAAGCCTGGTGGCCGCAACTGCACTCCTTCGCCGTGGGGCTGGAAGGGTCGCCGGATCTCGCCGCCGCCCGCAAGGTGGCTGATCACCTCGGCACCATCCACCACCAGATCCACTTCACCGTGCAGGAGGGTCTGGATGCCCTGCGCGATGTCATCTATCACCTCGAGACCTATGACGTCACCACCATTCGCGCCTCCACGCCGATGTATCTGATGGCCCGCTACATCAAGGCGATGGGGATCAAGATGGTGCTCTCCGGCGAAGGCTCCGACGAGCTGTTCGGTGGCTACCTCTACTTCCACAAGGCGCCCAACGCCCGCGAGTTCCACGAAGAGAACGTGCGCAAGCTCGCCTCTTTGCACCTCTATGACTGCCTGCGCGCCAACAAGTCGATGGCAGCCTGGGGTGTGGAGGGTCGCGTGCCCTTCCTCGACAAGGAGTTCATGGACGTGGCGATGCGCCTGCAGCCCGCCGACAAGATGTGTGGCAAGGGCAAGATCGAGAAGCACATCCTGCGCGAAGCGTTCGAGGATCTGCTGCCCCACGAAGTGGCATGGCGTCAGAAGGAGCAGTTCTCCGACGGAGTGGGTTATTCGTGGATCGACAGCCTGAAAGCCATGGTGGAACAGGAAGTGACGGATCAGATGTTCGAGGCGGCTGCATTCCGCTTCCCCATCAACACCCCGCTCACCAAGGAGGCCTACTTCTACCGCGCCATCTTCGACGAGCACTTCCCCCTAGAAGCCGCCGCCCGCACCGTGCCCTACGGCAAGTCGGTCGCCTGCTCCACCCCCACCGCGCTGGAGTGGGATGCCAAGTTCAAGGAGATGGCCGACCCGTCAGGCCGCGCCGTGATGGACGTGCACCAGCAGGGCTACTAAGCCAGAGCGGGGCAACCCCATCGGCTAACGCCAGATAGCAAAAAGCCCTTCACCATGGTGAAGGGCTTTTTATTTTTAAATGTTCCAGATGCAATCAATATTGATAAATGAATATGCCACTTAGCTCATCTTGAAATAAATCCACAATAATTGTTGCTCAGATAAAATGGGGCACCATTTTATTACTCACAAGTCAAAATCTGGCCTGAAATATATTTCACACAGCTTGCCAGATTATATCCACCACAAATGTGTATTAAAAAAACGTGGCAAAATGACAAAGTACAATGCGTAATGGCGATCATATTTCGCTAATATTACAGCGTCCATCGCAATGAGAAGGTGGTGACCGCGACATGGTCTCCCCCAGGTACCCAATCAACCTTGGGTGCATAACCGACTTCCAATGCAACTGACTTGTAACCCAGTATCACTATCGGCAAAGCGGCAAAACCATCAATACCCGAACCGTTGAGATAACCAGCCTGCGCCCCTACCCCAGCAAAAACATGTTCGGTGAGATACCACTCTTTCCGATAAGAGAAACCCGCATAACCAGCTGTATTTTCTAGAGAATCTCGATAAAACCCGCCGCGCAGCGCAAGTTTTCCCGTGTCGTTGTCACCCAAGAACACCCACGCCAATCCCAGCCCCGGGTTAAAACCATTAAAGTCACAGGTTTTGCTTTTTTTTCCTGTTCCCTGCGAACAATCACTGTGTATTGATGCCCCGTGAATAATAAGTGAAAGATCATGTTCAGCTGCCATGGAAAAAGTCGGCAGCCCCAAGAGTCCAATGGATAACAAGCAACCGTGAATGTTCATGTTAACCTTCCTGGTTTTATTTACCTCTCACTAACACACTAAATCAAAAATAGGCAGACATCAAACGAGTAACATCAGAGCGGTTGAACCGATAGATGTAAACGGGTCGCTAATACCATCGAGAGTGGCCAGCCAGGGTAATGTAAGGCACATGGTATTATTCACCCTCATACGGCGTTCCGGCGATACAAGCTCATCACGCATATTCGGCGCTGAAAGCTTCATTTTTTCCATGACCGCCAGCGCACTCATTTTCAGATGACGGTAAAAACTGGCATTGAGCTGGGTCAGATGGAGCAAGGAGTGGCGCACCCGTTTGAATGTCTCGGCACATACCGGGCTCTGCGAGTGCCAGAAGGAGGCCAGCGAACCTTTGGTGGTCAGACCGTCAATATCATAGAGTGCCCGCCCCATGCAGAAGGTGGGTACATCATGGAGCAGAGCAGAGAGACCGACCGTGCTGTTGATGGTGATCACCCCTTTGAGCAAGGGATACAGGGTTGGCAGCGGCAGTTCATAACCGTAAAAGACCCTCCCCTCCAGGCCAAGCACCGCGATGAGCCTGTTTATCTGGGCACGATAACTGACATAGCCCCGATCCATGGGGTGGTGCTTGAACAGCAACACATCTTCGGGTTTGGCATGCTCCGCAAAGGAGTTGATCACCTGCGCAACCATCTCCTCTACCCCGCTCAGGTCAGAGTGCTCACGGATCTGAAAATCCTCGGTCACTTGCAGTGGCACAAAGAAGATCCGCCCGGCGTGCTGCGGCAACGCCTTGAGCAGGGCGCGATCCTGGCGCAAGTTGCCGTATTTCACCATGGCGCCACAGACCCACCCCATCGCCTCCTGCACCAGACTCCAGGGACGGTGATTCACAAAGTGGGGATAACGCCAACGGAACAGCGACTTGTTGATGTGGTAGCGACTGGCATACCAGGCGCGCACCGCAAAGGTCTTGCCCACCTTGAGCGAGCTGTCATAAGGCACAGGCCAATCCAGTTGGGCAAGTTGATCGCGCCGCTCATACCAGGGGCTGAAGGCATTGACCCCACCCTGCTCCAGCGTGACGAAATCGGGTCTGAGATAGCCCTCCTCCATCGCCCAGAATGGCACTCGCTTCAACTTGCAGATACGGCCAGCCTCCAGATGGTAATAACGGCAGTCCCCGTAACAGATCACCGTATCGATACCCTGCTGCTTGAGCACCCGGCGGAAAAAGGCGTTCCAGCTCTCCGGTTTCCCGCGAAAACGCAGATTTTTTCCGGCACAGGGCCAGCACTCATCCCCGCCATTGAAATGGATCTTCACCACCTGATGTCCCGCCTCGGTCAACTGGCGACTCAGGGTCTGAAAGAAAGGGCCAAGCGGGCCTTGCAGTAACAAAATCTTCATTGACGACTTATCTCAAAAACGGGGAGAGAGAGGGGCGCTGCATGAGCGTCTGGAACAAGTAACCGAGCTTGAGCTGCCAGCGTTGCCAGCGGCTCGCTTTTTGGGCCGATGAGTGTCCCTGCTTCGCCAGTTGGTGGATCAACTGCTCCGGACTTATCCAGAGCCCGGTCTGCCAATCGAGATAGAGCGGATAGGCAACCAGCGTCAGATAGACCAGCGCCGCCAGCGGCAGACTACGTTGACGACGAGCAGGCGGATTGGCATCCGTGGTCAACCCCCAGCCACTGTAGAAGGGTTGGCCCCAGGTCGTCACCTTGACCCCCTGCACCAGCGCCTCGAAGCCACTGAGCGAGGTCATGGTATGCAGCTCATCCACATGGGGATAGAGGCTGGTGAGCCCAATATCCAGCACCTGGCTATCGACACACTCCGCCAGACAGGCCGCAGAAATCGCCCCACCACGATTGCCCGCCACCACATCAGGGTGTGGCTTGTAGAGAATATGAGCATCGGGTTTGGCCGCTCGCACCGCCCACAGCAACTGCTCATTGCTGCGAATATGGGGGCTCCCGGTCAGGATGGAGGCATCGCCATCTACCTGACCCACCACCAGCACCAGCTCACGACCATCATCGGGCCTGGTGTAGTGCTGCGGCTCGCCCACATTGTATTTGCTGACCCTGTGTTCCTGTAGCAAGGCAAGCAGCGCATCCCCGCGCTTGACCTCCGCCTCTGTCAACTCCTGATAGTTGAGCAACTGTTCCAGCCCGCTGGGAGTGCGACTGTCGAAATAGATCCCGACCGGGTCCAGTGACAAGGAGGAGGGACGACAGAGATTGGAGCCCAGCCCCCTCGAGCGAATAAAACCATCCTCGACCCGGATTGCAGAGGCGAGATCGGGGTGGCGGCTACCCCACACCAATATCTGCTCGTCACCGGTCAACCGCTTGGGTGGCTTGCGCACAAAGCGCAACTCATCGGCCAAATGCTGGCAAAACGCCTGCATAAATGCCCGCTTCCACAGCGAGAAACCGACCAGATAAAGCCTGCGCCAGCGCGGCGCGGGGCGGCGCTGATTCGCAATAATGGCGATCACCTCCTCGACCTCGCAACGCTGGCCCAGCACAGGGTCGAGATAGCGGGGATAGCGGATCAAGGCTGCCGCGACCAGCTGGGCGAGCGACACTTTTACGTTGCGCCGTTCACACTGCTTGCTGTCATGGGTCAGCCCCCAACCCGCATAAAACGGCATACCGAAGCAATAGACCGGCTTGCCAAGCAACAGGCCCTCAAAACCAAGCTGGGATGACACCGTATAGACCGCATCCACCACATTGAGCAGTGCATGGGGATGGCAGTGATCGGCCACAATCTCCACATCATCCAGGTTCAGACGGGCCAACACCCCGCGCTTCTTGCCAAGGCGAGTATCGGGATGGGTGCGCAGCAGCAGGCGCGCATCGGGATGATTGCGGCGCGCCGCCTCCACCATCGCCACAAAATCAGCTTCACTGGCCAGCGCCCCCGGAATGGAGAGATCTCCCGAGACCTGATCAACCAGCAGGATCCTGGGTTTGGCGCTCTGCTGCAGACGTGTGGCAAGCCCTGATGGCAAGCCGCCATAGTCCCCGACAGCAGAGAGGGCGGTCACGCTGCCGCTGGCAATCGACTGATCGGGGGCAGTGGCATAACAGTTGTATTTGGTGACCCCGAGGCGTACCAGCTCATCGATCAGTCGCTCGGCCCGTGCCAACATCTGTGGCTCGCACGGGGTGGCAATCAATTGCTCAAGCTGGCTGGGCTGGCGGGCATCGTAATAGATCCCCACCGGATCGGCGATCAGCGAGACCGCCTTGCCCCCCTTGGCGGGATGGCCGATATAACCGATAAAGCCATCTTCAAGCTGCCAATAGGGCAAACTCAGGGTCTTGGCCTGCTCCTTGATCTGGTGGGTATTAGCCTTCTGGCCCCAGCCGATCAGCACATCACCCGGCTGTACGGCATCAGGGGAAGCAAAACGCGCCAATGGCTGTCCCAGACAGGCGCTGATTTGAGTGCTGCGGGCCAGTATGCCGCTGGATTGTGTCCATAGAGTCATGCAAATTGCTCAGATAAAAAGTTCAGCGAGATGTGGGCTTAAACATATCTCTGAAAAAGGCCCGAGGGTTGAGGTAGAGCTTGCGCAGCTTGCGCCACAGTGGCCGCTTGCGCTGCACCCCCTCTTGCCAGCGCAACAGCCCCGGATATTCGCTCACCGGATAGCCCGCCTCCTCCTGCAAACGGATCATCCACTCGCGAAAATCCGGCAGCTCCCCGCCAAGGTCGTTACAGGGCACCACGGGCCCTTTCAACGGGCCTCGCTCTGCTTCGCTGCGAGCCAGCATCTGCTCAAGCAACTGATCATTGTTAGCCCGCCGCTTGTGGTAAGGGTGAGTCAGTGGGCGCGGATGCCACTGGTGAACCAGAAACCGGCCGGCAAACAGATGGGGCAGCGCATAATAGCTGAAATAGCGCCGAAACCCCTGATAATCTCCCGGATGCTGGACCTTGATATTGAGGGCATAGTCATCCGGTCGTGGCCCGATGGGGTAATGACGGGTGAGCCTGTCAATCAGTTCAAGATCTTCGCCGCCATGGCCGACAAACTGCTCGTCAAAGCCCCCCAGCTGCAAAAACCACTCGCGATTCATCAGCAAGCAACTGCTGGCCAGGGCAATTCCCTCCACCCGGTGATTTTCTCCCCGCAAAAAAGACTCCAAGCAGCCCTGAAAATCCCCATCAAAGCGCTCTGTCTCCTCCTTGGTCAGATAGAGACAGGGGTACATCTCAAAAGAAGGTTGCCCTGAATGAGCATACAGCTGGCAGCGGTCAGGAAGTTGTTTTGCCAGTTGCGGTGAGCAAAGGAGATCTGCATCCATGATAAAGAGCGTGCGTGCGGTACTGTGCTCAATACCATGGCTACGCGCCAATCCAGGCGAGTAGATAGGAAAAGGCTGTGAATCTTCCAAGATCCGGGCATCAAGCTGCCCTGCTAGCAGATTGCACTGGTTGGTCGGAATCAAAATATCCAGATTGCCTGCGATAAAAAGAGACTGGAGGCATGCCTCCAGTCTCATCAACGCAGAATCCAGACTACCCCGCCCACTTTGCTGAAAGTGGAACGGTGTAATAACACTGAGATCTCGCGACATGGTGTCCTACGCTCAGTGGGCCAGCAGTTCTTCGAGATAGGCTCGCAGCGTGTCCGACAACTCGGGATGGCGCAGGCCATATTCAATGTTGGCTTTCATATGGCCCAGTTTGCTGCCGCAGTCATAGCGGATACCGTCAAACTCGTAAGCCATGACCTCTTGCTCCTTGAGCAAATCGGCAATGGCATCGGTCAACTGGATCTCGCCACCGGCCCCGCGCTGGGTCTGCTCAAGTAGCTCAAAAATGCGTGGCTGCAGTACATATCGGCCAACGATGGAGAGGTTGGATGGCGCCTCCTCACGGGGCGGTTTCTCCACGACGCCATTGAGTTTATACAGGCGTTCGCTCACCGCTTGTGGTGCAATGACGCCATACTGGCTGACTTTTTCCATCGGCACGGCTTCTACAGCCACG
Organism: Aeromonas sp. 600724; assembly: GCF_049175135.1. Taxonomy (NCBI): domain Bacteria; kingdom Pseudomonadati; phylum Pseudomonadota; class Gammaproteobacteria; order Aeromonadales; family Aeromonadaceae; genus Aeromonas; species Aeromonas sp. 600724. Next base: position 70,864 of record NZ_JAAKUM010000015.1, on the reverse strand, counting down.
ACCGAGCAATGGCTCTCGCCAGCGAGGGCAATCATGGTGTCGAGGCAGGGAGTCTTGTCGCAGTGGATCATGTCGTCAGCCAGCAATACAGCAAACGGCTCGTTACCAACGATCTGCTTGGCACACAGTACGGCGTGGCCCAGCCCCAGGGCTTCAGTTTGACGAACATAGAAACAGTTGACGCCAGCGGGAATGATGTTCTTGACGGTATCGAGCAACGCCTTTTTACCAGCTTGCTCGAGCTTGTACTCAAGCTCGAAGTTGCTATCGAAGTGATCTTCGATGGCACGCTTGGTCCAGGATGTAACAAAGATCAGGTCGGTAATACCTGCCGCAATCGCTTCTTCAACTGCATACTGTATCAGTGGTTTATCCACGACGGGTAGCATTTCTTTCGGACATGCCTTGGTCGCGGGCAGGAATCGGGTACCCATTCCTGCGACAGGAAATACTGCTTTTCTTATTCTCATACTACGCCCTGAATTAGGTATTATGTTGTAAAAAACATAACGTCTTTAGTTTGATATTTAGAATAGCCTTATCTATTTAATATATTGACGAAGGACTACCTCGTGACATTCTGTGATGTAAATGCAACGCTAGAATAATGGCATCTAAAAATACTATTCTCATAGTAATAAATAATGCGCCACTATATAGCAACATGTCCAATGCTAATAAATAAATTCTGATATAGCAACATTGGTAATGTGATGCGTGTCAATATCAATTATAATAACTTTACTGGGAGTGTTACTCTATCATTTTAATTGTAGTTTAAAGGAGGTGCTATTTTTTTATTTTCAAATCTTCCTTTATACTAATACCAATTAACTCACTAATCTTAAGAAGTTGTTCTTTCGACAATCCGACAAGACTTTTTGTAATGAAGTTTGAATATGTACCATTTCGCAGCGTTGGTTCGAATCTTGATTGAAACTTTGCCAAATAGTCCTCCCATGGTAGGAATGGATGGTATATATGATTAGCATTTTTAATGCTAGTGTTGAGCAAAGGAATAGTTGTACTAAAGCAAGAAAAATTCAATCCAGACATCAAAACTAAATCAGAGCACTTTAAATTATTTTTCATAAGAATAGTAGAGACAAATGTTTCATCATTTGGGCATTGTGAGTTTGATTTTGAACTAAATGACTTTATACGGTGTTCTTCACAAATTGAAATTGCTTCTTTGCTCATCCTAGTAATTGGAAATGAACATGAGTATACATTCTCTGATATATTCAGACCAGTTTTAGTCCAATAACCATTTGGATTTGCAGGGCCAAACCTAGGCGCTATAAAGTCCATATCATTATTCTTAAGGTCTAAAAAAATATTTTTGCAATTCCTTCCAAAATCAATATCCGGCTCTAATAGCCAATATATGTCTCTGTCCACACGGCTTTTGAAGGCATAATAAAACAGGTCTCCACATAACCATCCAAACTTATTGGGTAGATTTAGTTTTTTCTCTTCCGTATACTCGCTTAATGACACAACATTATTATTAACCCCATAGCATTTACCAGTTTTAGAGTCATCTACTATAAAAAATATATCGTCTTTGTTTATACCAAAGTTATCCTGCAGACAATTATATATCCTCGACTCTTCAGTTGAGATCTGATGACATCTAATTCCAATTGCAAATCTATTATCTAACATTATTTTCTATCTCAACAAGTAAATTATATGCAGCATTTGAATCACCAATGATTGACTTCATGCTAATTTCATTTAATTTGCTTAATTCACTATTTTCTTCACAAAGAGCCCAGATTTTTGTACCAGACCCCATATAATCACTGACTTTTGATGGAAGATACGGATTTATTCCTTTTTCTTTTGAAACTTCAGCATCGTTGACAATTAAGCAATCAAACCCCTTTATTAACTTGAGGAAATCCAGGTAATCAAGATAACCATTAACCTTAATAAAGTCAGAAAGACCACTGGCATTCACAAAATTAGATGCATCATCTTTTTGTTCTGTAAAGACATGTAGCATAATATTTTTTCGCCCATGTTCTTTGTATGTTTTCAAAGCATTTAAAACATCATCAAGATTTCTCTTTGAATAAAAAGCTCCGAAGTATCCAATATTTTTTATTTTGCTGTTAAGTGGATATTCTACATCCCCCAGATTATAATAAAAATCATCCAGTGTAGGGTGTTTGGAAACTTTTGATTTATCGCTCACAAGATTTTTTATTTTTACATCTTTTATCATTGAAAGCATGTAATCACGCTGATTAGTACAAGTGAAAACGATTGTGTCAGCAAATAAATATGGCAGGAGTTCACACCAAAAATATAGATTATCATTATCCTTGTATTGTAATAGTATTGAATCAATCTCTTTTGACTTGCCTAATACATTCTCTTTTATAAAGTCTAAATCAAGTTTGGAATACCTTTCCTGCGACTTTATATCCCACAATATGGGGTCAGAAAACTCGGCGGTCCATTTCAGTGCCGGATTTGCCTGTTTGACAAGGAAGGCGGCAAAATGGGATGCGGGCCACATGGCTCGACTATATATCTTTTCATAATTAGATTGCTTTCTTGTTGCCCACTTTAGTGTCTCAATAGCAAAACCATAGATTCCTGACCAGTTTGCGAAAGTAGACGGCGTGTTAACAATCTTTCTCTGCTCGATGAGATCATTAACAAGAAGATTAAGATCGTTAGATACATTTCTCACTTTACTCATGTTGTTATACACAACATCGACAATTTCACCTTCGGCTCTAAGTCTCTTTGCCATAACACAAGCGCTTGTATCAACATAAGGCGGGAAGCAATAGGATATAACTAAAGACTTGGATTTACCTCTGTTAATAACTTCATAAGAGAAATCTTCAAGTGATAGTGTCTTCAACTCAAGAATCAATTCTTCCTTGTATTCTGGAGACTCACTCAAGAAGTTCTTAATAAAAGTGCACTGAGCATTTATTTTTGACTGAATAAATGCCAATTGTTCTTTATCGTTTGAAAGCGCCTGTAATGACTTCAATTCCTTAATAACTTGCAGGCGCTGACGCACACAGAAATCAAAGGTTGAGTTTTGTCGTGAAACTGAGTTCTGAGTAATACGCCTAATGTAATAAGCATTATCTGATTCAGGAACTACTCTTATTTTTGGTTTGAATTTAGACATGTAATCGCAAAAGAATACAACGTCTTCACCACTACGTAAATGTGAAACAAAACTCACTTTTTTGAGATGGTGGGTCGGCAACAATTTACATGCAATCATTGTCGTAATAGCAGTAACATCATTGTAAGAAATTTCAGCTTTAGTTGATGCCAATAAATATTGTTTATTAGCACTATTATCTTTTATTAAATTTCCAGTCTCATTTAAGTCATGAATGCCGGAAATAACGATTGAGTCTGTCGAACGTTTGTTATAGAGAGACTGAATATAGCTCTCAGTCAACATATCATCGTTATCTAAGAATATTGTAAATTTTCTATCAGCATAACTGATTGCAATATTTCTTGCGTTAGATGCACTAGGGGTTACATCATGATGTATAAATACATCTATATCCTGATTGTTTTTCTTAAATTCTTCATATAATGGGAGAGAACTATTGTCCTCACCATTTACAATGATAATTACCTGAATCAATGATTTTGATATTGTCTGTTCTAAAATTGAATTCAGCATATCAGGTATAGTATCGTTCCCTTTATAGCTTGGAACAACGATACTTACACCATCTTTGAGGGACTGAAACTCTTCATCCTCCTCCTGCTCATAAATCGTAGCATTTTCGTCCGAAACCATATTAAAACCGTTTAATATAGTTATTTCGCCCTTGGATTGCCAAGTTTGAAGACCAATTAATATTGTACCCACTTCAGAGGGAGGTGTAAGCATAAGATGCAGTTTATTTTCCACATCACAGGTATCAAGATAAACATACCTTCCTACTGTTGCAGATATATATGTATTAGGTATGTTGCCTGATAATTCACTACCATCACGTCCAATATATATTAAACGAGCGAGAACATCCTTATATTTTACAGAGGATGAAAAAGAAAATGAAAACTTAATCTCATCTTGACCTATTGGAGTAAAGCTAAACCATGATGGTTCTTTGTTGAGTGGAATATATACATCATCATTAATCGTTGGAATTAGTTTTAAGGATGGCTCTTTATACCTATCAATAGAATTTAGGTTACTTATAAATTTAGGTGGTATTTGTACCGACTTTGACGTAACAGATAATCGTCGAGATTTCGCAATTTTTTTAATTGAATATAACTTTCTAAACAATGACAGTATACTTTCATTGTTTTTGCGAAACATAATCAATGTATTACCTAGCAAAAAAGATATTGAATTTTTTGCTTTTTTCGTCCTTTCTATTTCCTTTTCAAGCTCAACTTGCAGTTCATATTTTTGCCGTTCTAATGTATAAACGTGTTCACGTAGAGAATTAAAAACAGACTTATTTAAACTACTTTTTTCAACGGTATCAGCTAACTTCTTATTCTCAAGAATAAGAGGAAGCAGGTAATCGTATTGTTTTTTTAGAGACCGCTGAGAAAGAGTAACAATATGTTCTCTCTGTTCTTTAATATCATTATGGATTTGTACTAAATTCTCCTTCAATAAATGAAGATGCTTCTCATCTGAGACATGCGGAGATTGAACGGATATCTCGTTTGAAAAATAGCTTTGTTGATGACTTACGGGCGCTATATTGTTCTTTTTTGTGATTTTTTTTCTTTGCCGTGCTTTCATGATAATAATAGTGGGCATTAATGCCCACTTTTCCTTATTTGGTTGTTTTTATGCGTTCACAAAGTTCAGAAATTTTGCATTCATTACATCAGATGCATTGATACCCATAAATTGCTTATGTTTGACCAGAATCACGATGACATCAGCCTGTTGCAAGGCATCGGATAGTGTGGAAAGAACGACGTTGTTACGGTTTTCCAGTACCGGCGGCAGTGCTTCGATATTGGGCTCAACCGCCAGAATTTTATAAGCCGGGTTATTTGCCAGGGTCTTGGTGATATCCAGCGCCGGGCTCTCACGCAGATCGTCGATATCCGGTTTGAAGGCCAGACCCAGACAGGCAATTTTCGGATTGCTCAGACCGGCAACCGCTTTTTCTACCTGCGCCACCACATAGTGCGGCTTGTAGTCGTTGACCAGGCGAGCCTGGTGGATGATTTTGGCAGTGTCAGGATTCTGGTTGACGATAAACCAGGGATCAACTGCGATGCAGTGGCCCCCCACGCCGCAACCCGGTTGCAGAATATTGACTCGCGGGTGACGGTTGGCAAGGGAGATCAGCTCCCACACATTGATGCCCTGCTGGTCACAGATCAGCGACAGTTCGTTGGCAAAGGCGATATTGACATCACGGAAAGCGTTCTCGGTCAGCTTGCTCATCTCGGCGGTGCGCGCTTCGGTGGCAATGCACTCACCCTTCTTGACAAACATCTTGTAGACCTGAGTGGCGGCTTCGGTACTGGCCTTGTCCATGCCACCGATGATGCGATCGTTCTCCACCAGCTCGCGGATCACCTGACCGGGCAACACGCGCTCCGGGCAGTGGGCAACAAAGATGTCAGGGGTCTGGCCTTCTGCCACTGTGTGCGGGAAGGTCAGATCGCTGCGCTCTTCGGCCAGCCATTTGGCCATCTGTTCGGTGGCCCCCACCGGAGAAGTGGACTCCAGTACCACCAGATTGCCTTTCTCCAGCATGGGCGCCAGGGCACGGGAAGCACTCTCGATATATTTCAGATCCGGTTCGTGATCTTCACCCTTGAACGGGGTCGGCACAGCAATCAGGAAGGCATCCGCCTTCTGCGGGCTGGTGTGTGCGCTCAGGTGGCCATCCTGCACCGCTTGCTTGACCAGATCTTCCAGGCCCGGTTCCACGATATGGATCTTGCCCTGATTGATGGTGTCTACCGCATGCTGGTTGACATCGACACCGATAACCCGAATGCCGTTGCTAGCGATGACTGCTGCTGTTGGCAAACCGATATAGCCCAGACCAACGACGGAGATGGTTTCGAATTTCATTATCTTGTGCTCTCAAAAGTAAAACAGGGGGCAAATATGCCCCCAAGGACAGTTATGTAATCTGTAAATCAGGCCACTTGCAGGCTGCTGTCAATCTGCTGGCCGAGGGCGCCGCTCAGGCCAATGACAGCCTCAACGATGCGTTGACTGGTTCTGCCATCCCCATAGGGGTTGTTGGCATGGCTCATCACCTGGTAGGCCAGCTCGTCATCCAGCAGGCGAACGGTTTCTGCAACGATAGTCTCGTCACAGGTCCCCACCAGACGAACTGTTCCCGCCTTGACGGCAGCAGGACGCTCTGTGGTATCTCGCATGCACAGCACCGGTTTGCCCAAGGTGGGCGCCTCTTCCTGAATACCGCCCGAGTCGGTCAGGATCAGGTAGCTCTGCTTCATCAGATAGACGAACGGCAGGTAATCTTGCGGCTCGATCAGATGTACATTGTCGAGACCCTTGAGGTTGCGGTTGACCGGCTCTTGTACATTGGGGTTGAGGTGCACCGGATAGACGATTTGCACATCATCACGCTGGGCCAGTACGGAGAGCGCCTTGCAGATCCGCTCAAAGCCATCGCCATGGTTTTCGCGGCGATGGCCGGTGACCAGGATCAGCTTCTTGCTCTTGTCGAGGAAAGGGAAGCGCGCGGCCAGTTCAGCCTTCATGCCAAGGTTTTTATCAATGCGTTGGGAAACCTCAATCAAGGCGTCGATCACCGAGTTACCGGTGACGAAGATGGTCTCCGGAGCGATGTTCTCCATGATGAGGTTTTTCAGCGAGCTGATCGTCGGGGTGTAGTGTTGATCGGCGATGCCGCCAGTCAAACGACGCATCCCCTCTTCCGGCCAGGGAGAGTAGATGTTGCCGGTGCGCAGCCCTGCTTCAACATGGCCAACCGCGATACGGTGGTAGTAGGCGGCCAGTGTCGCCGCAAACGACGTAGCCGTGTCACCATGCACCAGAATGCGGTCCGGTTTGAACTCGGCAAAGACAGGTTTGAGCCCCTGCAAGATGGCGGTCGTGACATCGGTCAGATCCTGGCCCGGCTTCATGATGTTGAGATCATATTCCGGTTCAATTTCGAACAGGTTGAGAACCTGATCCAGCATCTCCCGGTGTTGCCCGGTCACGCAGACCCGCACGTCAACCTTGCGATTGGCCTGGAAAGCCTTGACGATAGGGGCCATCTTGATGGCTTCCGGTCTGGTACCAAAAACGATCAATACTCGCTGCGCCTTAATTGGCATAATAATCACTCCCGTGTGAGCTAATTGGTTTTATCTACCCGAAACTAACTAATAAAGACTGAGTTCACTGTTGAGCTGTGTCAGCCTGTGTTGCCAGGTGTGTTGGGCCAGCACGATTTCCATCGCGTTTTGGCCCAATTCGTCTCTTAGTCGAATGTTTTTTTGTAATTGTGCACACCATTCGCGCGCCGCAGCACCATCCTGCACTGCGACAATGCTCTTGCCAAAAATGTTATCCATGGCGATCGAAGGGGTGCTGATAATAGGGCAGCCAGCAGCGGCCAATTCAAACACCCGACGGGATAGCATGGTTGAAGATTGACTAATCGTATTGAAGTTTAAATATATTTGATATTGCTGATATGCCTTGGCAACCGACATTTGAGTAATCGCAGGTTTACAATAAGGTTGTAGTTGCTCAGGATAGCTGCAGCCATTTCCCTTCTGCCAAAACCGGTCAAAAATAATCAGATTTTTATCTCGCAATGCCAGAAGAATATCCTCCTGAACCCTGCTTCGCTCAGCCAGCTCGTTACCATAATAGCCACCCAGAAATGCGACCTCCTGACCCCGCACTCCCTTCTCTGCAGGGTGATACCAGCGTGGCTGGGCAGCAAACATCAGCACACCGACATGCTGAAAACGCTGATGGGGGAGCGCATGATAGCGCTCCAGTGAGCCGGAATCCGTGGTGTAGACCACATCAAACAACGCGGCTGCATCAGCAAAGCGCTCGAAGTGAAACGGATCCTCTTTGTTCCAGAAAATTGTTGTGATTTTCCGCTTGTGGCAGAATTCCAGCAACCTCCGCAGCTCTGGTTTATTGGGGGAACTATGGGCATAACTGGCTATTTTCCCTTTCCAACTATCCTTATAACCACGCCAGGCTGATTCGACAAATAAAAAGTCAGGTTTGAAAAATCTTAACTTCCATTGCCAGTCTATCGGTGTTATTTGAATTAAATCTGCGTCTGGAGCCAAACTGAATGTAGTAAACTGGTCGGCCACTAAAGCAATACATGGTCGTTTATTATTGCCCAAAGAAATTGATCCACATATATAATAAAGTGAGAATCATAGCCACCTATTATTTACATAGCGTGGAATATGAACAGCATGCTGGTTTTTATCAAAAAAACAATAAATTCTTATGAAATAGTCACTTGGCTATATTCTGACAGGCAGACCTCATTCCTCAACGTTATCTCTTTGGCAGATGATATTCTCATCTGCCAAGAATACAGATCTGACCTATCTTGCATCACCCTATCAATCCTGGTGTTCACGCAAGGTCGCCAGCCCCATAACAATCAGGCCATAGAAGAGGCAAAGCAGAACACCAATTGTGACCAGGTTATACAAGCGGCGTGGGTATTCGGCTTCTTCCGCCAAGGTTGGCTTCGTCACGACCAGCAGGTGTTTCAGCTTGCGATATGCCTCAACGCGGGCTTGCTCCAGACTGATAAGGCCCGTCTTGTAGAGATCAGCAGCCAGAGTGGCCTGGGTTTTCAGATCCATATATTGGGCAGTGATTTCGTTCATTGCCTCAGGTGCCACCTGAGTGCCAGCACCGGCATCATTGGTGGTCAATTTCGCCTTTTCCTGTTTCAGTTGCTTGCTTAACGCATCAACACGACTTTGCACCGATACCACCCCTGGTGCGCTCTCTTTCATATAACTGCGCAATTGCTTCAGTTCTGCCTGCTGGCGCACCAGCTCGGCTTCAATTTCACTGACCACACCAAGGCGTGCAGTGCTGGTCGATTCCGGGCTGATTAGCTGATGGCTATTTTGAAACGCCAGCACCCTGGCTTTCTCTGCCTGCAAGCGTTGATGGGAACGGTTAACCTCTTGCTCGACAAACGCAAGCTGATCCATGGCGACCTGGTGGCCCAGCTTGTTGATAAAACCTTCCGCCTCTTTCAGCATCATGCTAACTACCTGCTGGCCATAGACGGGATCAAAAGCCTGCAGTTCGATAGTTAATACCCCGGAGAGTTCATCAAGACGCAAGGTCAGGTGATCACGGTAATATTCAAGAAACTCTTCGCGGGTTGCCTCCCCCGATAAACGGGAGAAGAAGTCGGCATCATGGCTTTGGTAGTGCGCTTTGAGCGCCAATTCGCGATCCAGCTTGGCCAGCAGATCCCAGGAGCGCAGATAGTCTTGTACCAGCAATACGTCCTGATGATTGTTACCACCCAGCCCCAACATAGACAGGGCATCGGGCAACATTTTGATCTGGTCGGCCTGCTTGATGATGATTCCGCTGCGGCTGACATAACGGTCTGAAGCAATCCCGCCAAAATAGATCGATGCCATGGTAAAGCAGGCTACAACCCACAAAAAACTGCCCAGTTTCAGACTCTGTTGCCAGGACCTGTGGGCAATTTTATAACCGTTGGAATCAATGAAGAAACGCTTCGGCTCTTTGCCAAGTTTGCGAAGCTTCCGCACGAAGCGTGATGGCTTTTCTGTTCTGATAGGTTGTGTCATGTTTAATTGTGCTTATTATAGATTTTGATAAATACGGATCGCATCGTCGATATTGTCAAATACCTCCAATCGGCTATTTCGTAATAAAATACCCATATCACACTGCTGACGCAGATTATTCATATCGTGCGACACCATGATAAGACTGGCCGTTTCACGCTTTTTGTTAAATACATCGATACACTTCTGCTTAAAACGCGCATCCCCTACCGAGGTGATTTCGTCAGTCAGATAGATATCGAAATCAAACGCCATGCTAACCGCAAAGGAAAATTTGGAACGCATACCACTGGAGTATCCCTTGATTGGCAGCTCGAAATGCTGACCGATTTCCGAGAACTCCTTGACCCACTCTTCCACGGCAGCTGTCTCGCGTACCCCGTGGATGCGGCAAACAAAGCGGGTATTTTCACGCCCCGTCATGCTGCCCTGAAAACCGCCCCCCAATGCCAGTGGCCAGGAGACCCGGCAATGCCGGCTCACCTTGCCTCGGTTGGGCATATCCATGCCCCCGAGCAGTCGTAGTAGGGTCGATTTGCCCGCCCCGTTGACCCCCAGAATGCCGATATTGCGGTCCCGAGGCAGGGTGAGCGATACATCGCGCAGCACATAGTTACGACCGAATTTGGTCGGGTAGTACTTGGTAACTGAATCAAGAACGATCATCTGGTTTCACTTTAACTGGCAATCAAGCGGCGATGGCTCAACCGATAGCAACTCATGGCGAAAGTAAGCAGTATCAAGGTGACAGCAGCCAGATACTCCCAACTAACATATGGACTGCTATAGCCGGCAATCCAGCCACTGCGAATCAGCTCAATGGCATGCACCAGCGGATTCCATAAAAACCAGTGCCGATATTGGGTCGGAATAGTGGCCAGCGGGAACATGACACAAGAGATAAACATCAATGGCATCATCAGCAGGCCGAGAAACTTGTCGGCCTCTTGCATCAGGTTGCAGATCACACAAAAAACAACGCCGAGGGAAAACGAAAATACCATCAGCAGCAAATAAGCCACGATGACCTTAAGCGGATCTGCTGGGATGGCATCAAAGCCAAACCAGAGCAGACCTAGCACCAAGATCACTCCCACAATCATGCCCACCATGGTTTCGAGCATAAAACGAGCGATGAAGGTTGAAAATGGTGTGACCTGACGGTAACAAAACAACCCCATATTAGCGTTAACAGACAACTTCAGCTGATTAACGACTTTATTGAAAAACATGAAGGGTAGATAACCGGCCGTAATAAAAACTTGCGCAGATACACCGCCGAAACCGCTATGGCTACGCAAGCCAAAAAGAAGGCTAAAAAAACCGATCATCAAAAGCGGTTCAAGCAGAGCCCAGGCATAACCGAGCCGGTAACTACCAAAGCGGGTTTTAAGCTCACGAATAAGCAGGCCAAAGACAACATCTCGCAACACCTGCAGGGATGTGCGCGGCGTTTGATTAAGAATCGGTTTATTCATTAGTTCGCTTTACCTATAGCAGACTCGCCTATTGGCGAGTCTGCTTTTTTACAGCAAGAAGCGGCTTAGTTAATTGCTACGTTAGCAGCCACGGCGATCTGATAAATGATTTGGGTAATATCCTTGACCGATTGCATGGTTTTGCTGTCAACCTTGGGCAACACCAAAATCTGATCACCGGGCTGGACACTCCCCTTATCTTTAAACTCCACCAATCCGTTTGCATGAACCACGGCAATCCGCTGGTCATTCGCACGCTCGGTGAATCCACCCGCCCAGGCCACATAGTCATCGAGAGTCGCATTGGCGTTATAGACCACAGCCTGTGGCATCAAGACTTCCCCACCGACCTGGATCAGGTCCGTTCTGTTCGGTATGACAATCTGGTCACCCTGTTCCAGCTGAATGTTCGCAACAATCCCCTTGTCTGCGACCACCACCTTGCCAAGAGGCTGGATTTTTCTGGCCTTTTCGACAAAGCGCATCACCAGTTCTGCCTCTTTGGCACGGATCGACGCTTCACCATCCGAGCTGGCAGGAGCAGTAAACACACTGCGCTCCAACCGGTTGAGCGACTCTTCCAACATCTCTTTTTGCCGCGCAGCGACACTCTTGCGCATCAGGTAGATGGATTGGTAATCGGCAAGCTGTGGGTCAATGGGAATATGGTTGAGCAGCTCATGCAGCTTGGTCTGCTTGCGCACAGTGAAATATGAGGGCCCCATATAGCTACCTGCGACCTGCACATCATAAACCTGTGCATGCATGTCATCATTGAACAAGACTTTGTCACCATCCTTAAGCTGGAGGCTGGCAAAATCCTTGTAAGGTAAATAGATGGAGAATGGACCACTTGGACGGTCACCTATCACCCCGACATGACTCACCTTGGCAAGCGGCAGTGCGTAGTTAACCAGCTCCGAGCCTAGCGTATTACGCTGAGTCAATTCGAAACGGAAGGGATTACGAACCTTGCCCGCGACATTTATCATCGGGCCCTGTGGCTCTACCAGGATGACATCCTGATCTTTAAAAGAGAGCTTGGGCATTTTGCCCTGCTGCATGAATTCATACAGATCGATTTTTTGGATGACCTGGTTCTGGCGTAATACCTTTATTTGACGATAGCTGCCGCGCTCCGAGTCGATCCCCCCAGCCCGCTTTAGAAAATAGAGCACACTGTCAGAGGATTGACCCGCATACTGGCCTGGCCGTATTACCGGGCCAGTGACAAACACACTCACGGGAGTTGTTGTCAGCAGGTTGACGTAGATATTGACATTATTTGTAAAAACATCGCCAATCCTGCTGGTCACCAGATTATTGACCTGGCTGGCAGGTACATTCTTGACATTTATCGGGCCGACATCAGGGATGAAAATATTGCCCTGATTATCTACCGTCACTACATTTGAAAAATTGACGGCACCCCAGATCCAGATATTAAGCTTGTCCCCTGGCGCTATCAGATAATTGTCATTCAAGCCATCGCTGCGTTCGGTCTCATAGCCACCGGCAAACAGATTGGCGCCATAGGGAGGAGGTAATCCAGCCTCTGCCAGGGGCAGTAATTTACGTACATCTGCCTCACCGGGTAACAACATCCCTTGACGATTCTGTTGGGTAAAACTCCCGGTCGTTGAACTTGTGTTGGCCTGCCCACTCAGTGCTGCTTGACCACCAAGCTGGGTGCCGGTGTTTTCAGCAGCCTTTCCTGAAAGGGTGTAACCAAATGATGATCCATTTGCTTGCGCTAAATCCGGGGCGGCAATGGCCATGGTTGCGCAGGATGTACTGATGAGAAACAGAAGTGTGCCGAGCTGATAAATTTTCATTTTGTTCAAAACATGTGCCTTCATTTTATTGCTCAGCAAGAAGGTTGCTGACAGAGGTCTGTTCCAGTTGAGGTATCAGATACCATTGTTCTTCAGTCTTGCATGCCGCGCGCCTTTGCGAATGGCCTTGCATGCTGTTAAACAACAACTCAACGCACTCAAGACCCAGAGCCGAAACATAGCGTTGCCCCAGGGTATAGGTAACATTGTTTCTACTGAATGCAGCGCCTTGTGGCAGTGTATTCAGCGCCTGCTGCAGATCGGGAGGCATGGCATACAATTCAGTAGCAACTGACGGGTTGACGAGAGGACGAGACGCTTCTACCTGCTTTGGCTCATATGCACAGCCACCAACTTGTATGGCTAACGATATGGCCAATAACCGGGTTGCAAAATTCATGTGTCAATATTTCCCATGGAGTCAAGTGTTGATCTGTTAAAGCCAGGTCGCCTTATGGTCTGGCAACGCTATTGCCGATCGACTCATTATCTTTCATGACCAAAAAACGAACTGACATGTGGCTGTTCATCCCCAGCCCTGCAACTGCAAAAGCGGGTTTTGAGTTCCTCATCAACAGACAATCTGCCGAGACTGCGAAGCGATACCAGGCAGTCTGAACAAGAGGGCTTTGCTCAAAAAATTACCATTTACAGCACACATTTCAGAATGTTCTGAGTGAATCGAGCAAGACACGATATATGATGGATCTCAGACAGAACAGCAATAGTCTCATCAGAAGTAGGCATGAGCTCTAAAATGAGCAATGCTGCTCAATTGCTGTAAAGATGTAGCGATGTTGATGCGAAACACTGTTTTTTTGCCATAGCTACCGCACGGCAATGACATCTTCCCGGACAAAAAACAGACAAAATGGATGTAAAACTAAAACAGGAGGGAAAATAACGATGCCTGTCAGCTCAAAAAGCAGACAGAAATTGATTGCAATGTAAGCACCCACCCCGTGCATGAGAACGTCACAATGTGACGTATATCATACTTATTCTCATTTTTTTCGAATGCTATCAATAAGCCACAATTGGGTCAACACTCAAAAAACTCACCTGCATTCTTCACACGACAAGGAGGGACACAAGACTCTGTTTTTAAAAGATTTACGCTCAAAGCAGTATTGGTAATAAATGTACTCGCACGGTGTAAATATTTTTGACGACAAGCAAGATTAATTTAGAAATTTCTTAATTATCCCTCGCTCCTCCAAAAAGAAATTAATTTTTTGTGAGTCACATCCATTGAACTTTCAATTAAAATATGGTTGGCAATACTTTATTCGAGTTCGGCAACCTCTCTGATATCCCCATCAATCCACTCAGCCATTGCCTGAAAAGTGACCGCCATTAACATCACACATAACAAACTGTTCAAATAACGTTCAGCCAGACTCCGTTTTTCCCCCGTTATTGAGAACATAAAAGCGATAGACCATTTATTCGCCAACATGGTTTTTTTTAGTTTTTCTGGCCGTGATTGACAGGGTTATTGCCTGTTGACTATGCCTGATATGTGTCCGATTGAATCGGCACCACAGGGTCTCAACGACATTGGAGGGGGCATGGACGCTAACACTCTATCAAGGATTGGCCTGCTGGTTTCACTGCTGACCAGCACAGGGGCCGTGGCCAATGACAATATTCTTGCCCTGCAGCTGGGCAAGGCGTTCAGCAATGAAAAGCTTGACATCAAGATCGCCGATGCCAAGTTTCACCACATGTTCTGGCGCTGGGGAGACTCGGCCTGTCAATTTGGATTGGGAGTGCGTGGCGGTACCCTCAAGGTAGAAGATGAAGAGACAGCAAGACTGGGAGGCGGTGCCCGTATCGAATGCCAATGGGGTAACTGGGTGACCTGGATCCCCGGCGAAATGGTCTGGCTCGATCAGTATCAATTTGGCACCCGCGGCCACGGCTACAAGGATTACGGCGGTCCCTTGCAGTTCGCTCTGGGTATCGGCCTCGGTTACGCCATCACCAAGAATTGGCTGATCGGCTATCAGTATGAGCACATGTCCAACGCCTATATGTATGACAAGAACCCGGGGCTGGACAGCCATACCCTCCATATCGAGTACCGTTTTTAGCCAGACAGACTTCGTCGTGCTCATCTGAACACACTCTGCAAAAAAGCCTTCACTCCCGTGAAGGCTTTTCGTTATGTCGTCTTCTGATAACAAAGGTGACAGTGAGAAGATCACCATACTCAAGACATGGATGACGACACGCTCTGCCGCCCCACCACATCATGGGGTGCAATCAGTCCTTTTTCGCTTTGTTGGCGAAGAAAATATCGGTCTGAATATCTTGGGTGCGCACCGTGAAGATCTGGTTGGTGAGATCGTCGGTCAGCATTTCGGCCTCCTTCATCACCCGCAAATTGAAGTCGTTGAGCATGCTGTTGGCGGCGGCCTTGTCGGTTTTGACCGTTTTCAGGTAGCTGGCTTCCATCTCTTTCTGCTCTTTGGCGATCTTCGCCTCCCAGCTCTGGTACGCCTGCTTCACTATGGGGGCCAATTTGGGGTAATCGGTCATCACCAGGGTCTGCAGTTTGCGATATTTCCAGTAGATGGAGTCGCTGTCGGCCTTGTCACTGCCCATGGCATAGTGCGCCGGATAGGCTTCCAGACCGCTGTAGTAGGGAACGAAGGCGGTCAGATCCGCCATGCCGAGGCCCAGATAGGTCACCTCCCCCACCTCACGCGGCATCCAGGGGCGAACCTGCATCACGTGAGACTCGTAAGTGCGGAACACACTGACGGGGCGCCACGGCTCCTGACCGTTCAACCCCTTGCTGTAGGGATCGTGCTCGGTGCCGTCATAGTGATTGCGCAGCACCGCCTTGACCTCCTCCAGCGTCATCTTCTTCTCGGGGGCGAGGGTGACCGGGAACTGACGACCGGCATCCACCGCCTGCTTGAGCGAGGGGTTGAACATCTGCTGGATGGTCCAGACCCGCGGATCGTTATAGGTGCGGTCCCGCTCGTCATCGCGGGTATAGGCTTTCGAGAAGTTGAACGCCCCATCCTTTTGCGGATGGTAGAGCCCCTTCTCGGTGGCAAATTCGATCAGATTCTTCGATCCCATCGTATCGGCACTGGCGGGATCGTACTGCTGCAAGCGGCCCTGATTGCCGGTAGCGAAATAGTGATTTTTCGGCAGTCGCTGCGCCATCCAGTGGTGGCCGGTGGCGGTCTCCAGATACCAGAGCTCGTTATCATCCACCACGGCGACGCCAAATCCCTCCCCAGCACCAATGGTCTCGATGATGTTACCAAGCAAGGCGATTGCCTCGCGGGCCGATGTGGACCGGGAGAGCAACACATCGGGAATGTCATCCTCGGTGATCCCCTTATCTTCCACATAGGGGTCAAAGGCGAGCGCTTCGGGTGAGGCAAAAATGGACTCGGTGCCGCTCACCCCTACCCCCTTCTCATTGAACCCGGTGGCGCCATGCAGCTGGGTCTTCCAGTTCGGTACCGTGGTATAGCGCAGGGAGTTTTTCGGCAAGGGGTAGCTGAAATCATTGGCGCCATTGTGAGCCTTGGAGCTGTGCATACCGCTCTGCCCCTGCTTGGCCGGATGGATTACGAAATGCTGGGCTTTCAGGGCATCGCTGTCGGCGCTGCGGGCCACCATCATGGAGCCATCGGCGCTGGCTTCACTACCGACCAGCAAGGTGGTACAGGCGAACGCCGACGAGAAGAGAGCAAGGTTGATGGAGAGTGCGACGACGCACTTTTTGAAGGAATACATGAGATCTCCTTGTTGCACAGAGTGGTTGCAAATAAGCGGTGGCGCGCCAGTCAACCTGCCGCTGTCACAAGGGATCTGCGCGGTGACACGGGCCGGACAGTGCGGGCCATCAAACCGTAAACACGAAAAAGAGCAGTGCGAATAAACCATGGAAACCAAGGAGGTAGCCAAGGCCCCCTGATAGGCGACCTGTGCGCATTTCTGCTTTCCGCTGTCCCGCTGGCGTGGCGATACTAGGCCCAATCAACTGACTTGAGTGTGACTGACAGCCCAAAACACCAACAATAAAGACTCAATCGATGCAAAATGTTGATAAGTGTGACAAGTGCAGGATCCTTGGCGACATTCAGCCGTCAACACAAGGCACGCAAGGCGCATACAGAAGGGAAATAAAGAGATGAGGAGATATAACGCGCGGGATGGCGTGCTGACGCCATCCCGCGATTCAAGTCAGTAGGTCACTGCGCATCCGGCTGGTTTGCGGGGGCGGCCTTGATAAAGGCTTGCAACTGTTCGCAGTTGGCGACGATGCGGCGGATAGTGGGGTAATCGTCCAGGGTCATGTCGTAGCGGCGGGCGTTGTAGACCTGGGGCACCAGCATGCAGTCGGCCAGGGTCACTTCGTTGCCGACGCAGTAGACACCGGCGGTGGTCATCAACAGCTGTTCGAGGGCGGTGAAGGTCTCGTCAATCCAGTGGCGATACCA
This sequence comes from Aeromonas sp. 600724, assembly GCF_049175135.1. Lineage (NCBI taxonomy): Bacteria > Pseudomonadati > Pseudomonadota > Gammaproteobacteria > Aeromonadales > Aeromonadaceae > Aeromonas > Aeromonas sp. 600724. Next base: position 53,272 of record NZ_JAAKUM010000015.1, on the reverse strand, counting down.
GCAAGCCTCCTGCTCGTTGTTGGCCCTGAAGTGCTCTTCCAGATAGTTGAGCACCCGCAGATTGTTGAGCGGGTGGATATCGCAGGCGATCATGTTGACGATCTGGCGCACCCGGGCCCGCGCGTCGGGGGAAGAGGGCATCAGGGAGTAGGCGGGATAGGTCTCGTCAAGGTACTCCATGATGGCGACCGACTGACCGATCTGCACATCGCCATCCACCAGAAACGGCACCAGCCCTTGCGGGTTGATCCGGCGATAGGCCTTCTCGCTCTGCTCGCCTTGCCGCAAATTGATGGGATGCTGCTCGTAGGCGAGCCCCTTGAGCTGCAACACGATCCGCACCCGAAAACTTGCCGACGAACGCCAATAGCCAAACAACTGCAACATAATCTGTCCCTGCATCTTATCTGGGCCCGAAGCCCGGCAGGTGCTCGCCACCTGCCTCCTTGTGTATCCGGCACCGGTTGAGGGCTCGTCGTGATCCGGACATATCCCGAATATCCTTGCCGCCAACCGGCGCTGGCCATCAACCTCCCTGACCGCTCGCTGGCACCACCTGTTGAGAGATGGTGCCAAACAGGTTTTGGCCAGAGCGATCCTCCATCGCGATCGACACTCTATCACCAAACTGCAAATAGGGGGTTATAGCTTGATCACAATCAAGAATTTCCAGCATGCGGCGCTCGGCAATGCAGGATGAGCCGGCGCTGCGATCGTAGTTGGAGACGGTGCCGGAGCCGATGATGCAACCCGCACCAAGGGGCCGGGTCTTGGCCGCATGGGCAATCAGCTCGAAGAAGTTGAAGGTCATGTCCACTCCAGCTTCGGGCGCACCAAACAGGGCACCGTTGAGGTGGGTCAGAAGCGGCAAATGCACTTTGCCATCGCGCCAGTCATCGCCCAGCTCATCCGGCGTGATGGCCACCGGCGAAAAGGCGCTGGACGGCTTGGACTGGAAGAAGCCAAAGCCCTTGGCCAGCTCCCCCGGGATCAGGTTGCGCAGGCTCACATCATTGACCAGCATCAGCAGCTTGACGTGACTGGCGGCCCCCTGCGGGCTTACTCCCATCGGCACGTCGTCGGTGATGATGGCTACCTCCGACTCGAAATCGATCCCCCACTCCTCAGAACCCATCACGATGGGGCTACGGGGGGCGAGAAAGCTGTCGGAGCCCCCCTGATACATCAACGGATCGTGCCAGAAGCTTTCCGGCATCTCGGCGCCGCGCGCCTTGCGCACCAGCTCCACGTGGTTGACGTAGGCGCTGCCATCGGCCCACTGATAGGCACGCGGCAGCGGAGAGAGACAAGACGCTTCGTCAAAGGGGAACGTCTCGGCCACACGGCCCTCGTTAAGCTGCTGATAGACAACCTCCAGCCTGGGGGCAACCTCGGCCCACTCATCGAGGGCGGCCTGCAGGGTGGGAGCAATCTCGCTCACCCGTACCGCACGGGTCAGATCCCGGCTCACCACCACCAAAGCGCCATCGCGCTTGCCATTGTTCAATGTTGCCAATTTCATAAGCGATTCCTTATTTGCCGGCAGCAGCGTCCGGGCGCTGCCAGCTGGAGACATACCGGGTGTTCTCGATCCCTTCGCACAGACTGCCGACGTTCAGCGCATCGCGGGTATCGAGCATCACCGCCACCTCGTCGGTGAACTTCTTGGCATAGGCCTGCCCTGCCGCAAACGCCTTGGGATGGGGGCCGTGGGTGAAACCGGCGGGATGGAAGGTGACCATGCCCCGCTCGATATTGTCCCGGCTAAAGAAATCCCCGGCGTGGTAAAAGAGCACCTCGTCGTAATCATCGTTGCTGTGATAGAAGGGCACCTTGAGGGCGCCGGGGTCACTCTCGATGGGGCGCGGCACAAAGGTGCAAATCACGAAGCGGCTCGCCACAAAGGTCGAATGAGCCGATGGCGGCAGATGGTAGCGGTGGCTCATCAGCGGGCGGATATCCCGCCAGTTGAGGCGCACCACGCACAAGTCGCCGTGCCACCCTTGCGCATCCAGCGGGTTGAAGGGCCAGGTGATGACCGACACCTGATCGTGGCGCTTCACCTGCAGCGACCAGGGATTCTCATCCTGCTGGGCCAAAAAGCGCTCGTTGATGGCGGGCACATCCAGCGCCGCCGGGTCGAAGATGGCGTGATTGCCCACCAGCCCCTTGTCCGGTAGCTGATAGCTGTCGTTGGTCGCCTCGATCATCAGGATGAACAGGGGCGCCGTCGGCTCGATGCGCCACATGGTGCCACGGGGGATCACCACATAGTCGCCGTCCCGCAGAGTCAGGTGGCCGTAGTCGCAGAAGAACTCGCCGCCCCCCTCGTGGATAAAGAGCAGTTCGTCACCGTCGGCGTTGCGCACCAGAAACGGCATCGCCTCGGAGAGCCGCCATATCCGGTAGCGGCAATGGGGGTTGCTGAGAATGTCGGGAGCCACCCAGGGAGAGAGTGAGCTCACCTCTTCCTGGAGGGCATTCAAGTCAAACAGCCGTGGTCGCAGCGGTCCCTCCCAACTGCTCCAGTCGGTGGGGGCATGCTTGTGGTGCATGTGGGTGGCGGGGCCGAAAAAGCCGCTGCGCCCCAGCTCGCGCTCATAGATAGCCTGTTCCGGCAGGTCGGCATGGGCCTGCCGGGAGTGGGTTCCCTCCCGGTGGGGAAAGTTAATCCAGTTACGCATCGCTCGCTCCCTCTTTGCGGGCACCCTTCTTATCCTCGGCGCCATCCAGCACACCACGGCGGATCTGGTCCAGCTCGATCGATTCAAACAGCGCCTTGAAATTGCCCTCGCCAAACCCTTCGTTACCCTTGCGCTGGATGATCTCGAAGAAGACCGGGCCAATCACGGTATCGGTGAAAATCTGCAGCAGGATGCCATCCTTGGTGGGGGAGCCGTCGATGAGGATGCGCAGCTCTTTGAGGGCCGCCAGATCCTCCTGATGCCCCTCGACCCGGTTGTTCACCTTCTCGTAGTAGGTATCCGGGGTCGGCATAAAACCGGTACCGCGGCTGCGCAGGGTGCGGATGGTGTGGTAGATATCGCTGGAGGCCATGGCGATGTGCTGGATCCCCTCCCCCTTGTACTGGCGCAGGTACTCCTCAATCTGGGACTTGTCATCCGCCGACTCGTTGATGGGGATGCGGATCTTGCCGCAGGGGGCGGTCATGGCGCGTGAATGCAACCCGGTCAGCTTGCCCTCGATATCGAAGTAGCGAATTTCGCGGAAGTTGCCGATCCGCTCGTAGAAGTTGGACCAGACATCCATATTGCCGCGATGGACGTTGTGGGTCAGGTGATCGATCTCCATAAGACCGGCATCCACCTCTGCCATCCGGGCCTGCCAGTCGGGGTAGAAGACAAAATCCACGTCATAGATGGAGCCCTTGTCGCCATAACGGTCAACAAAGGAGAGAGTGCTCTCGCCGATACCGTAGATGGCGGGAATATTGAGCTCCATCGGGCCAATCTTGCCGACAAAGGGCTTGGCCCCCTTGGCGATGGCGTACTGCTGGGCTTTACCCGCATCGCTCACCCGAAATGCCATGCCGCAAACGCTCGGTCCGTGCAGGCTGGCAAACTGCTCCGCCTGGGAGTGGGGCTCGGCATTGACCACAAAGTTGATATCCCCCTGCCGGTAGAGCCAGCACTGTTTGTGTTTGTGCTTGGCGACCTCGGCAAACCCGAGCGAAACGAACAGGCTCTTGAGAGCGGCAATCCCCTTGGCATCGGGGGCCGTGTACTCGACAAACTCGAAACCGTCAGTGCCTAACGGATTGATGGTGTGGGTGGCGGAAGAGGTGGCATTCATCGGGCGCTCCTTGCTCTTGATTCGGTTAAAACGGATTGCAGCACCCAGCGGCGCGGCAAGTGTTAACAACTTGTTTCATTAGAAGCAGGGCGTAGCAGGAAGAGAAGAGGCGGGTTGCAGATAGTTTTTCGCAGCTGGCAGCAAAAGATGTAAATAGAATGTGACATTCAAGCGGCAGCCCTGCGGATCAAACGGTGACGATCAGTATGGCTGTCAGCTTTGGCTTACAGTTGCCAGTTTTTGACCATCAGATGGGGCAAGCAGGCCCGGGCCTTTTGCAGTCGCACAGGCGTTGGATTGATCAGCCACGCCTCTTCCCCCAACCCCAGCAGTGGCAGATCGTGCAGGCTGTCGCTCAAGGCCAGCTCGGCATCGAGGGCGCAAATCTCTGGCAGCAGCTTGTGCTGTCCGTGGCAATAGAAGCGGGGCATCAGGCCGCCAAAACGGTAGTGCATCTGCGAGCCAATGATCCGGTGGGGCAACTGGCCGGGCAGTTGCTGATAGAGCTGGGCTCGCACCAGCGCGCAGGGGCTGGCGGAGATCACCCAGCAGCGCGCCCCCTCGCTTTGCAGCAATTCGCGAGCCTGACGATACAGCCCAGGCCTGGTGCGGCAATAGGCACGCACCAGCTTGCGCCAGTCCAAAGGGGAAAGCCCCAACGTGATGGCCCACCAGATAAGGGAGATACCGCGCCGCCGCTGGCTGGGAAGAAGATAGACCAAGCCACCCAGCGCAATCACTGGCAACAGCAACAGCGGCCAGATCCGGCGGCGCAGGATATAGCGCAGCAGACCGGCGTGGCTGTCGCCGGGGGCCAGGGTGTCGTCAAAGTCGGCCAAGATCCAGCGCGCAGCCCCCCCGCACTCTCGATTCCCCCCACTCTCTTTCGGCACCACTGGTTCAGCTGGCGAGCGGCTTATCATGGGAGCCTCAAGGTGCAAGAGCGGCAATCGCCGCGGTCAGCTCGGGGGTGACAAACTCGGCCCCCTGCGTGGGCGGGCAGACAAAGTCGAAGGGCTCGCCCGCCAGGGTAAAGCTGAGCTGCCAGGCATGCAGATAGCCACGATCGGCTGATGTACCGCCATAGCGCTCATCCCCGAGAATGGGGGCGCCGATGCTTTTGAGGGCAACCCGGATCTGGTGGGTCTTGCCGGTCTGCGGCTTGATGCGATAGAGCCGCACCCCCTCGCGCACCGACAGTGAATCGAACCAGCTGATAGCAGGATTATCCAGCGTGCGCGCCAGCATCCAGCTGCCGCCGCGCCCCTTTTGCATATCCCCCTTCACCCAACCCTGCTTCTTCTTGGGTTTGCGATCGGAGAGCGCCAGATACTGCTTGCTAACCTCACGGGCCGCAAAGGCCATGCTCAGCTCGCGATTCGCCTCCGTGGTGCGGGCCAGCAGCACCAGACCGGAGGTCATCTTGTCGAGCCGGTGTACCGGATAGAGGGTGAGCCCTGTATCGGCCTTCACGCGATTGACCAGTCCCGGATTGACCGACTCCCAGTCGTCCTTCTCGTCATGCATGCCGATGCCGGGCTGCTTGTCGATAACCAGGAAAGCGGGATGCTCAAAAAATATCCGGTACATAAAACCTCGGGAACTGGGGGATAAAGCACGCAGCCAACGACTGACTGCGCTCGGGAGTGCTGCATTCTCCCTGCTCGGGCACTATTTAGCAAACCGGGCGGGCAGAGGATAAAGATAAAAAATGGCTCCGCCTGCAACAGGTGGAGCCATTTTCGCTCATCTTGGCAGCTCAACCCTTACACATTGCGCGGACGCAGGTGAGCGTGCCAGCGCGCTTCCCACTTCTTGAACAGCCAGACGATGACAAAGGTGAGCAGCATATAGAGCAGCCCTGCGGTCAAAAACGCCTCGAACGGACTGTAGTAGCGGGAGTTGATGATCCGCGCCGCGCCGGTCAGATCGACGATGGTGATGATGCCCGCCACCGCTGAGCCTTGCAGCATGAAAATCACCTCGTTGCTGTAAGCCGGCAGTGCCCGACGAAACGAGTTGGGCAAAATGATCCGGGTCAGGGTCTGCCAGCGGGTCATGCCAAAGGCGTTGGCGGCCTCAATCTGGCCGCGCGGCATATTGTGTACCGCCCCGCGCACAATCTCGGCGGTATAGGCGGCGGTATTGAGGGTGAAGGCCAGCAGCGCACAGAACCAGGCTTCGGAGAAGAGCGACCAGGCGGCACTGTTCTTCAGCCACTCCCACTGGGCGGCGCCGTAGTAGATGATAAAGAGCTGCACCAGCAGCGGGGTGCCGCGAAAGAAGTAGATATAGGCCCAGATCGGCCCCTTGATCAGCCAGTTGCGGCTGTTGCGCAGGATGCCCATGGGCACCGCCAGCATCAACCCAAGGATCAGAGAGAGGGCCACCAGCCAGACGGTGGTATAGAGCCCCTCCCAGTAGGTGGGCCACTCTTTGAGAATGATTGAGAAATCCATGGCTTACCTCGTCTTGATGGCATAGTGACGCTCGGCCCACTTGAGCGCCGAGGTGGAGACTGCGGTGAAGATCAGGAAAATTAACGCCACCGCCATGTAGAAGGTGAAGGGTTGCTGGGTCGAGCCCGCCGCTAGCGAGGCTTTGCGCACCATGTCATCGAGGCCGATGATGGAGACCAGCGCGGTGGTTTTCAGCAGCACCAGCCAGTTGTTGCCAAACCCCGGCAGAGCGTGGCGCATCATCTGGGGGAAGAGGATCCGCACAAACACCTGGGTTGCCCGCATGCCAAAGGCCCGTGCGGCCTCCAGCTCACCTTTGTCCACCGCCAGAATGGCGCCGCGAAAGGTCTCGGTCATGTAGGCGCCGAAGATAAAGCCTATGGTCGCGACACCGGCCACAAAGGGGCTGATGTCGATATAGTCCGGAAGCAGGGAGACCCACTCCTGATTGGGATTACTCTCCAGTAACCAGCTGTTGTAAGTCTCGTTGACCCAGGTGCAGATACCGTTGATCAGCACCTGGCCGCCAAAGAAGAGCAGCATCATCAGCACCAGATCGGGGATGCCGCGAATGATGGTGGTGTAGCCGGTGGCGATGGCCCTGGCCCACTTGTAGGGAGAGAGTTTGGCCAGCGCCCCCAGCATCCCCAGCAGCAACGCCAGCAGCAGGGAGGCCAGCGCCACTTCCAGGGTGACCCAGGCGCCCTCCAGCAGCGAGGCTTCGTATCCTTTCAAATCAAACATATGCAGCTCCATCGCCACTGAATCTTCACGCACCTGCTAACCAGAAGGCTCCATAGCAGTCCGAATGAAATATGTGCAGCTCCATTGCAATCAATGCGGGCCCGTAAACTCCCTCAGGGAGGTGACGGGCCCGATGACTACTGACGGGATCAACCTGTCGTTACTTGCCGTAGACGTTTTTGGACTTACTCGCCGTAAACGTCTCTTTGTTTTACTCTCCGTAAACGTCGAACTCGAAGTACTTGTCGTTGATTTCCTTGTACTTGCCGTTGGCACGCAGCGCCAGAATGGCGGCGTTGAATTTCTCTTTCAGATCCTTGTCAGCCTTGCGCACCGCAATACCGGCACCCTCGCCAAACCACTTGGGATCGGTCAGTTTAGGGCCGACGAATTCAAAGGCATCACCCCCCTCTTTCTTCAGCAGACCGTCGGTGATGGCGGCAGAGTCGGCCAGCACATAGTCCACACGACCGGATTTCAGATCGAGATAGGCTTCATCGGCCGTACCGTAACGCTTGATGGTGGCGTTGGGGAAGTTGTCGGTAATAAAGGTATCCATGGAGGTCGCACGCTGCACCGCGACGGACTTGCCTTCCATAAAGGCTTTGTCGAGCTGCACATCAGTGCCCTTCTTGGCGGCAAAGCGGGCCGGAATGTGCTGGTACTTCTGGGTGAAGTCCACCTTCTTCTTGCGCTCTTCTGTGATGTCCATGGTGGCGATAATGGCGTCAAACTTGCGTGACAGCAGCGCCGGAATGATGCCGTCCCAGTCCTGCTTGACCAGGGTGCACTTCACTTTCATCTCTTCGCACAGGGCGTTGGCGATGTCGATATCAAAGCCTTTCACCTCGCCACTGGGCTCGGTCCAGGAGAAGGGGGGATAGGCACCCTCAACCCCGATCCGGACCTCTTTCCACTCCTTGGCCATCAGGCTACCGGACGCGAGGGCAGTGACTACGGCTGTCGCCAGCATCAGCTTGTTCATGTATCTCTCCTTGATAAAACAGTTGATTGGGTAACCAGGCATCCCGCCATCAGTAGATGGAGGAGATGAATTGCTTGAACCGCTCGGATTTGGGATGGGCGAAAATCTCCTTGGGGTTGCCCTCCTCTTCCACCCGCCCCTGATGCAAAAACATCACCTTGTTCGATACATCCCGGGCAAACGACATCTCGTGGGTCACCACCAGCATGGTGCGTCCCTCTTCGGCCAGCTCGCGCATCAGGCCAAGTACTTCTCCCACCAGCTCGGGATCCAGCGCCGAGGTGGGTTCGTCAAACAGCATCACCTCGGGCTCTACCGCCAGCGCACGGGCAATGGCGGCCCGCTGCTGCTGACCACCGGAGAGGTGACCGGGATAGTAGTCGCGCCGCTCCCAGAGTCCAACCCGGTTGAGCAGTTGCTCTGCCTTGGCCAGTGCTTCGGCGCGAGGCACCTTGAGCACCTGGATCGGCACTTCGATGATGTTCTGCATGATGGTCATGTGTGACCAGAGATTGAAACTTTGAAACACCATGGCCAGTCGGCTGCGGATCCGCTCCACCTGACGCATATCCTCGGGCAACCGCTCGCCGGCGCGGCTGGTTTTCATCCGGATCAACTCGCCATGGAGCGAGACGGTGCCGGATGAGGGGGTTTCAAGCAGATTGATACAGCGAAGAAAGGTCGACTTCCCCGAGCCGGAGGAGCCGATAAGGGAGATCACATCCCCCTTGTGGGCGGTCATGTCGATGCCCTTGAGCACTTCGTGGGTGCCAAAATATTTGTGCAGATCACGTACTTCCAGTGCGGCAACGTCGCTCATCCATTACAACCTTGTCTGTCCCTAGACGCCGCAGGGGCGTGACTCAACCATCGTCCATTTAACAAAAAGTTAACCGATGGCAACCTTCAGCGAAAATATCACCCGGATAGTGAAAAAACAATACAGAACGAGGGTCTTCAGAGGATTCGCTCTATTTTTATTCGCTCTTTGCGTATTTTTCAGCACTTTGTTTGCATAAACAGCCGTTTCAATGGCTGTTCCGATACCGCCTTTTTATACCCCAATCATATCAGTGGCAAGAGAAAAGCGTGATGTGTGCCAAACCGGCACCAAAATGGCTTTATGCAGACCCTTGCAGAGCGAAATATCAGACCCCAAGATCGGATCAACTTGATTTCATTGGTGCACTCGGGCTCGCACAGAACCTTATCAAACAGAGAGGTTGTGGCAAAAAAGTAACAATTAGCCCCCAAAAGGGCTGTTTTTGACCATGAAAGCGAGAGATATGTGACACAGAGCCAATAAGTAATGATAAGGTGGTGTTTTTATCAGTTTTTGTGATCGAGGCCTCGATGCTGCTCAATGTGTTGCTGATCCTGTTGCCACTGGCAATCGGCTATCTGATCCCCCTCTCCTCTGCCCGGCTGATCAAGCTGGTCAACCAGAGTCTGGGCAAGATGGTCTACCTCATTCTGTTTCTGATGGGGCTCGGGCTTGCCTATGTGGAGAACCTGGGCAGCAATCTGGCGGTGATCTTCAAGGTCGCCGGGGTGATGCTGACCGCGATCACGCTCTGCAACCTGTTGGCCCTCTGGTGGCTCGACAAGCGCACGCCGCCGACCCACGAGGCGAACGATGCAAAGATGCCGGGCAAGCTACACCTGCTGTGGGAATCCCTGCAGCTCTGCTTTGTGGTGCTCGGCGGTGTGCTGCTCGGGCTGCTGGTGGATCTGCGCGCACTGCCCATCGACAAGTGGAGCGAGTGGGCCCTGATGCTGCTGCTGTTTCTCATCGGGGTGCAGATGCGCAACTCCGGCATGCGGCTGCGCCAGATCCTGCTCAACCCCTGGGGGATGAAGATAGCCGCCACCGTCATCCTCAGCAGCTGGCTTGGCAGCCTGCTGGCGGCCCAATTGCTGGGCATGCCCTTTGCCCATGGTCTGGCGATGAGCTCGAGCTTCGGCTGGTATTCGCTCTCCGGCATTCTGGTAGCCGACAAACTGGGGCCGGTGCTCGGTTCTGCTGCCTTTATCAACGATCTTGGGCGCGAGCTTATCGCCATTCTGATCATCCCGGTCCTGATGCGACGCCACCCCTCGGCAGCCATCGGTTACGGCGGCGCCACGGCGCTGGACTTCACCCTGCCGGTCATCCAGAAATCAGGGGGCATTCAGGTGGTGCCGGTGGCCATTGTCTCCGGCTTTATCCTGAGCCTGCTCGGCCCCATCCTGATCCTCGGGTTTCTGGCGATCTAAGCCTGATTTCCACATTGCAGATCAAAAAGCCCGACCTTGTTGTCGGGCTTTGGCTGTTTGGAGCAACCACGCACTCGCACTGACTACGATATTACCCGCAGCCTTATTCGCGCCACTGGCCGCCACTCATCACCCGTTCGATAGCAAACGTCCGGTCGTGCACCAGCAGCAGATCCGCATCCTGCCCGACCCCGATACGCCCCTTGCTGCCAAGCCCCAGCGCCTGCGCCGGATTGCTCGTCACCACGGCCAACGCCCTCTCCAGCGAGACACCGAGCCGGGTCGCGCGCACGCACTGCTGCCACAGGCTGGCAATCTGGCCGCAGCGCATCTCGATTAGCCGCCCTTCGCCATCAAAGCGCGGCAGGCTGGCGTTGGCATCCGAGCTGAAGGTGATGCGATCGGCAGGCACATTGGCGGCCAGCAGCTCGAGAAACGCATCGGCGGCAAGCCGCTCGCCATCCTCCAGCAGATCGGGAAAGCTCGAGGTGGTGAGGTCGACCCAACCTCCCGCCTTGCCCCACTCGATGGCCTCGGCAAAGAGCCAGGGGTTGCGGTTGCAGTGAGTGGGATAGAGCTGGCGCAGCGGAATGTCAGTCTCATCGCGCAGGGCCCGCAGGGGGGCCAATGCCCCCTTGCCATCCCCGACATGGAAGAAGCTGATCCCGCTCTTGCCCGCAAGCAGCCCGGCTACTCGCGCCTCGCTGGCAAGCCTGGCCAGCTCATCGTGGGTCGGCGCGCTGGATCTGTGGTCACTGATGGCCACCTCCCCCACCCCCAATACCTCGGGGATCAGGATGATGTCCGACTCCACCGTGCCGGTCAGGGTCTTGATCGGCAGATGGTAGGAGCCGGTATACATAAAAGCGCTCACTCCGGCGGCGCGAAACTCGCGCACCTTGCCGAGCACCTGCACGGGAGTGCGGGTCAGGCTGTCGGTGCCAAGCGCCGCCACCAGGGTGGTGACGCCGGCCTTGAGCGCCTCGCTCGCCGCCAGCTCAGGGGTGCGAAAAGCAAAGCCCCCCTCACCGCCACCGCCGGTGATATGGGCCAGCGGATCCACCAACCCGGGTACCAGATAGCGGCCTCGACCATCGACCCTGTGCAGCGGCCAGTTTGTGGGCACCGTCAACCCCTTGCCCATCCAGGCGATACGGCCATCGGCCACCAGCAGATCCTGCTGGCCAAGGTGGGTGGGGCTGAAGATCTCGGCCCCCTCGATCAGGGTCAACATGGCGATCCTCCTTGCACGATTGTCGCTTGCCCAATGAAAAGAGAGGGAGCAAGCTGCCTCCTCCCGTCAACCACCATATATATCGTACTTGAAGTACTTCTGGTTGATCTGCTGATAGGTGCCGTTGGCACGCAGTGCCTTGATCGCCTCGTCCAGCTTGCCCTTGAGCTCCTTATCGCTCTTGCGCACGGCGATCCCCATACCATCACCAAACCACTGGCGATCGGTCAGGGCGGGCCCCACATAGTCGAACTTGTCGCCCCCCTCTTTGCCAAGCAGCCCCTGCTCGATGGCAGAGGCATCGGCCAACAGGGCCAGCACCCGACCCGCCTTCAGATCGAGATAGGCCTCATCGGCATTGCCGTAGCGGACTATGGTGACATTCGAGCCAAAATTGTCGGTCAGGTACTTGTCGTGGGTGGTAGCACGCTGCACCCCGATGCGCTTGCCCGCCATGCCTTCCGGGGTCAACGTCAGCTCGGTCCCCTTGGCCGCCACAAAGCGATTGGGAATATGGGCATATTTTTCGGTGAAATCGACCTTCTGGCGCCGCTCGTCGGTGATCGACATGGCGGCGATGATGGCATCGTATTTGCGCGACAGCAGGGCCGGGATCATGCCGTCCCAATCCTGCGCCACCAGCTCGCACTTGACCGCCATCTGCTGACACAGGGCGTTGGCGAGATCAATATCAAATCCCTTGATCTCGCCCGACGCATCGGTCCAGGAGAAGGGCGGGTAGGCCCCCTCCACCCCGAAACGCACGGTTTTCCACTCCTTGGCCATAGCGGGGGTGGCCAGCAGGCTGGCAACAAACAGGGCTGAGAGGGTCAGTCTGATCTTCATCATGTGTACTCCATTACATAAAAAGCGCACAGGCGCGGACAAGGCACCGCAGGCGAATGCATGCGATGACCAAAAGCGGCAAAATCTGGATGAGCGAGATCACGCCCAAGCGGGCGTCAGTGAACTGCTCCAGAGGTTCGCTCTATTCGTCGAACCACTCGGAGAGATAGAAAGGCTTGAAGTAGAAGGCCAGAAAAAAGCCTCTGGCTTTGCGCATCATGGTGGTTTGTCGCGTCCTGTGACAAAGATGGCATCACCTTAGCATGCCCGAATTTTGCCCGGCAAGAGGCAGCCGCCGGGCAGTAGCAAAATCCCGATCATGGTCAAGGCCGGCGGGATCCGTTAGGCTCGAAGCACCTTGCCATCCCATAACAGACCCACAGCGACCGATGAATTTTCTGGCCCATCTCCATCTGGCTGCCCACACCCGAAGCTCCCTCACCGGCAACCTGCTCGGTGATTTTGTCAAAGGCACGCTGCCCACGGGGCTTGCCGCCCACTTCGATGAGGGGATCTGGCTGCACCGCAAAATTGACGCTTTCACCGACAGCCACCCCGAGCACAAGGCGACCGTCGCCAGTTTCGAGGCCCCCTGGCGCCGCTTTGGCGGCATAGTGGTGGATATGATCTACGACCATTGGCTGAGCCTGCACTGGGAGCTGTTCAGTACCGAGCCCCTACCCCGCTTCCTGCAACGCAGTTATGAGCAGCTATTGGCGGATCACCCACGCCTGCCGGACGGACTGCCACTTCCCCTCAAACGGATGGCCGAGCAGAACTGGATCGCCTCCTATCAGCGCAAGGAGGGGCTGGCGCAGGCCCTCAATGGTATTGGTCGCCGACTGCGCCGCCCGGTACAACTGGGAGAGGCGCTGCTGACCCTCGATGAGTCGCAGTGGCAAACATGCGAGGCGGGATTTCTGCGCTTCTATCCCCAGCTGATGGACTTTAGCCAGCAGCAGCTGGCCCAATATCGGGCAGCCCAAGGGGCACAGTGATCCCTCTGGATAAAGCAGCTTCCCCATAAAAAAAAGCCCCTTGCGGGGCATTTGTCATCAGTTGGCTTCGTCTTTCTTTTTGCGAATGCTTAAGCCCAGTTCCCGACCACGCAGTCGGGCGTAATAGATGGTGCCGACAAAGGCGAGAGTGGTGAAGACCAGCTCCACCACCGCCAGCCACCGCTCCCCCTCATCCGTGGTGATCAGGGTGAGGGCATGGAGGAAGTAGGGCATCAACACGAAGTTGCCCCAGGCGTGGGTGTAGGGGTTGCCCTGCACTATCCCCTTGAGGGGGAAGAGCAGCGGCACCGTCCAGATCACCGGCAGCAGCCAGGGGTTGAGGTCCGGATGGGGCGACAGCCACAGATGCCAGAGGATGACCCAACACAGCAGACCGAAGAAGCCGACCAGAGTCAGCCAACGTGCGAAGCGGGTGCTCACTTGAGGATCTCCAGCACCTGCTCCGGCGGCCGACCAATGCGGGCCTGACCATTCTTGATGACAATTGGGCGCTCGATCAGCTTGGGATGCTGGTGCATGGCGCGAATAAGGGCATCACCGCTGACATCGGCCAATCCCAGCTCCTTGTAGAGGTCCTCCTTGGTGCGCATCAGCTGGCGGGGATCGCTAAAACCGAGCAGAGAGAGCAGGTTGCGGATCTCATCTTCGCTCGGGGCCTGCTCCAGATAGAGCACCACATCAGGGGCGATCCCGTGCTGTTCCAGCAGAGCCAGGGTTTCGCGACTCTTGGAGCAGCGCGGATTGTGGTAGATTTGGGTCTCGCTCATGGTAACTCCCTGATTAATCGCAAGATGGGACTAGAAACGGCGCTATTGTAGGGGAAAGTGATGGTCAGGGTAAGCGGCAGTGGAAAGGAATTGAAACGAATTTGTTGGCTGATTGTGGCTGGCATGCTGGGCGCCTGCACGCCCGCCCCCGAATTTACCGATGCCACAGGGCAGTCGGTCAGCTTGCATCATTTTGCCGGCAAGCCGCTCTTGATCAACTACTTCGCCCCCTGGTGCGCCCCCTGCCTGCGGGAGATGCCGCACCTCAACCGGCTGGCAGCGGAGGGCCAGATCACAGTGGTGGCCATCAACTACGACCCGACCACCCCGGCAGAGCTGGGCAAGCTGGCCGCGCAGTACCACATCAAGGTGCCGCTCCTTATTGCCAATGAAGATGCCAGGCTTCCCTTCCCGCGCCCAAGCGGCCTGCCCACCAGCTATCTGCTCGATAGCGAGGGCAAGCTCAAGCAGACGCTGGTCGGCGAGCTCGACCAGCAGCAGATCGAGATGCTCAAGGCGACCGCCAGCAGCCTGAGTCACTAGCCCATCGCTGCTATCACCGTCCCCCACATCAACGCCACCGCCATAAACAACAAGGGCGCACTATAGTGCGCCCTTGTTTGATAGGTTTCGTTAGCCCTTGAGGCTGTCGAGATCCTTCTTGGCCCGCTCCAGCTCGGTGATGCGCGCCTCCAGACGAGCCAGGGTCATCCGGTCGCTAGTGGTACCGCGCGCCACGATCAGTTCGTCGATGGCTGCCTGATAATCCCCGCGCAGCGAGAGCATCTCGGCCCGCGCCATATGCAGCTCGGTCATTCTGCCCGCTTTGCGATAGGCATCAGCCAGCAGGTTCCAGGCCAGATTGTTCTCCTCGTGGGCACGGGCATAGGGGTCAAGGATGGCGATGGACTTCTTGTAGTTGCCGCTCTCGAGGTAGGCGTTGCCGAGATTGACCACCACCACTTCGTTGTCCGGCATCCGGCTGCGGAACTTCTCGAGGCGCGCAATGGCCTGGGCACTGCGCCCCTTGGCCAGATCGATGTCAGTCTGGGCATCGACGATAAAGAGATCTTCCGGATGACGGGCCGCCAGCTCCTGCATCAGGGTATCAGCCTCGTCGGTGCGCTTGAGCTGGATCAGCGCCAGCGCCTTGCCATAGATGGCTGCATCCTTGAGCGGGTAATCCCCCTTCTGGATCCGGGTATCGAAGTAGCTCAGCAGCCCCTGCGGGGTATCTGTACCAAAACGCACCTGAATCCGCACCTTGGCCAGCCAGAAGTCGAGGCTGGGCGGCAAGTCGCGGCGGCCATAGCTGCCCGCCCGAGCGCGGGCCTCGCTGATCCGGGTCTCCGGCAGCGGGTGAGTGAGCAGCATTTCCGGCGGCTTGCTGGCGTAACGGTATTCGGCAGCCAGTTTCTGGAAGAAGTTGGCCATCCCCATGGGGTCGAAACCGGCATCATAGAGGGTCTTCATGCCGATGCGATCCGCTTCATATTCGTTGTCGCGGGTGTAGTTGATGGCCGACTGCATGGAGAGGCCCAGCGTAGTCTGCAGCGCGGCGATACCGGCAGTCGGGTTGATCACCGCCAGCGCGATGGAGCCCACCAGACCGGCCAGGGTCACTGCAGAGCTGCTCGCCTGCGCCTCCATATAACGGGCGATATGGCGCTGGGTCACGTGGGTGATTTCGTGGGCCAGTACCGAGGCCAGCTCACTCTCGCTGTCGGCGTAGAGGAAGAGGCCGGTGTGCACCTTGACTCGCCCGCCGAGGAAGGCGGCCGCGTTGATGCTGGGATCATTGATGAGGAAGAAGGTAAACGGGAAACGCACCCCATCGGCGTTGGTCAGCAGTCGCTGACCCAGATCGTCAATGTACTGGCTCAGTACCGGATCATCGATGATCGGCAGACCCGCACGGGCAAAGCGCATAAAAGCGTTGCCGTAACGCACTTCCTGCTCGATGGGCAGGGCAGCGACCCCGGCCGTGCCGATGTCGGGAAGCTGATTGTTGGCCTCGGCATGAAACGTGGCGCCCATCAGGGAAGCCAGCAGGGGAAGCGATGCCATCAGGGGGGAAAAACGTGCCACGTTATCTCTATCTCCATCAGAAAGGGCCTCGGCAGAATACCCTTGCCCATCAAGGGCTACAAGCGTTGTTTCACGCTCTTATCACGGCCATAATAGCGGCCACCTGCCTGATGGAGCCCCCATGGAAATTCTCGACCTGACCCCCTGGCGTTGCCCCGAGCCGCTGATCCGGCTCAAGCTCTGGTTAAGGGAAGCCCAAAGCGGTCAAACCGTCACCATCCGGCTGGCCGATGCGGGCTCCCGGCAGGATATTCCGGCCTATCTGCACCGTCAGGGCCACCATGTCGAGATGCAGCAACAACCGGACAATACCCTCTCTTTGCAGTTGGTTGTCGGGGCGAAACAACCATCTTGAGCCCCAGTGATGTAAGGATGCCGTCATGTTAGAAGTATTGAAGCGCTGGTATCAGACCCGTTTTTCCGATCCCGATGCCGTTACCCTTTTCCTGTTGCTGGTGTTCTGCTTCACCATCATCTGGCTGTTTGGCGATCTGCTGGCCCCCCTGCTGGTGGCGCTGGTAATGGCCTATCTGCTGGAGTGGCCGGTCGCCCGGCTGCAAAAAGCGGGGCTGTCGCGCACCCTGGCCACCAGCGTCATTCTGATCCTCTTTATTGCGGTAGCAGTCGCCTCCTTGCTGGGTCTTATCCCGACGCTGGTGAGTCAGGGGATCAATCTGGCCAAAGAGGCGCCGGCCATGCTGACCCACGCTCAGGATTATGTGCGCACCCTGCCTGACAAATACCCCGAGCTCATCGACGTCAGTCTGGTGGAGACCGTCATCGACAATATTCGCCAGCGCATCCTCAGCGGCGGCGAGCATCTGGTAAGCGCCTCCCTCAGTTCGCTGGTCAACGTAGTCGCCATCATGATCTACCTCATTCTGGTGCCGCTGATGGTCTTCTTTATGCTCAAAGACAAGCGGGTCTTGATGGGCAGCCTGCGCCGCTTCCTGCCGCGCAACCGCACTCTGGTCAACCGGGTGTGGGTCGAGATGAACAACCAGATCATCAACTACATCCGCGGCAAGGTGATCGAGATACTCATCGTCGGCATCGCCACCTATGTCCCCTTCGCCCTGATGGGACTGCGCTATTCGGTGCTGCTGGCGGTCGCAGTCGGCTTCTCGGTGCTGATCCCCTACATAGGCGCCGCCGTGGTGACGGTGCCGGTGGCCATGGTCGCCCTGTTCCAGTGGGGGCTCACCCCCGAGTTCGCCTGGCTGATGGTGGCCTATCTGGTCATTCAGGCCCTCGATGGCAACCTGCTGGTGCCGGTGCTTTTCTCGGAAGCAGTCAACCTCCATCCGGTGGCCATCATCATCGCCGTGCTGGTCTTCGGCGGCTTGTGGGGATTCTGGGGAGTCTTCTTCGCCATTCCCCTCGCCACCCTGGTCAAGGCGGTGATCAATGCCTGGCCAAAACGTGAAGAGATGCCCAGTGCCGCAAAATAACCTGCTTCCCCTGCAATCGTGACAACGGAGTGTCCATGACCTTTTTTCGTCAAATTAGAGCGGCAGGGCTGACGGCCCTGCTCCTCGCTGCCGCCATGCCAGCGCGTGCCGATATCGATCTTGGCGCCATGGATCTGCTCACCAGCGACAGCCCTACCAGCCCGGTGCCACAGGGCTTTGTCGCCGGAGCGGCGCTCATCGGGGGACAGGCCCGTTATGAAGCGCAGGACAACGCCCTCTACGCCATCCCCGGCTTTATCTATTTTGGCGACCAGTTCATGTTTCTGGGCGATCGGGCCCGCTACTACTTCCACAAGGATGAGAAGATCGCCCTGTACGGCTATGGCCGGGTCCGTTTTGGCAATCTGGATCCCGAGGACTCTCCAGCCTTTACTGGCATGGAGCAGCGAAAATGGCAGCTGGAAGGCGGGATCGGTGGCAACATCATCACCCCCTACGCCCTGCTGACCGTGCGTGCCAACAGCGATGTCACCGGCCGCAGCAAGGGACAGGAGCTGCTGCTGTGGGCCGACTTCCCCATCCTGCGCGACAACCTGCTGATCATGCCGGGGATGGGGCTGATGCTGCGCAGCGACAAGATGGCCAACTACTACTTCGGCGGCATCTCCGAGAACGAGGCGACTGCCCAGCGGCCCGCTTGGGATACCGGTACCACCCTATCCCCGATGGCGGCCCTCATCACCAGCTACCGCTTCAGCCCCAACTGGATTGGCATGTTTGCCATGAACTACGAATGGTATGATCGGGACATCAAAAACAGCCCCATCGTCCAGCACGATGGCGAGCTCTATGCGGGTTTTGCGCTGGGCTATATCTGGTAACGGTTATGAGTCTTGAACCGTGAGACACGACCAAACAAAAGGGAGCCCTCGGCTCCCTTTTTCACGACCATCAGGCTGGTAGTACAGCCTGCTCAAGCTGCCAATTCAGGCTTACAGCGCCGCCAGAAACTCGGTCAGTTGCTGATTGACGAAGGCCGGATTTTCCAGCGACGAGATGTGGCCAGCGGCCGGGATCTCCCTGAACGGGCAACCCAGCACCTCGGCCATCAGATAGCTCTCCAGCACCGGACGCGCCTTGTCCTCGCAGCCGGTCATAACCAGTGCGGGAGTGGTGATCTCCTCCAGCCACTCGATACGATCTTCGCGGGTCACAAAGCTGCGGCCCACCGCCACCATGGCGGCGATCTTCTCGTTTGGCCAAGCGGCCAGACGCGCCTTGAAACCACTCATCAGCGCCTCATCAGGCTGGCTGGCAAAGAAGATAGGCGCCACCTGTTCGATGATGGGCGCCGGCACGGTGCCGAGCTGCTCGATCATCGCCAGCATGCCGAGGTAGCGCTCGCAGGTGATCTGCGGTTCCAGGCCGACAAAACTGTCCATCAGCACCAGACCCTTGAGGCGGTTTGGCACCATGCGCGCCAGCTCCACCCCCCACATGCCGCCGATGGAGAGGCCCACCAGTACGAACTCGTCAACCCCGAGGGCATCGAGCAGCGCCAGGTGATCCCGCGCCAGAGTCGCCAGGGTGCAGCCACCTTCGGGGAGCAGGTCGGAATCACCGTGGCCCCACAGCTCGGGAACGATGCAGCGATAGCTGCCCTTGAGCGCCTCGATTTGCGGCGCCCACATGGCGCTGTCCCACAGATAGCTGTGGCCAAACAGCAGTACCGGCCCTTGCCCTTCATCCAGATAGGCCATCCGGCGGCCCGCTATCTCCATAAAATGCTTCATGTTATCTCCTGTTGCCAGCGATGGGCGGGCAGTGTATCACGTCCCCCTTGGCAGGTGACGCCTCCCTGGTGCAAGCTGGCAGTGACTCAAAGAAGTCACCCATGAAAGGATGCCAAAAGGAGAAGCCCATGGCGAAGGAGAAGAGCAAGAAGCGGCCACGTCTGGACAAGAAGTGCTACGAGCACCACCTTGCTCATCTGCAGGAGGAGCTGGTCAAGCTGCAGGAGTGGGTCAAGCAGGAGGGACTGAAGGTAGTGGTGCTGTTCGAGGGACGGGACGCCGCCGGTAAAGGGGGCGTCATCAAGGCGATCACCGAGCCGCTAAACCCCCGGGTCTGCCGGGTCACGGCGCTGCCCGCCCCTTCCGATCGGGAGCGCTCCCAGTGGTATTTTCAGCGTTATGTGGCCCACCTGCCCGCCGCTGGCGAGATGGTGCTGTTTGACCGCTCCTGGTACAACCGGGCCGGAGTCGAGCGGGTGATGGGATTTTGCAGCGACGCCGAGTATCGCGAGTTTCTGCGCGCCTGCCCCGAGTTTGAGCGGATGCTGATCCGCTCCGGCATCACCTTGATCAAATACTGGTTCTCGGTCAGCGACGAGGAGCAGGAGAAGCGCTTCAAGGAGCGGATCAACACCCCCATCAAGCGCTGGAAGTTCAGCCCGATGGATTTGCAGTCCCGCTCGCGCTGGGTGGAGTACTCCCGCGCCAAGGATGACATGTTCACCTACACCGACACCGAGGATTGCCCCTGGTTCGTGGTGGAGGCGGACGACAAGCGCCGTGCCCGGCTCAACTGCATCGCCCATCTGCTGAGCAAGGTGCCCTACGAGGCGATCCACTACGAGCCCATCAAGCTCCCCCCCATCAAGACCGAAGGGTATGAACGCCCGCCGCTGGCCAGCCAGACCTTTGTGCCCGATATTACCGCCGAACTCGAGGCTTGAACCGGGTTACCTTGCCTATCTGCGTGTTCAAATCGCAGGCAATAAAAAGCCGGTCTGACGACCGGCAAAAAGGCATTGATTATTAAGAAAGGAAAACCAGCACAACAAAAATCAGGTACGGATATATTTGGCGGTACGGGGGAACGCCTGCTCCTTGGCATCGAACAGGTAGCAGGCTTCGGCCGGGATACCCACGCTGTAGGTTTGACCGGTCGCCACATCCACATCCGAGGTAGCCTTGACGGTAAAGTCGTGACCGTCCACATCCATATAAACGAAGGACTCGGCGCCCAGGTGCTCGGCCACCTGCACGATCCCACTCACCTTGCTGTGAGCATGGGGGTGATCCAGCGGCATCAGATGCTCGGGGCGAATACCCAGCTCAACCTTGTCACCCACAGCGCCACTGCGGGCATCGACCCGAGCCCGTACGGTATCGCCAGAGGTCAGCTTGACCAGGCACTCCTGCTCGCCAATCTCCAGCAACTCGCCCGCCAGGAAGTTCATCTTGGGAGAGCCGATAAAGCCCGCCACGAACTTGTTGTCCGGGTTGTGGTAGAGATCCAGCGGTGAACCGAACTGTTCCAGGTTGGTGGCAGCTTCAGCCTTGAGCGGGCTCAGCACCACAATCTTGTCGGCCAGGGTCATCGCTTCCACCTGATCGTGAGTCACGTAGATGATGGTGGAGTTAAGCTCTTTGTGCAGCTTGGCGATCTCGATCCGCATCTTGACCCGCAGCGCGGCATCCAGGTTGGAGAGCGGCTCGTCAAACAGGAACACCTGCGGCTGCTGCACGATGGAGCGACCGATGGCGACACGCTGACGCTGACCACCGGAGAGCGCCTTGGGCTTTCTGTCCAGCAGCGGCTCAAGACCCAGGATCTCGGCGGCACGCATCACCCGCTTGTGGATGTTCTCTTTGTCCATCTTCTTGAGCTTCAGACCAAAGGCCATGTTCTCGTAGATGTTCATGTGCGGATAAAGGGCGTAGGACTGGAACACCATGCCGACGTTGCGCTCTACCGGCGGTACGTCGTTCATGTAGCGACCGCCGATGGTCAGCTCACCGCTGGTGATGTCTTCCAGACCCGCGATCATCCGCAGCAGGGTGGATTTACCGCAGCCTGACGGGCCGACGAAGACGATGAATTCGCCCTCCTTGATGGAGAGGTTAATGTTGCGCAGGGTGTCCTTGTGAACAGCCGGATCGTAATTTTTGCGAACGTTGTTGAGTACTACTTCAGCCATGACGAGCTCCGCTCTTGAATCTTTGCAAATCGTGATAGCGGGGGGAGTCAGCTCCCCCGGCCATAAACTTAACCTTTCACACCACCAGCAGTCAGACCGCCAACCAACCAGCGCTGTGCCAACAGGAAAACCACAGTGATGGGGAAACCGGAGAGCACTGCGGCCGCCGCGAAATCACCCCACAGATAGTTCTGCGGATAGAGGTACTGCTGGGCCCCGACCGCCAGGGTCAGATTGTTCACATCCTGCAGCAGGATGGAGGCCATGGGCACCTCGGTAATGGAACCGATAAAGGCCAGAATAAACACTACCGCCAGGATGGGCACCGACAGGGGCAACAGGATCAGACGGAATGCCTGCCACGGGGTCGCACCGTCGATGGCCGCCGCCTCCTCCAGGGAGGAGTCGATGGTCTCGAAGTAGCCCTTGATGGTCCAGACGTGGAGGGCAATACCCCCCATGTACGCCAGGATCAGACCACCGTGGGTGTTGAGACCGAGCCAGGGGATGTAGTCACCAATCTTGTTAAAGAGCGCGTAGATGGCTACCAGCGCCAACACCGCCGGGAACATCTGGAAAATCAGCATGCCCTGCAGGATGGTTGACTTCCCACGAAAACGCAGGCGGGCAAAGGCGTAAGCACAGGTGGTGGAGAGCGTCACGATCATCAGGGCTGTGATGCCGGCGATCTTGATGGAGTTCCACAACCAGGTCAGCACCGGGAACGGCGGCGGCGTGATGCTGCCGTCGGCGTTGGTGATGGACATGCCCAGCGCCAGCTTCCAGTGATCCAGCGTCGGATTGGAGGGGATGATCTCCCCTACCGCGAAGTTACCGTTACGGAACGAGATGGCGATAACCATGATCAACGGGAAGATGATCAACGCCAGGAAGCCCCACATGACCAGGTGGGTTGCCCACACCCGGTATTTGACTGATTTGGGTTGTACGATTGCCATGTTGAAGCCTCCTTACAGCTGCTTGTCGGCTTTGGACAATTTCAGGTTGAGCAGCGCCAGCGCACCCACGATGAGGAAGATAGCTGTGGCGATGGCACTGGCCAGACCGTAGTCCTGACCACCCGATCCCTGGAACGCAATCCGGTAGGTATAACTCACCAGCAAGTCGGTGGTACCGGCCGGGGTGCTGGCGCCGATGATGTCGGGCGCACCGTTGGTCAACAACTGGATAAGCACGAAGTTGTTGAAGTTGAATGCGAACGAGGCAATCAACAGCGGTGTCAGCGGCTTCATCAGCAGCGGCACGGTGATCTTGAAGAAGTTCTGCACCGGACCGGCACCGTCCATGGCGGACGCTTCATAAAGATCTTCCGGAATGGCTTTGAGCAGGCCCATGCAGAGGATCATCATGTAGGGGTAGCCGAGCCAGGTGTTTACAATCAGGATCATCACCTTGGCCAGGAAGGGGTTGGTATACCAGTCCGGCTTGATGCCAAACGCCGCTTCCAGGAACATGTTGATCTCACCGAAGTTCTGGTTGAACAACCCCTTGAACACCAGGATGGAGATAAACGCCGGGATCGCATAGGGCAGGATCAACATGACCCGATAGAAACCACGCCCCTTGAGCTCTTCCCACTGCACCAGACAGGCCAGCACCATGCCGATAGCCAAGGTGAAAGCGACGGAGCAGGTTGAGAAGATCACGGTCCAGATGAAGATCTGCAGGAAGGGTGACTGGATGCCCGGATCGGTGACGATGCGCGCGAAGTTCTTCCAACCGACGCTCACCACAAAGCCCGGAGCAATACCCTTGCCGACAAACTGACCCTGTTCGTCGATGTACTGATAGAAGCCGGTCTCACCATTGGGCAGCATCAACTCGCCATTCTGGGTATCACGCAGCAGGTTGCTGTCTTTGATCACCACGCCGGACTTGAGCACGGCACCATCCATCAGACGGGTGTAGTGCTGCTTCTGGGCGGCAAACTTGCGCAGGCTGCTCAGGGTCAGGTGGGTACCGCCATCCGGCAGCACCAGATCAAGGTCACTCAGGTGAGTACGATGCTCAACAATGGCGCGGATCGGTGCGGCCTTGCTGGCCGCTTCGCCAGTGAAGGGCTGCAGCTCGACCACTTGCTGGGTGTTCTGCACACGGCCCTCGCGGGACGCCAGCTCACGGGCCTTGTTGGTCATCAGGGAAACAGGTTGGCTGATAAAGGATTGATCATCCTGTGTCAGCAGCAGCTGGAACTGGCCGTTGTCGCCACCCAGCAGGGTAAAATCGAATTCACCGCCCGCCACCTTGTAGGTTTTCTTCAGGTGGTAGTCCCGCGCCTGCTCCACGGAGAGCAAGTTGGACCCCGAATAGTTGGTGAAGGCAATGCCAATGGTGTAGGCAAGAGGGAAGATGATAAACACAACCATGCCCGCAACACCCGGAAAGATGTAGCGATGGGCATAGGTCTTCTTGTTCATGAAGACATACAGACCGACGGAAACCACCACCAGATCCAGCAGCGCGAATACCCACTCGCCACTGGCGTACATCATCACGGCTGCGTAGCCGTTGAGGATGGCAACCAGGGCCGCTATGGTCCACTTAAGCCAGGTGTGCTTATCCTTCGGACCGGCATAGGACTCAACAGAAGGTACTACTTCCATGCCAATTAACCTTTATAACGCCAAGAGAGATTTGAGAGAGTGGGAGGCCATGACGGCCTCCCGGGTAGTGCGTGCTTACTGAACGATACGCTTGGCAGCGGTATCCAGCGCTTCGTCAACACCCTGACGACCGGAGGTCACGTTCTTGAGGGCAGTTTCGAAGGAAGACCAGAAACGGCTCATCTCGGGAACGGATGGCATCGGCTCGCCAGCCTGGGCGTTCAGCATGGTGGCCTTGATGTGTGGATCGGATTCCAGGGTCTTCTGGAAGGATTTCAGCGCAACGGCACCCAGCGGCTTGTCGGCGTTAACCGGCGCCAGACCGGCATCGGTCAGCAGGTAGTTTTCCAGGAACTCGATAGCCAGATCCTTGTTCGGGCTGGCAGCGTTGATGGTGGCACCCAGTACGCCAACGAAGGCTTTGGCCGGCTTGCCGTTCAGGGTCGGCAGCGGCGCTACGCCGTACTTGATACCGCTCTTGTCTAGGTTGCTCCAGGCCCAGGGACCATTGATCATCATGGCCACTTCGCCCTTGTTGAACTTGGCGTCCATCACACCGTAGTCGATGCCTTTTTCCAGGTGACCGGACTTGATCATCTCGGAGATGTAGCCCACGCCCATCTTGGCACCTGCGTTGTTCACGCCGGTATCTTTGACGTCATAACCGGTAGCGGTTTTCTTGAAGGCGTAACCACCGTTGGCAGCCACCAGCGGATAGCTGAAGTACGGGGTGTCATAAGCCCACATGATGGCGCGCTTGCCGTTTTTCTTCAGAGTCTCGTCAATCTTGGCGATCTCTTCGAAGGTTTTCGGCGGCTCGGGCAGCAGGTCCTTGTTATAAATCAGGCTGACCGCTTCCATGGCAACCGGGTAGCCATAGGTTTTGCCATCAACAGTCATGGCATCCCATGCCAGCTGTTCAAATTTGCCTTTGGTGGCAGCATTCGGCGTTACCGGAACCAGCAAACCGGCTTTGACCCACTCACCGTAACGGTCGTGAGCCCAGAAGAAGATGTCCGGGCCGTTGCCAGTGGCGGCGGCTTGCTGGAATTTCACTTCAACCTGATCCGGGTGAGCCACAGTAACCTTGATGCCGGTTTCTGCTTCAAACTTCTTACCCACTTCAGCCAGACCGTTGTATCCCTTGTCACCGTTGATCCAGATGGTCAGCTGGCCTTCATCAATGGCAGCAGTAGCAGAGCAAGCGACGCCAAGAGTGGCCAGACCGATCAGGGATGACAGCAATTTCTTTTTCATGAGCCTTTCCTTGTATTAGTTCCGCGCTGTAAGAGCATTGTGTGCGAGATGAATATTATCCCAAGCGGCAAACGGCTCACATGACGCAACTCGCATTTTTGAAATGCAATTACGTATTTCCTTCCAGAAAGTTTTGAAAACATTTTCTTATTTCAGGGGGTTAGCGCCATTTATTGGCATATTTCTCGCCAACACAAGAAATTAAATTACCAAATGGAAATAAAAAGACATGAATGAAAGGGTTTTCACCTCATTGAAAACCCTTTCACATGGATAATTCTGTTTAATTTGTTAACAAAGCACCGAGTTGCTTTCGCTACCCCCTGCCCCATTAAATAAAAAGACACCGCAGCGAACTGCGGTGTCTTTTTGCCAAAAATGAAGGCCGGATCACATTATGACTGGCGCAGCAGCTGATCCTTGAGATTGGGCGGCACACCCTTGATGGTCAGGGTGTCGGTCTGGGGATCGTAAAAGATCCTGCTGTTCAACAGCTTCTGCTCAAAACTCAGAGTCAGACCGCCGCCGGAGCCAACAAACTTGGTCAAACCACGCAGGGTAGAGCGATCCGCCGGGAAACGCTCTTCCAGCTCATACTCCTGACCGATAAAGCTGTAAAAATCGAGGTCACCGTCGCCGGGCAATTCTGCAGACAGCTCCTTGATTTCGATCTCTTCACCGGCACTCGCCTGTTCGGTGCAATATTTGAAGACCTGCTTTTTATAGTCATTGCGCTCGGTCGGTTCGAGCTGGCGACTGTCGCAATAATCTTCTACCGCCTGCAGCAAGCCTTTATTTTGCACCTTGGCATCCATCCCCTCGCGGGCCCCCAGCAGATCCATAAAGAAGTCGCCCAGTTTGCGACCGATACGCCCCTTGCTGAAGGTGATATAGCGGCGCGAATCCGGTTGGGTTTTCCATTCGGTCAAATCGATGCGAGCCACCAGATTGAGTTTGCCGATATCCAGATACTGGATGTGGCGCAATTCCAGCGCTTCGCTGACGGTGACGCTCTCCTTGCCTTCCAACAGAGCGATCATCAGGTAATCAACCCCGACATAATTGTATTTGGCAAACAGCAGCACCCCTTGCTCATCGAGGGCGTGCTCCACCAGCTGCTTGACCAGCATCTGGGTCACGGTGACCGAGAAGGGAACGAATTCGGTCTGCTCGTCGAGCAGCTGTTCGAGGGCGATACGAAACGCGGGTGAAGGCTGCTTGGGAGCCTCTTCACCGTCGGCCAGCTCGGCGACGGCGGCCTCGGGGTCGGCAAAGAAGCCAAAGCCCTTGCCGCCCTTGCCGTTGTAGATCCGATGCAGTTCCGCCATCAGTCCCTGTACCGCCTCATCAGGGGGCAGGGTCTGGCTGCGGGTATCGGCGTGGGGTTGACCATCGCCGCCCTGGCGCAAGGAGTGAAGAATGATCTTGTCAATATCGAGACTCATGTCACAAAGCCATAGTGTTAGCCGAAAGGGTGAAGTATTATAAGGCGCTTTGAACCGAGATGAACTGAAGATTATGCCTATCGTATCAAAGTACAATAACGAGCAATTTGACGCCCTGATGAACGACCTGATCACCGCGCTGGAAAAGCATAAAGCGCCGGTGGATCTCAGCCTTATGGTGCTTGGCAATCTGACCACCAATATCATCAACGGTATGGCACCGGCCCAGCGCCAGGCCATCACTGAAAAGTTTGTCCAGGCCCTGACCGCATCGGTCGATAATCGCCACGACGCACACTGAGTCCCCGACTCTGTTGATTTGACGTTTCTCAACGCAGATGGATCACTATGGTCGAAACCGGTAACCCCTATCGTGATAATGTCTCTCGCCTGATCACCTGGGGGCATTGGTTCTCCTTCTTCAACATTATTCTGGCCATGCTCATCGCCACCCGTTATCTGGGTGCCATCAGCTGGCCATCGACCACGCTTGGCGTGATCTATCTCGTTGTAAGCTGGATTGGCCACTTCTCGTTTCTGAGTTTTGTCACCTACCTGTTGACGATCTTCCCGCTCAGCTTCGTGCTGCCCAAAGAGAAACCGCTGCGGTTCATCTCGGCCATCATCGCCACCCTGGCGCTGGTGCTGCTGCTAATCGACACCCAGGTATTCCGGCTGTTCAAGTTCCACCTCAACAGTCAGGTATGGCAGTTGCTGCTGGATCAGGCGCAAACCGAAGAGGGCTCAATCTGGAGCATCATCTTCGTTGCCGTGCCCACCATCTTCCTGCTGCAACTGCTGCTGTCGGCCTATGTCTGGCGCAAGATCAACAAGCGCAAGCGCCGCCAGTACGGCAATCAGGTGGGACTGGCCCTGCTGATCTGCTTTATTCTGACCCACGTGGTCAACAGCTGGGCCGATGCGACCCTCTATCAGCCGATCACCATGCAGAGAGCCAACTTCCCCCTCTCCTACCCTATGACGGCCCGCTCCTTCCTGGCCAAACATGGCTGGCTGGATCTGGATCAGTACGAGAAGCAGGCGGCCTCCCAGGGGGATAACAGCGACAGCCGGATGCACTATCCGCTGCGCCCGCTCAACGTCAACGCCCCCCTGACTCACAACAATCTGCTGATTGTGGTGGTCGATTCGCTGCGCTTTGACATGCTCAACAACATCAACATGCCCAATCTGCAGCGCTATGCGGATCAGCATCTGACGTTCCGCAATCACCTGAGTGGCGGCAATGACGACCTGATGGGCATGTTCAGCCTCTTCTACGGGTTGCCCGGTCACTACTACAAGGACATCAGCAGCGACAAGCGTCCGCCGGTGCTGTTCGACGAGATGCTGCGTCAGGATTACCAGTTCGGGTTGTTCGGCGCGATGGAAGATGCCCAGAAGTATCGCAAGAGTATCCTCGCCGGTCTGCGCAAACAGGTGTTTGTCTCCGAACAGAGTGACGATGGCAAGCTGCTGACCGACTGGCAACAGTGGCTGGAGAAGCGCTCTCCCGAGCGCCCCTGGTTCTCGCTGGTCTATCTCTCGAGCCCCGGCGACTACCAGTTACCCGCCACCATGAAGGGGCCGTTCCAACCGGAGCTTGCCAACTTCAATCCGGCGACCGCCTATCGGGCGGAGAACCTGCAAAAACTGGAAAACCGCTACAAGAACTCGGTCTTCTATACCGACCAGTTGCTTGAGCAGATGCTGACCAAACTGCAGTCGCAGGGGATGGACAGCAACACCATCGTCGTCATCACCTCCAACCACGGCCAGGAGTTCAACGACACCCGCAGCAACAGCTGGGGCGCAGGCAGCAACTACTCACCCTATCAGGTGCAGGTACCGCTGGTACTGGCCTGGCCGGGGCGCGGCAGTGACGTTCGGGAACAACCGAGCAGCCATTTCGATCTGGCGCCGACCCTGATGCAGGGGATGCTGGGCGTGCGCAATCCGGCGCGCGATTACAGCATTGGCCGCTCGCTGTTTGATACCAGCCCGCGCAACTGGCTGCTGGCCGGGGATCAGAACGACTTCGCCATCTATGAAGGGGACACCATCACCCACTTCAACAAGCAGGGTGACTTCGAACTGCTGGAGCGCAACA
This sequence comes from Aeromonas sp. 600724, assembly GCF_049175135.1. NCBI lineage: Bacteria > Pseudomonadati > Pseudomonadota > Gammaproteobacteria > Aeromonadales > Aeromonadaceae > Aeromonas > Aeromonas sp. 600724. Next base: position 24,228 of record NZ_JAAKUM010000015.1, on the reverse strand, counting down.
GCTATCGCCCGATCAAGCACGGCACCCCGGATATGGGTGCCATGATCCAGGTGATGAACGAGCTGAACCGCTTCTATCGCAACCAGTGAAGCGCCCGTTGATGGCTTGATACCATAAAAAACGCCCCGAATTCGGGGCGTTTTTCGTTGTATAGCCGGGCCACGTTCACGACTGTTAGCCACCCCACCCTTGCGGGTACTTGTAGCCAACGAAACGCTTGGCTGCATAGGCTTTGAAAGCCGCCGAGTTGTAGGCCGCCGCCACATCGTTGGCAAAAGGCTGATCCGCATCTGCGCTTTTCACCACCACCCAGTTGATAAAATCGTAGCTGCGCTCCAGAAACAGTCCTTCACTGAACGGGATTCCGCTGGAGGCGGCAAAATTACCGTTGATCACCGAGAAGTCCACATCCTCCCGCGAGCGGGGCAACTGCGCGGCTTCCAGCAGTACCAGCTTGAGATTGTGCGGATTGTTCACCACATCAAACTCGCTCGCCTTGAGCGGGTTGATCCCCTCCTTGAGGGTCAGCCAACCGAGATCCTGCAACATCAGCAGAGCCCGCGCCTGATTGGTGGGATCGTTGGGGATGGCCACCGTGCTCCCCTCTTTCACCTTGTCGAGAGCCGCCAGCTTGCCGGAATAGAGTCCCATCGGACCGGTTGGCACCTGGGTAATGGGCGCCAGCGACAAGCCGCGATCTTTGGCAAAACTCTCCAGATAAGGTTTGTGCTGGAAGCAGTTCACATCCAATGATCCGTCAGCCAGAGCAATATTGGGGGTCACATAGTCGGTGAACTCCACCAGCTTGACCTTATACCCCTTGGCCTCCAGCTGCGGCTTGATGGAGTCGGTCACCATGTCGGCAAAATCCCCCACCGTGGTACCAATCACAATCTCCTGTTTGGTCGGCAAGGACGCATCGACGGCAACCGCGGAAAAAGAGAGGCTCCCGACCGCCATCGCGGCAATAAAGGTGCTGGCGCCAGCAGTGACGCGCAAGGAAGCTGTCAAAGGAGAAGATAAGAAGGAACGAAACGGCATAGGGACTCCCTGTCAGGTACGCATCAAGCTATGGGACTGCGGCGGGGTGGCTCTCAGAGATTAGGCCCCTCAAACCGCAGCAATCTAGCCATCCAAACGGCTATTTTGGTTACCATAACAGAGCCATCCACTGCCGCCAAGCAATAAAACGCTGGTTCCACCTCATCACCCTTGCTGTCACCCCCGAATGCATAGCCGCACTCACGTTGGCACATACAACCATGCCACTCACGTTCAAGAGCGCACGAGCTCCCTTCAGGATTACCCCGAATCAAGATGGCTGCGGCGAAGGAGAGTCACGAGAGAGTGAATTACAGATAAAAAGATCAGTAGTGAGCGGTGAGAACCATTCTCAATAGAACACATAACCAGCGTCATTGGAATACCTACCATAAATCAGATCGGATTTCTTTGAACCTCATTGCGTTTTTTGAAAATGGCTCTTTTTGAACCCCTACCACCCGTGTATAGATTTCCGTCGCACTCAGGATGGTGCGATCCAAGATGGAGTTAAAAAAATAATGAAGCAAACATCGTTAGCACTGGCGATCACAGCATTGCTGTCGACCCTGCCCAGTGCGCTCGTTCAGGCAAATGAAGGTTGTGCGCCGCTCACCGGCAAGGAGAGCGGCATGGATATCGGACGCAGCAGCACCGAGCGCTGCCTGCCAGGTACCAATCCCCTGCAGGATCAGCAGTGGTATCTGCTCAACAGCGGCCAGGATGGATTCAGCGCCCGTGGCGGTATAGCGGGCAATGATCTCAACCTCTGGTGGGCTCATCGCACCGGCGTGCTGGGCCAGGGAGTCAATGTGGCCGTGGTGGATGATGGTCTGGCCATCGCCCACCCGGATCTGGCGGAGAACGTGCGTCCGGGTTCGAAAAACGTGGTAACCGGCAGCGATGACCCGACACCGACCGATCCGGATACGGCCCACGGCACCTCGGTCTCCGGCGTTATTGCGGCGGTAGACAACGCCATCGGTACCAAGGGGATAGCCCCGCGAGCCCAGCTGCAGGGATTCAACCTGCTGGATGACAACAGCCAGCAGTTGCAGAAGGATTGGCTCTACGCCCTTGGCGACAGCGATGCCAGTCGCGACAACCGGGTGTTCAACCAGAGCTACGGCATGAGTGTGGTGGATCCCCGCTCTGCCAACTCTCTGGATCAATCCCAGCTTGATCGTCTGTTTGAACAGCAGACCCTCAAGGCGCAGGGCGCGGCCTATATCAAGGCCGCCGGCAACGGCTTCAACAAGATAGCGGCGGGCGGCTATGTGCTTAACCGCACCGGCAATGGCCCCAAATTGCCGTTTGAAAACAGCAACCTCGATCCCTCCAACAGCAACTTCTGGAACCTGGTGGTGAGCGCGCTCAACGCCGATGGCGTCAGATCCTCCTACTCCAGCGTCGGCAGCAACATCTTCCTGAGCGCGACCGGCGGCGAATACGGTACCGACTCTCCGGCGATGGTGACCACGGATCTGCCCGGCTGCGACATGGGTTACAACCGCACCGACGATCCCAGCACCAACCGGCTGCACGGCAACCCGCAACTGGATGCCAGCTGCGACTACAACGGTGTGATGAACGGCACCTCCTCCGCCACCCCCAGCACCTCCGGCGCCATGGCGCTGCTGATGTCCGCCTACCCGGATCTGTCGGTACGTGACCTGCGGGATCTGCTGGCGCGCAGCGCAACCCGGGTCGATGCCACACAGAAACCTGTGATGGTCAGCTACACCAGCAGCACCGGCAAGGTGCGTGATATGAAAGGGCTGGAAGGGTGGGAGCGCAATGCCGCCGGCATGTGGTTCAGCCCGACTTACGGTTTTGGTCTGATTGACGTCAACAAGGCCCTTGAGCTGGCAGCCAATCACCAGCCCCTCCCCCCGCTGGTACAGCTGCCGTGGCAGAAGATCAATGTCACCGGCAGTGCCGCCACTATCCCGGATGTAGGCAACAGCCCGACCAGCTCGACAACCCGCATTGCCACACCATTGACGGTAGAAGCGGTTCAGGTGATGGTGAGTCTGGATCATCAGCGCCTGCCCGATCTGCTGATCGAACTGGTTTCCCCCGCCGGTACCCGCAGCATACTGCTGAACCCGCTCAACAGCCTGGTTGGCCAGTCGCTCGATCTGCAAAAGCTGGGTTATGTGCGTACCAAGGGCTTGCGTGACATGCGCCTGCTCTCCCACAAGTTTTATGGTGAACCGGCGCAAGGCACATGGCGACTGGAGGTAACCGACGTTGCCAACGGTACCCGTCAGGTCTCTCTGCTCAATCGCGAGACCCGTGAGCGCACCACCCTGACCGAGCGCAACAACCGCCAGCCAGGCAAGCTGATCGAGTGGTCCTTGCGGATCCTGGGTCACGACGCCAACCACAGCTAACAAGCGAGGAGTTTTATCATGAACAAACCGGTTACCTTACTGCTGGCCAGCCTGTTGGCCCCCCTCGCCCTTAATGCTGTGGCGGCAGAAGCCGTGACTCTGGAGGGCAAGCAGTACCGCACTATAGAGGTAAATGGCCAGACTTACCTCATCCCCGACCATGGCAGCAAGTCGCGAACCACCCGCAGTCTCGATGGCAAGGAACCGCTGCAGACCCTGCACCGTGGCGATGTGCTGATGCAGGGGGCCGCCAGCCCCGAGCTCACCGTCAGCGGCACCCTGCTGGTGGAAGCCGATGACAACCAGGCCAGCGCGCTGGCCAGCCGGCACGGCCTGCGCTTCAAGCAGAGCAGCGGCGGCATCGCCCTGCTGGAAGCCAAGCCGGGCACCGATCTGAACGCCGTCGCCACGGCGCTCAAGCAGGAGGGGGTCAAGGTACAGATTGAACTCGCCGGGGCCCTCAAACAGCCCAAGTGAGCCGTCCCGGGCCATTGCCCGGGCATATCAGCTGATCTTCGAGGGGGCCGCCGGCCCCCTCGCGTGTTGATCGCAGCCATCCTCATTGGCCGTCAGGCCATCCGTTTTCCCTCCTTCTCCCCTGCCCTTTCCCCTCTTGCCACCCCCACCTTTGCTTTGGCACCGCCTTTCGATGCGACCTTGCTCACAACTCGGCCCCCTTGCTCCCGCCGGCACATTTCTCGCTCCCTCGGGGCAAGGCAGCCATCGCCCGGCTTGTTAACCTGCCTGCAGCCAAACGCCGGCCCACCGGCCCGTTCGGCCTTCCTTGCGATATCCAATGGCAGCCGCCAGCAGAGCGGCCCAGCCCGGGCGGATGCCTTGCGCCCGGTGTCGATATCTCCTTTGTATTTTTATTCAGACAGTTACGAGGACGTCTTCATGCCTATCACCACAAAATTGAAAGCGGTTTCACTGGGTGTCAGCCTGGCGCTGGCCGGCCTGCTGGTCGGTTGCAACCAGAATGACTCGGATCCCCTGGTCAAGGACGATGCCTATTACCGCGGCCAGGCCGAGGCCATGGTGGCCAAGCTGACCCTGAGCGAGAAGCTGGACCTGCTCTCCGGCCCCGGTTACGGCAGTGCCAACGGCGCCATCAACGTCAAGCAGGACGTGCCCGGCGTGGCGGGTTACATCAACGGCGTGCTGCGCAGCGCGGACGGCATCGACATTCCGGCCCTCAAACTGGCGGACGGGCCGGCCGGGGTGCGGATCAACGCCAACCGCGACGGTGACAGCGCCAGCTACTACGCTACCGCCTGGCCCATCGGCTCGCTGCTCGCCTCCAGCTGGGACGTCAAGCTGGTCAAGGCCGTCGGCGAAGCCATGGGGGACGAGGTGCGCCAGTACGGGGTCGACATCCTGCTGGCTCCGGGCATGAACATCCAGCGCAACCCGCTCAATGGCCGCAACTTCGAGTACTACTCGGAAGATCCCCTGCTGACCGGCAAAATCGGCGCCGCCATGGTCAACGGGGTGGAGAGCAACGGGGTGGGCACCACCATCAAGCACTACTTCGGCAACAACTCCGAGACCAACCGCAACCAAATCAACGACATCGGCGAACCGAGAACCTTCCGCGAGATCTACCTGCGCGGCTTCCAGATAGCGGTAGACGAGGCCCAGCCCTGGGCGGTGATGACCTCCTACAACAAGGTCAACGGCACCTATGTCAACGAGCGCAAGGATGCGGTGACCGACCTTCTGCGCGGCGAGTGGAAGTTTGACGGCCTAGTCATGTCCGACTGGTTTGCCGGCGACGTGGCCAACAACGCCTACAAGCAGGTGCTGGCGGGGCAAGATTTGATCGAGCCGGGCAACGTCAAGGAGCAGTTGCAGCAATCCATCGCGCACGGCGATCTCGACGAGGGCAAGGTGAACGAGGCCGCCATCCACATCCTGACCCAGGTGATGAAGAGCCCCTCTTACAGCCAGTTGGCCATCAGCAACAGCCCGGATCTGACCGCCCATGCCAAACTGGCCCGTCAGGCCGGCGCCGAGAGCATGGTGCTGCTGCGCAACGAGGCCGCGGCCCTGCCGCTGGCGGCAAGCAGCACCCTGGCCAGCTTCGGCATCAATCAGATCAACACCTACAAGGGCGGCACCGGCAGCGGCGATGTGAACGCCGCCAGCACCACCACCATCGCGCAGGGACTAGCGGCACGCTTCCCGGTCAACGAGGCGTTGCAGAGCTACTACCGCGATTTTTACGAGAACAACAAGGTCTATCACGAGGGGCAATTTGGCGCCAAGGGCTACTACACCTGCGCCGAGGCGCCGATCAGCGGCGAGCTGGCGGCGCTGATCGCCAATGCGGCCGCCACCCAGCAAGCCGCCGTCATCAGCATTGGCCGCCAGGCCGGAGAAGGGGCGGATCGCAGCAGTGGCAAGGGGGACTATCTGCTCGGCGATGACGAGCGCGCCCTCATCGACGCGGTGAGCAGCGCCTTCCACGCCCAGGGCAAGAAGGTGGTGGTGGTGCTTAACGTCAACGGCGTCATCGATACCGCCCAGTGGAGCGACAAGGTGGATGGCATCCTGCTGGCCTACATGGCTGGCCAGGAGACCGGCCACGCGGTGGCGGACGTGCTCTCCGGCGCGGTCAACCCGAGCGGCAAGCTGGCCCAGAGCTTCCCGCACAGCTACGCCAGCGTTCCCTCCGCCGGCACCTTCCCGGGCGAGGACACCGACGGGGACGGCGAACCGGACGATCTCTACTACAACGAGGGGATCTACGTGGGCTATCGCTACTACAGCACCTTCGAGCAGGCGGTTTCCTACCCGTTCGGCTTCGGTCTCTCCTACACCAGCTTCAGCTACACCAGCCCCGCCATCGCCAGTAATACCCTAGCGGACGGCAGCGCCGGCAACCTGGTGCTGACCGCCACCATCACCAACACCGGCGCCGTGGCAGGCAAGGAGGCGGCCCAGGTCTATGTGACCGCCCCCGAGGTCAAGCTGAAGAAACCGCTCATCGAGCTCAAGGCCTTTGCCAAGACGGCGCAACTGGCACCGGGGGCCAGCGAACAGCTGAGCTTCACCATTCCGGCCAGCATCCTCGCCAGCTTCGATGAGGCCAGCAACCAGTGGATCGTGGAGCCGGGCCGCTACAGCGCCTACATCAGCCCCTCGTCGGATGTCTCCGCCAGCACGCCGGTCAGCTTCACGGTTAGCAAGGAGATCGTGGTGAGCAACACCACGCCAGGGGCACTGGCACTGCCGACCGGGGTGGATCCCGCCAGCGTCACCACCATCACCCGCTAACAAAGGCAGGCACGGCCGGGCCCCCAGCCCGGCCTTGCCCGAACATTGCCCAGCAATGACCCGCCCACGGGACCGGCCTTGCACCGGTCCCGTTTTTATTGGCGGGCGTTGCGATAGGCCAGCGGCGTCATCCGGGTGTTGGCCTTGAAGAAGCGGTTGAAGGCGCTCTGGGACGAGAAACCGACCCGATCGCTGATGCTCTGCAGCGGTTGATCCCCCTCACCCAGCAAGCGGCAGGCTTCGCTCACCCTCGCTTCCCTCAGCAGGGTCGAGAAACTGCTCCCCTCCCCCTGCAATTTGCGATTCAGGGTCCAGCGGCTGACATTCATGGCCGCGCACACCTCCTTGAGCAGGCTCTCGTTGCTCTCCAGCTCCCCTTCCCGGATCTTGTGGCGGATCCGCTCCCCCACCAGACAGGCAAAGGGGGCCCGCTCGGCGATGTCGGCGCAGATCTGCGCCAGCTGGGCCAGTTGCAGACGACCCAGCGGCTCGTTGTAGCAGTGGCTGGGGCAGTCGAGTTGGGCATTGTCGATGGTCAGGGTGTTTTCCCCCTGCTCCCAGCGGCAGCTAGTGGCGAAGAACTGGTCCAGCAGTTGATGGCGCGGTGGCGGCCGCCCCGTGAAGCCCACCGAGACCCGAGGATCCGCCAGATAGACCCGCAAAATCCGGTAGAGCATGATGAAGTTGGGGATGGCCTGACTCGCCCCCAGGCTGGCGGGCCCCTGATTGACATACAGGTATTGGCTGGCCTGCGCCCCCCGCCGCACCCGCAGCTCGTCACAACTGCCGATGATGGGGCGATAGGCCAGCAGCATCTCTAGCGCCGCCCGCGGTGATGGCTGGTTCAGGCACAGGCTGATGAGGGGTGGATAGTGCTGGTAGAGCTGGCCGATGTCGTAGGAGAGGATGGTTTCGTGAAAAATGGCCAGATAGGGCTGCATCAGTTGCAGCATCCGGTAGTGGCTGTGGGCCGGCAGCCGGCCCTGCTCCCGCTCGATGTCGAACGACGTGAGGCCGCCCGCCATCAAAATGGCATCGGGATCGCCCCCCTGCTGCTGGCAGGCTCCCAGCATTCGTCTGATCACCTGGTTTGATACGCTCTGTGACATCCGTCGTCCAGGCCTCCGTGCTGACAGGAAATTGCTCGTGATCTCCACTTTATCGACTACTGATCCACCTCCCATCGAACAGGGTTAGGAGACCAAGGACCATTATGGGGCGGTCACAGGACGAGCAGATGTAACGGAGTGTAAAAGCACGGGCCAGCACGCATATTTACTCCCTATCGTCAGCCTCACCCATTATGAGAGAGGCAGTCCGGCAGGAATCGGACAAGAGCAGCGATAGTCAACCAGTCGCCCACCGCGATAGGGAAGAGAATCACCCATATCAGGAGGCATAGGACGAGCCGACCGGGTTTCACACGGAGTCGGCCCCATCCATCTGTTGAGCTGCATGGATCAGATGTGCCCGTTCATTATTCAGAGGCGGGCGGCAGAGTTGGAAAAACTGGTAGGGTTGTGTGGATTAGCGACACGAAGCTCACTGTGACATGGAGCCAAGCCACGGGAGTGGGTGTGAAAAAGCAGATAAAAACAATGCCAGTCAGGCTTTACTGACTGGCATTAGCCTCATATCGAGGTTTTTTATCACCGGGTAATCGCCATCTCCATTCAGGAGGGCTGTTCGCCTTTGCTCTGGGCACCCGGCGGCAAGGGTTTGCGCGCCATCAACTCCAGTTCGAGCAGAGCATAGCGGTGCTCGATGAAGTCATAGACGTTGTTGGAGAGCGCCAGCTTGAAGTAGCTGATGGCTTCCTTGCGGTTGCCTTTGCCCAACTCGAACTTGCCCAGATAGAAATAGGTTTCACACAGGCGCTCGGCCAGCTCCCGGTTATCCTTCACCCCTTTCACCACGTTGCCCATCAGCTGGGACGCGTTGATCTCGCCGGTATAGAGGCGAACCAGATCCCAGTTCCAGGCGTCGTCATCGTACTTGTTGAGGCGCTCGCGCATCCGGCTCATGGCCGCAGCGGGATTGAGCTTCTGCTCGGCCAGATAGAGCCAGATCACCCGATAAGGGTCTTCCGGCTGCGCTTCGTAGAAACGCTTCATATCGGCCGCTGCCAGCTCGGGACGATTACCGTAATAGAGGGCAATACCGCGGTTAAGGTAGGCATAGTCATAATCGGGTGCCAGCTCGAGGGCTGAGTCGAATGCCTCATAGGCTTCGTCGTAGTTCTGCTGCTGTACCAGATAGACACCGATGAAGTTGTAGGCTTCAGCGAAATCCGGTTTCTCCCGCAGGGCCCTGTTGAAATCGAGACGGGCAAGGGAACGCAAGCCGACGCGATCAAACACCACGGCACGTTCATAGAACAACTCGGCCCGTTGCTCCGTGGTCAACTCCATTTCACTCAGCATCTGCCCGAGTCGGGCGAGCGCCAACTCGCTTTGGTAGGAGACCTGCAGGGGGGTCGCCAATACCAGTGAAGCAGGCTGCGCCTTGGGAACCTTAGGGGTGTTGACATGACTGCTACTGCTGCAACCCCACATGGGTAGCAGCAACAGGATACCAAGGAGGTATCCAATCCCTTTCCTGACGTTCAATGAACACTCCGACGCTTACGCTTGACCCCGCATATGGTAAAGGTCAGCCGCCACTTTGTCATGTAGCTGAGCCCCTCTCCATCAAATAAATCAGGATTCGACAGGGTATCCGGCCTCCAGCCAGCCGCGAAAACCGCCGTCAACACTGATTACGTTGCGATAACCCATCTGTTGCAAATTGTCGGCCGCCAGTACGGAGCGAAAACCGCCACCACAATAGAGATAGAGCGTGGTCTCGGGATCCGGGAACAGGGTCTCGATATCCCGCTCAATCACTCCACGACCCAGATATTGGGCTCCGGGCAGATGGCCTTTGGCCCACTCGCTCTCTTCCCGCACGTCGATCAGGTGAAACGTGCGCCCTTCGTCCTGCCAGCGCTTGATCTGGTGAACATCGGTTTCGGTGATGCGGGAGCGGATCCCGTCAACCAGCGCCAAAAAACGGGGATTGTGTTGCATGGCAAGCTCCTTTTGTTGAAATCATCTGCGTCAGCAAACGACACGCAGAGATAAGAAAAGAGCGCCATGAGGCGCTCTTCACTGTTACGGCAGGATTTCCTGTTGGTCCGCACCCTCTTTCTCTACCTGGGTGGGCAGCATGTGCTCGCGCTTGACGCCGAGGAACATGGCAAACGCACTCGCCACATAGATGGAGGAGTAGGTACCGAACGCCACACCGATCACCATGGCCACGGCAAAACCGTGGATCAGCGCGCCGCCCTTGAGCAGCAGCGCCAGCACCACCACGAAGGTGAGCCCGGAGGTGATGATGGTACGGCTCAGGGTCTCGGTCATGGAGAGATCGAGAATGTAGTCGGTATCCCCTTTGCGCACCTTGCGGAAGTTCTCCCGCAAGCGGTCGAACACCACTATGGTATCGTTCAGGGAGTAACCCACTAGGGTCATCAATGCCGCCAGCACGGTCAGGTCGAACTCGTACTGGAAGTAGGCAAAGACGCCCAAGGTGATCACCACGTCATGCACCAGCGAGAGGATGCCGCCCATGGCCAGACGCCATTCAAAGCGCACCGCCACGTAGATCAGGATACAGATGATGGAGGCCAGCATCGCCAACGCCCCGTCAGTAGCCAGCTCGTCACCGACTGAAGGGCCGACGAATTCGACGCGTTTGAGTACAGCGCCCTCATCGAGCAGCTTGGCCGCTGCCAGCACCTCGTTACCCTGCTGCTCGACCTTGACCCCCTCTTTCGGCGCCAAACGGAACAGCACGTCACGGCTGGAGCCAAAGTGTTGCAGGGTGGCCCCTTCAATCTTCTGCTCTTCCAGAACGTCGTGGATCTTGTCCAGGCTCACCGACTGCTGGAATCCCACCTCGATGGTGGTACCACCAGTAAAGTCCAGACCCCAGTTCAGCCCCCGATCAAACAGGAAGAACAGGGCTACCACCATCAGCACGGAAGAGAAAACCACACCCGGCTTGGCATAGCGCATAAACGGGATCGGTTTTTCAAAATGTAGAATCTGAAACATTTCTCTATCCTCAGATGGGCAGCTTGTCGATACGCCGTCCACCCCAAGCCAGGTTGATAATGGCACGGGAAACTGTGATGGCAGTAAACATGGAGGCGGTCAGACCAATGCCCAGCGTCAGGGCAAAGCCCTTGATGGCGCCAGTACCGATACCGAACAGGATCACGCAAGTGATCAGCGAGGTCACGTTGGAGTCGGCGATGGTGGAGAATGCCCGATCAAAGCCCAGATGGATGGCTTGCTGAACACCGCGACCGTTGCGGATCTCTTCACGAATACGCTCGTAGATCAGTACGTTGGCATCCACCGCCATACCCAGCGTCAAGACGATACCGGCGATACCCGGCAATGTCATGGTGGCCCCAGGGATCATCGACATGATGCCGACAATCAACACCAGGTTCATGCAGAGCGCCAGGTTGGCGACCCAGCCGAACGCGCGGTAGTAGATCCCCATGAACAGCACGATCACCAGCATGGCCCAGCCGATGGCTTCCATACCGCTGTCGATGTTCTGTTGACCCAGGCTCGGGCCAATGGTGCGTTCTTCCACGATCTGGATCGGGGCGATCAGGGCACCGGCACGCAGCAGCAGCGCCAGGTTGTGGGCTTCGTTGGCGTTGTCGATCCCAGTAATACGGAACTGGCTGCCAAGACGCGACTGGATGGTGGCGACGTTGATCACCTCCTCCTGCTTGCGGAACTTGCGCTTGCCATCCGGACCCGGTTGACCGACCGGCTTGTACTCGATGAAGACGGTCGCCATCCCTTTACCCACGTTGTCCTTGGTAAAGTTGGCCATCTTGTTACCACCCTGGCCATCCAGCTTGATGTTGACCTGGGGACGGCTGTACTCGTCGAAACCGGACTGGGCACCCACGATGTGGTCACCGGTCAGGATCACTCGCTTGTGCAGTACCACCGGACGACCATTGCGATCGGTATAGACCTTGGAGCTGGGGGGAACTCGCCCTTCAGCAGCCGCCTGAATATCAGCCGCCTCATCCACCATGTGGAACTCCAGGGTCGCGGTCGCACCGAGGATCTCCTTGGCACGAGCGGTATCCTGAATACCGGGCAGTTCAACGACAATGCGTTCGGCGCCCTGCTGTTGTACCAGCGGCTCGGCCACACCCAGTTCGTTGACCCGGTTACGGATGATGGTGATGTTCTGCTCGAGGGCGTACTTCTTCACTTCCTTGATCTTGGCTTCGCTCAGACCCGCCAGCAGGATAAACTCATCCCCTTTCTGCTCGGTAGTGAAGGTCAAATCAGGGTTCTGACGACGCAGATGAGAAACGGCGCGTTCCTGATCGGCTTCGTCACGGAAGATCACCTGCACCTGATCACCGACTCGGCGCACGCCGGAGTAACGGATCTTCTGGGTGCGCAGCTCGGAGCGGAAATCCTGCACCATCTGCTCTTGCTGCTTGGTCAGTGCTTCGGCCATGTCCACTTCCATCAGGAAGTGCACACCACCGCGCAGATCAAGACCCAGCTTCAGAGGCGCCGCACCGATGGCTTCGAGCCAGGCGGGAGTGGAAGGTGCCAGGTTGAGTGCGGTAATGAAGTTGTCGCCCAGCTTGTTGGCAACGATATCGCGCGCTTTCAGCTGGTCTTCGGTGTTCTTGAAACGGATCAGGATAAAACCGTGCTCGAATGCAGCATGTTTGACCGGGATCTTGGCCGCTTCAAGGGTCTCTTTCACCAGATCAAGAGTATCTAGCTTGACTTCGGCACCACGGCTGGCAGAAACCTGCAAAGCCGGATCTTCGCCGTAAAGATTGGGGGCTGCATATAGAAAACCGATGGCGATCACCAGGATCACCATCAGGTATTTCCACAGCGGATAGCGATTCAACACGCTGTGCTCCTTGGGAGATTAAAGGGACTGGATAGAACCCTTGGGCAGAACGGCAGAGACGAAGTCCTTTTTGATGGTGACTTGAGTCTGGTCGTTCAGGGCGATCACCAGGTAATCGCTGTCTGCAGCCACTTTGGCAATTTTGCCAACCAGGCCACCGGAAGTGAGCACTTCATCACCCTTGGACAAGGAGCTCATCAGATTGCGATGATCCTTGGCACGCTTGGCCTGGGGACGATAGATCATGAAGTAGAAGATCAGGCCGAATACGGCCAGCATGATGATCATTTCCATACCACCACCCTGTGCACCCGGTGCTGCGCCTTCTGCATACGCCTTGGAGATAATGCTCATTTAACAACCTCTTATTGATGTAGATTTAAAAAAAATTATATGTTGTTGTTATTTAACGTCATTTTCAGCTAACGGAGGCACAGGCTTCCCTTGCCGACGGTAAAACTCTGTTACAAAGTCGTCTAATTTACCCTGCTCGATCGCGTCCCGCAAACCCTGCATCACACGCTGGTAGTAACGCAGGTTATGAATCGTATTCAGACGGGCACCGAGGATCTCGTTGCACTTGTCCAGATGGTGCAGGTAGCTGCGGCTGTAGTTCTTGCAGGTGTAGCAATCGCATTCGGCATCCAGGGTGCTGGTGTCGTTGCGGTGCTGGGCATTGCGGATCTTCACTACGCCATCGGTGGTGAACAGGTGGCCGTTGCGGGCGTTGCGAGTCGGCATGACGCAGTCGAACATGTCGATACCACGGCGCACCCCTTCCACCAGATCTTCCGGCTTGCCGACACCCATCAGGTAGCGCGGCTTGTCAGCCGGAATTTTCGGGCAGACGTGCTCGAGGATGCGGTGCATGTCCTCTTTGGGTTCACCCACCGCCAGACCGCCGACCGCATAACCGTCGAAACCGATCTCCAGCAGCCCTTTGAGGGAGACATCACGCAGATCTTCGTAGACCGAGCCCTGGATGATGCCGAACAGGGCGTTCTTGTTGCCCAGCGCATCAAACTTGTCGCGGGAGCGCTTGCCCCAGCGCAGGGACATCTCCATGGACTTGCGCGCTTCTTCATAAGTGGCCGGGTACGGAGTGCACTCGTCGAAGATCATCACGATGTCGGAGCCCAGATCGTACTGGATCTCCATGGACTTCTCGGGGTCGAGGAAGATCTTCTCGCCATTGATGGGGTGACGGAAGTGGACGCCCGCTTCGGTGATCTTGCGAATATGGCCCAGGCTGAACACCTGGAAACCACCGGAGTCGGTCAGGATCGGGCCCTGCCAGTTCATGAAGTCATGCAGATCGCCGTGGGCACGCATCACTTCCTGACCCGGACGCAGCCAGAGGTGGAAGGTGTTACCCAGCAGGATCTGGGCGCCGGTTTCACGCACTTCTTCCGGGGTCATCCCCTTGACGGTGCCGTAAGTTCCGACCGGCATAAAGGCCGGCGTTTGTACCACACCACGTTCGAAGACCAGTTGACCGCGACGGGCACGGCCGTCGGTGGTTTTCAGTTCAAATTTCATTGCTACCTCGGCTGCGTCAGATAAACAGTCTGACAATAGGAGGGCCGCTCACGGCCCGGTAAATAAGCTGAAGCTTATGCTTCAACCTGGCGACGGGTGACGAACATGGCGTCCCCGTAGCTGAAGAAACGGTACTGCCCGGCCACGGCTGCCTGATAGGCCGCCATCACGTTGTCATAACCGGCGAAGGCGCTGACCAGCATGATCAGGGTCGACTCCGGCAGATGGAAGTTGGTGACCATGGCATCGACAATCTGGAACTGATAGCCAGGGAAGATGAAGATATCGGTGTCACTAAAGAAGGGCGCCAGCGGTTTGCCCTGCGCCAGGGTGACCTTGGCCGCGCTCTCCAGCGAACGCACCGACGTGGTCCCCACCGCGATCACCCGACCACCACGAGCACGGGTGGCCGCGATGGCATCCACCACCTCTTGCGGCACTTCCGCATACTCGGAGTGCATGTGGTGATCTTCAATCTTCTCTACCCGCACCGGCTGGAAGGTCCCCGCCCCTACATGCAGGGTGACGAAGGCCGTTTCAACCCCTTTGGCCCGAATTTTCTCAAGCAGCGGCTCATCAAAGTGCAGACCGGCGGTCGGCGCGGCAACGGCGCCCGGCTTTTGATTGTAAACGGTCTGGTAGCGCTCCTTGTCGGCATCCTCGTCGGGGCGGTCGATATAGGGGGGCAGCGGCATGTGGCCGATGGCCTCCAAAATCTCCAGCACCGGACGCGGGTCGAGGAAGTGGATCTCGAACAGGGCGTCGTGGCGGGCGCGCATCTCTGCCTCCACACCACCATCCATGATCATCCGGGTGCCGGGCTTGGGCGCCTTGGAGGCCCGGACATGGGCCAGCACGCTGTGCTCGTCCAGAATGCGCTCGACCAGTACCTCCAGCTTGCCGCCGCTGGCCTTCTGGCCAAACATGCGCGCCGGAATGACACGGGTGTTATTGAATACCAGCAGGTCACCCGGATTAAGCTGATCCAGCACATCCACAAATTGACCGTGGCGCAGGGCGCCAGTTTGACCATCGAGCTGCAACAGGCGGCTGGCGGTACGCTCTGCCATCGGATAGCGGGCAATCAGCTCGTCTGGCAGATCAAAATGAAAATCGGATACTTGCATCTTTCACCTCGGGGGGAATCGGCGGCTAGTCTAGTTATCCCCATCTTCCAAGGCAACCCAAAAGACCAAAAACCCAAGAGAGACAAGGGGTAGCGAGCAATATTGAGACACACCTCCGGTTAATGATTCTTTAATGTTCTGTATTGACCCTGATCATGTTTTGCCAGTTTGGGCTGGGCTAGGGTGAAAGCAGATACACAAGGAGGCCCACCATGATGACCCTATCCGAAATCATGACCGAACACCCCTTCACTCTGGGTCCGTCAAACAGTGTCAAACAGGCGATGGACCTGATGCAGCAGGAGCGGATCCGCCACATTCCCATCGTCGACGAGCAGCACCACCTGCTGGGGCTGGTGACCCTTACCGATATCCTGGCCACCCGGGAATCCAAGCTGCTGCTCATCAGCCCGGAGCGGGAAGCCGAATTTACCGACAGCGTGCAACTCGACGAGATCATGACACGGCAAGTGGCGAGCGTAGATCCTCACGCCGGCATCAAGGAGGCGGCACTTTACCTGCAGCGGCACAGATATGGCTGCCTGCCGGTACTCAAAGGACGCAAGCTGATCGGCATTGTCACCGAGTCGGACTTCATTGCCGTGGCCATCAACCTGCTGGAATTGATGGAAGAGCAGGAACCACCTACCGACTTTTGACAGAACTGGATGTAATTAAATTACAATAAAAGCGTTTTAAGCCGTCGAAATAAGCTAAAATGATGAAACACTTTCATTTTGATTGAAAAATTACACCAAATACTTGCCTTGTGATCTGTGTCACACTATCATCCTCTCATGCAATAGTTGCCGAGGGGGAGACGAGGGATTGTGCACCCATTATCTTCCTCTCATATGTCTGCAAGTTTGCACACCCCGTAGTTAGTCTTTGCTGTAAAGCATTTGTTTATATAGCCATTCCTTGTTTGATGACCCGGCCCTGTCGTTGCGATAGCGCCGGGATTTTTTTATCTGCGCCTTTCTGCCTCCCCTTGCCAGCACATCCCCATCGCTGCAAGCAGCTGCCTCAACCTCCTGCGCCACCTGTTTGCACCACCGTTTATCTCATCGCGTCATCGTGACTCTGCACACCCCTTCTTATGCCTTGAAAAGGCGATGTAGCGCACAGATATTGAACCACGACAAGGAGTTATCTCAGTAGGCCAGAGATATTCATGTTAGGTACAGCCATAGTGAGCTATCTAATAAGTAGATTTAAGCGATTCAAAATTGCGGCTTTTATCGATTAGCGGAAGCCCCTATGATGAATCCATCGAAAGTTAAGCGCCTCGTCTGGCAAGACTCTTCAACACCAGACCGGCATATGTACATCACCAAGGAGCAATTACATGTCTACCTACATCAACACTGAAATCAAGCCGTTCAATGCTACCGCCTACCACAATGGCAAATTCGTTCAGGTGTCTGACGCTGACCTGAAAGGCAAGTGGTCCGTGGTCTTCTTCTACCCGGCTGACTTCACCTTCGTTTGCCCGACCGAGCTGGGCGACCTGGCTGACAACTACGCTGAATTCCAGAAGCTGGGCGTCGAGATCTACTCTGTCTCTACCGATACCCACTTCACTCACAAAGCATGGCACGACACTTCTGACACCATTCAGAAGATCCAGTACCCGATGATTGGTGACCCGACTGGTACCATCACCCGCAACTTCGGCGTGATGATCGAAGAAGCTGGTCTGGCTGACCGCGGTACCTTCGTAATTGACCCGCAGGGCATCATCCAGATCGTCGAGATCAACGCTGGCGGCATCGGCCGTGATGCACTGGAACTGCTGCGCAAAGTCAAAGCAGCCCAGTACGTTGCCTCCCACCCGGGTGAAGTATGCCCGGCTAAATGGAAAGAAGGCGAAGCCACTCTGGCCCCGTCCCTGGACCTGGTAGGCAAGATCTAAGCCTCCCGCTTCCAAGACCGGCCCGCGTAAGGGCCGGTCTGCTTTCCGGCATTGCCAAATAGGCCTGAAAGCAGACCGACTCACATTTAATGCCAACTCGCCATTACAAGAAGGAATTCGACCATGTTGGATACCAACCTCAAACAACAGCTGAACACCTATCTGCAGTACATCGTCAATCCCATCGAGATCAGCGTGTCCGGCAACGACAGCGACAAATCTGCAGAGCTGCTGGCACTGGCCAGCGAGATCGCCGAGATGTCCCCCAAGATCACCCAGACCTCTGGCACTGCCGTTCGCAAGCCTTCCATGAGCGTCGCGCCCCAGGGCCAAGCACCGCGCGTTCACTTTGCCGGCATCCCCATGGGTCATGAATTTACCTCTCTGGTACTCGCCCTGCTGCAAAGCGGCGGCCACCCCTCCAAGGCCGATGCGGCAGTGCAGGAGCAGATCCGCAATCTCAAAGGTGAGTTCCACTTCGAGACCTATATCTCCCTCTCCTGCCACAACTGCCCGGACGTAGTACAGGCCCTCAACCTGATGGCGACCCTGAACCCCGGCATCACTCACACCATGATCGACGGCGCCCTGTTCCAGGAAGAGGTCGCCGAGCGTCAAATCATGGCGGTACCGAATGTTTACCTGAACGGTCAACCGTTCAGCCAGGGCCGGATCTCGCTGGAAGAGATCGTCGCCAAACTCGACACCGGCGCCGCCGAGCGCAAGGCTGCCGAGCTGAATGAGAAAGATCCCTACGATGTGCTGGTGGTGGGCGGTGGCCCAGCTGGCGCCGCAGCGGCCATCTATGCCGCTCGTAAAGGCATTCGCACCGCCATCGTTGCCGAGCGTTTCGGTGGTCAGGTGATGGATACCGTCGGTATCGAGAACTTTATCTCCGTCCCCTACACCGAAGGCCCCAAACTGGCCGCCAGCCTGGAGCAGCACGTCAAACAGTACGGGGTGGAAGTGATAACCGAACAGCGCGCCGCCGCCATCAGCAAAGATGGATATGTGAACGTGGATCTCGCCTCTGGTGCCACCTTGAAGAGCCGCGCCGTGATCCTGGCTACCGGTGCCCGCTGGCGTGATCTGAACGTACCGGGCGAGCTTGAGTACCGCACCAAGGGCGTGGCCTACTGCCCGCACTGCGATGGTCCCTTCTTCAAGGGCAAGCGAGTAGCTGTGATCGGTGGCGGTAACTCCGGCATCGAGGCGGCCATCGATCTGGCTGGCATCGTCGAGCATGTGACTGTGGTGGAGTTCGCCGACACCCTGCGTGCCGATGAAGTGCTGCAGAAGAAGGCTCGCTCCATGGGCAATATCGACATCATCATGAGCGCCCGCACCACCGAAGTGATCGGTGATGGCAGCAAGGTGGTCGGCATGGATTACGAAGATCGCACCACAGGTGAGATCAAACACCTGGCGGTGGCGGGTATCTTCGTCCAGATCGGCCTGGTACCGAACACCGAGTTCCTGAAAGGGAGCGAGATTGCCATGACCCGCTTTGGCGAGATCGAGATCGATACCAAAGGGGCGACCTCCCTGCCCGGCGTCTACGCCGCAGGAGATGCCACCACGGTACCGTTCAAGCAGATCATCATCTCCATGGGTGCTGGCGCCACCGCCGCACTGGGTGCGTTTGATTACCTCATCCGCAACCCGGCGCCGGAAGCGACCAAGGCTGATGCTGTGACCGCCTGATAAACCCAGCGCAACAAAAAGCCGATGCTCGATTTAGTAAACACGAGCGTCGGCTTTTTTATATCTGCATCGATGCGCAATAGAAACCCCGCCGCAAATGGCGGGGGTGTTCATGACTGGACTTAAACGACGGGCATCACTCCAGCAAGAAAACAGCCTCGATATTATCACTTACCGTGATCTGCTGTTGTTGATAGCTGTTGTCCGCCATATCCGCCGCAGGTGCAGCCATCGCCATGGCCTGCACTACCTTCAGGTTGCGGCTGTAGGCGGTAATGGGCGAAGCATTGCGGTACTCCACACTGTAGACCTTGCCAAGCTTCATCCCGAAGGCCTTGGCCAGAGATT
The DNA here is from genome assembly GCF_049175135.1 of Aeromonas sp. 600724. Taxonomy (NCBI): domain Bacteria; kingdom Pseudomonadati; phylum Pseudomonadota; class Gammaproteobacteria; order Aeromonadales; family Aeromonadaceae; genus Aeromonas; species Aeromonas sp. 600724. Next base: position 4,915 of record NZ_JAAKUM010000015.1, on the reverse strand, counting down.
CAGCCTTGGTTTTGGCATCCTCAACGGCATTCAAACGGGCCTGCTCCTTGATGACCTGCGGCGATTTCAACCCGTACTCAATCTGGGATACGGACTCCAGCCCGGCTTTGAGTGCGGTATCCATCAGGGGGCTCAACTTGTCGAGCTGATAGAGCTTCACCGCCAATTGTCGCTGAGCACGGTATCCCAACAATACCGGCTTCTTGTTCTCGCCATACTGATATTCCGGAGAGACCATCAGGTTGCCAGCCTCAACATCGCTGCGCTTGATCCCCAGCCCTTCCAGTTGGCTGAAAAAGGCTGCGACCTTGGTATCGACCTGCTGCTTGGCCTTGAGGCCCTGCTTATCCAGTGCACTCACCGCCACATTGAGGGTGAGCATATCGGGTTCGGTCTTCTGCTCGGCATAACCACTCACCACCAGATGGGGCGCTTGCGGCACTTCAATCGCCAGCAGCGGAGCACTGACAACCAGAGCGGAAAGAGTAAGAAGGGGACGCCACATAGAAAAAAACCTCAATCGAAAAGATTGAGGCCATTATGCCCGTGCAGCTACGGGATTCATATATCATGCGAGGGGGGGAACTGATCCAGTATCTGATTGGTCAGATCGAGACTGATGGTGACCACGCTGCAGACATCTGGGCTCTGCTCTACCTTATCTTGTGACGATGTCGCACCGCAGACCTGCACCTCATCATCGAAATGGAACGAGTCCCACGACAGAACATGTCCTTGCACCGCCTGTCCGAGATCGGTGCCACCAATTGCCTCCTCCATCGCAGACCAAGGGATGGTATCAGACGGCCCAAGCAAATTTTGCAACAACGGAGGGTGAAAACTGACCAGTGGATACTCCTGCTGACCCTGCTCATGGCCAACCAGAATCATGTTATGGGCAGACTCGGTATCCAAAACAGGCACATAGGTGATAGAGGCTGCAGCAAAGTCAACATAGAGCGAGCCCGCGACATCACCGGCCTCATTCTCTATCTCCATCCCATCCAGCCGATCACCGGCGATCGAGGCCTGATAGCCAAACTGACCTGCGCAGGTAATGTTGCCCTGTCCATCCCAGCTATAACGGATGCCATCAATGTCGACCCAGTTGAATGACTGCATGATTACCCTCTCTTCTACGGCCGCTATCTTATCCATCCACCTAAAGAAAAAACAGGGGCCAGGCAAGCCCGGCCCCGAGAGAGGGTTACGGATCAACCTTCAAGTTACCGTCATCCAGCAAGTGCTTGATGATCTCCTGATTGGAGCCCAGTGAGGCGAGGTCGAGTGAGTTCTGGAACTGGATGGTCAGTTCCGGGCTCCCACCGGCCCCGGCAGGATCTATCGTCAACGTCTTGGTCGTCGTGTTGAACTGCAGATAGTTGTCCAGCACGGCTGCCAGATCCTCGTTGTTCCCCACTGCAGGTACGCCGACCAGCAGATCCGAGAGATCCAGTACATCTCCACCATTGTTGGTATCACCTAAAGTGAAATCAGTAATGGTATCGATACTGCCGTCCGCATCCCCCGCCAGCCACTTGAAGGTGTCACTCTCCCCACCACCGGTCATGGTATCGCTGCCAAGGCCGCCGATCAGAATGTCCTTACCAAGGTCGCCCGTGAGTATATCGCTACCAGAACCACCATCCAGATAATCATCACCGACACCTCCAACAAGGGTGTCGTTCCCTTCCTGGCCAAAAAGGATATCGTTGCCACTGCCACCATATAGGGTGTCATTACCACCACTGCGGCTACTCTCCCCACTCAGCTCAGTAATATGGGTCCGGATGTAATCCACCGTCTGTTCACGTGTCCACCCATGACTGGACTCCAGCGTTTCAAATACCAGCCAACCAGAACCTTGGGGCAGATCCAGTCCCAACTCGCTGGCCAGCGTATCGGTATTGAGTACATCGCCAAACAGGATGTCATTGCCAACACCACCATCGGCCACGTCATTGCCGGCCCCCAGCAACACGGTAATCTGATCCCCCTCGGTCAGGGCTGCCGTCAACTGCTCGGCACTGGTCACAATCTGGGCATCGCCGATCGGGGCATTGAAACCCTGCTCGATCCGGATATTGTCTATCCGTACCTCAGCATTCCGGTCATTGGAGCTGTCGAGCAGTTCGAACACAAACCCGTATTGCCCGACAGGCAGTCCATCGGTTGTGATAGTGCTGTAAGCCGTCAAAACAGATGAACTAACGCCAGTAATGGTGCCCGTTTGCACTGGATTGAGCATATCCCAGACGCCACCCTCGAGTTTCACCAACTTCCAGGTGAAGCTGTCGCTGCTATTAACACCATTCAAGGCATACTGGAACTGCAGACTTGCTCCGGCTTGTGCCGCAGAAACCTGGATGGCATTGGCCACGGCGAGCGCCAATATTGTCCTGTCAGAATCAGAACCGGTTCGATCATCCCGGATCCGCAAGCTTCCATTTGTAACGGTATGCGATCCCTGAGCATCACCACTGAGCACCCATCCCGAGGCGGCATTTATGCCGCTACCACTACCAAATGTGGCCAAGTCAAGGAAGCTGCCTGCCGAGTAAAACTGATCTGCCGTTTCAGTCGTGTTATCAAAGAACTTCAACAAATCCTTGTTAACATCATTGGTCACCCCGATTGCATTGACCTGGCTGATGGCACTGAGTGAAACAAAAGCATCCACCGACTCCTTGATCACCTCAAATGTGGTGCTGTTGCCTGGTCCAGCGACCTGATTGCTGTCATTGAGGTAGTAAGTCGGGTTACCATCCGTGACAAAGAATGTCAGGTTCTGGTAACCGGGAGCAGCCTTGCTACCATCATTGAACCACTGCACGGCCTGATTGAACGCGGCTTCATAGTTGGTGCCACCATTGGCAACCAGTGCATCAATGGCATTGGTCAGGTTGCTCACATTACTGGCATCAAGCCCTACTATTGTCACACTCTCGCTGGCATTCGCCGCAAAACCAATCAAGGTGACATTGATCTCACCATCATGATCTTTCAACTGGTTCGCCAAATGGGTCAGGGAGGCCTTGAGCATACTCAGTCGTGATCCAGCCATACTGCCAGACACATCGACCACCAAGGCAATATTGTAATTCTCACCCGGGATGAAATTGGTACTGGTGCCGCCGATGTCCCCCACCACAATATCGTGACCAGCACCGCCTGCAACCAGACCATCCACACTACCGTTGGAGTTGGGCACCTTGTGATCATCATCCGTGCCGGGGGTCCCGGTAGTGTCGGGGGTATCCGAGGTGTTGCTACCCACAACCAGAATATTGGACGCGACGGGAGGCTCATTGCTCTTGACCGATACAGTAAAGTTGGCGCTGGCTTTATCTCCATCGGCATCAGTCAAGGTAGCACTGAAATCAAGGTCAATATCAGGAGGCGTGATCTTGTCGATCACTCCGAAATTCTCGATCCTCACTGAGTCATTGCCATTCAGCACAAAGCGGACATAAAGCTGGCTGAACTCCCCATCGGGTTCTATGCTGGCCAACTGCATCGACCCTTTGAGTCCTGACAGAACAAGCTCTCCGGAATCGACGACGGTCACGCCATCGGCAGCATAAGCCACCCACTGTATGGTGCTGGTATTGGTGTTGCCAACCCCGTAGACGTTGAAAGAGAGCCCATCAACGGCTGCAGTCGTGGATACCTTGAACCCTTCGTTATTGTCCAGGTTGCCGTTCTTAATCCCGAAACCATTGTTGTTCGGGTTGAGATTATCTGCATCACTCCCCGGCAGATCCTGAGGATTATTGACGCTGCCATTGAACAGCAGACCATCGAACAGTACACCAATCCCGCCAGCAGTAACCCCGATCGTCTCAACAGGCCCTCCAGCACCGAACTGTGCCCCGATCGAGAAAGTCTGGGTTGGCTGGGGAGTAACCAGTTCAAAGCTGTAAGTATTGTCGTCATTGAGTGTCAATGTATAGAACACTTTAGGTGGCTGCCCACTACCATCAATGGTTGCTACCAGAGTCTTGCCATCAGTCGACAAGGTTTCGGTGATCCCTGCCAAATCAGGCCATCCAGTCAGTTTCAGTCCACCAGTACCCAGAGGGCCATCAGCACCAAAAGAGACGCCAAACAATCCACCGGTAGTGATGTCGGCTACATTCATCACTTCCAGACTTTCGATGCCTGTGATCACGGGCATATCGTCTTCAATAACAACACTGACCTGCTTGGTATCACTCAAGTCACCATCACTGGCTGACAGGTTGAAGGTAAATGTCTTCAGTCCTTCCTTATTGTCTCCAAATTCATGATCGATGGGCCCCAGCAAGGTGACGGTATATTTACCAACCGGATCTACAGATACTTGTATGACTGGGATCCCTCCCGCTGAACCCACCAGTGTCGCAGACCCTATACCACTCCACACAACTGGTACCCCTCCAGAGCTCAGGCCAGATGGAGCAGAAAGAGTGAACGTAAAGGTATTGCTGTCGATATCTGTCACACTTGCCGTCGCATGGGTCGAGGTGCTATCGGTAATATCGCCGGGATTGGGTGAATTGTCTGGATTGGATCCCGGTAATCCCTCCTCGGATATGCGCAGATCCGAGACAGTCAGCATGGGAGCATCGTTAGTTGCAGTGACGGTCACGGTGAAGGGCTTGTTGTCTGCCCCACCCTCGTCCGTGGTCCCCGCCACGTTGCCATTCACGACCCCGCTCCAGTCCGCCGGCAAGCTAAAGCCCGGCACGCCCGCTGTGCTCGCACCGCTCCAGCTGTAGCTGCCCGCCACCGCGCCAGCCACCCAGCCTGCCCCCATCAACGCACCTGCCGGCACACCGCTCAGGGTCACCGTCACGCCGGTCACCTGCTCCGAACCATCCGCGTCGGTCGCAGTGACACCCAGCTGCGCCGCCAGCGATACCGCCACCGGTGC
>NZ_JAAKUM010000014.1:0-157405 GCF_049175135.1 Aeromonas sp. 600724 | reverse complement strand
GTTGGTTGGTTGGTTGGTTGGTTGGTTGGTTGGTTGGTTGGTTGGTTGGTTGGTTGGTTGGTTGGTTGGTTGGTTGGGAAGTTAGGGGCTGCACTACCGCAATCGGCTGGAGAGAGGAGCTCTGTGATAAGTGGCAGATAAAAAAGCCCGCGCAGTGCGCGGGCTTGTTATCTCAGGACTGGTTATCAGGCCTTGGATTTCTTCTTGCCTTCAACCTTGGCTTCAACCGGGGCAGCAGTTACCGGAGCGGCTTCGGTGAACGGACGACCGTAGTAGGAGTCCAGCAGAACCTGCTTCAGCTCGCTGATCAGCGGGTAGCGCGGGTTGGCGCCGGTGCACTGGTCATCGAAAGCTTCGATAGCCAGCTGGTCAACCTTGGCCAGGAAGTCAGCTTCAGTCACGCCAGCTTCGCGGATAGAGGCCGGGATACCCAAGGTAGCCTTCAGCTCGTCCAGCCAGGTCAGCAGCTTCTCGATCTTGGCGGCGGTGCGGTCACCGGCAGCAGTCAGACCCAGGTGGTCAGCGACTTCGGCGTAACGACGACGAGCCTGCGGGCGGTCGTACTGGGAGAACGCAGTCTGCTTGGTCGGGTTGTCGTTCGCGTTGTAGCGGATGACGTTGCTGATCAGCAGGGCGTTAGCCAGACCGTGCGGAATGTGGAACTCGGCACCCAGTTTGTGAGCCATGGAGTGGCACACACCCAGGAAGGCGTTGGCGAACGCGATACCGGCGATGGTGGCTGCATTGTGCACCTTCTCACGAGCGATCGGGTCGTTGGCACCGTTCTGGTAGCTGGACGGCAGGTACTCTTTCAGCATTTTCAGGGCTTGCAGCGCCTGACCGTCGGAGTACTCGTTAGCCAGTACGGAAACATAGGCTTCCATGGCGTGAGTCACGGCATCGATACCACCGAAGGCACACAGGGACTTCGGCATACCCATGACCAGGTTGGCATCAACGATGGCCATGTTCGGGGTCAGCTCGTAGTCAGCCAGCGGATACTTCTGACCAGACACTTCATCGGTTACTACCGCAAACGGAGTGACTTCAGAGCCGGTACCGGAAGTGGTGGTGATACAGACCAGTTCGGCCTTCACGCCCATTTTCGGGAATTTGTAGATACGCTTGCGGATGTCCATGAAGCGCATGGCCAGATCTTCGAACGCAGTGTTCGGGTGCTCGTACATCACCCACATGATCTTGGCTGCATCCATCGGTGAACCACCGCCCAGCGCCAGGATAACGTCCGGTTTGAAGGAGTTGGCCATCTCGGCACCCTTGCGAACCACAGCCAGGGTCGGGTCAGCTTCTACTTCGTAGAACACTTCCACTTCCATATTCTGTGCTTTCAGCAGGCTGACCAGTTCATCGGCGTAGCCGTTGTTGAACAGGAAGCGGTCAGTTACGACCATGGCACGCTTTTTACCTTCCAGGTCGCTCAGAGCGATCGGCAGGGAACCACGACGGAAGTAGATGGATTTCGGAAGTTTGTGCCACAGCATGTTTTCTGCCCGTTTTGCGACTGTCTTCTTGTTGATCAGGTGCTTCGGACCCACGTTTTCGGAGATGGAGTTACCGCTCCAGGAGCCGCAACCCAGGGTCAGGGACGGAGCCATTGCGAAGTTGTACAGGTCACCGATACCGCCTTGGGTAGACGGAGTGTTGATCAGGATACGCGCGGTCTTCATCTTGTCGCCGAAGTACTTGATGCGGTCAGCGTTGCGGTCCTGGTCGGTGTACAGACCTGAGGTGTGGCCGATACCACCGATGTTGACCATGTCACAGGCCATATCAACGGCGTTTTCGAAGCTGCTTGCACGGAACATACCGAGCAGCGGGGACAATTTCTCGTGAGCAAACTCATCTTCTGCACACAGCTTGACGCCTTCACCAATCAGGATCTTGGTATCAGCCGGTACAGTCACGCCTGCCATCTCGGCAATCTTGGTGGCTGGCTGGCCAACGATGTTGGCGTTCAGGGCACCGTTGATCAGGATGACTTTACGTACCTTGTCAGCATCTTCTTTGGAGAGCACATGGCCCTTGTGGGATGCAAAGCGCTCTTTAACCTGGTCGTAGATGGCATCAACAACGATGACTGCCTGCTCGGAAGCACAGACCACGCCGTTATCGAAAGTCTTGGACATCAGGATGGAGGCAACGGCACGCTTAACATCGGCGGTTTCGTCGATAACGATAGGCACGTTACCGGCACCGACACCGATAGCAGGCTTACCGGAAGAGTAGGCTGCTTTCACCATGCCCGGGCCACCGGTGGCCAGGATCAGGTTGATGTCTTCGTGCTTCATCAGGGCGTTGGAGAGCTCAACAGACGGTTGGTCGATCCAGCCGATGATGTCTTTCGGCGCACCGGCGGCAACAGCGGCATCCAGTACCAGCTTGGCAGCGGTATTGGTGGAGTTCTTGGCGCGGGGGTGCGGGGAGAAGATGATGGCGTTGCGGGTCTTGAGCGCGATCATGGATTTGAAGATCGCAGTGGAGGTCGGGTTGGTGGTCGGAACGATACCACAGATGATACCTACCGGCTCGGCGATGGTGATGGTACCCATCTGATCATCTTCGCTCAGAATGCCGCAGGTCTTCTCGTCTTTGTACTTGTTGTAGATGTATTCGGAGGCGAAGTGGTTCTTGATAACCTTGTCTTCGATGATACCCATACCGGATTCTTCCACGGCCATCTGGGCCAGGGGGATACGGGCGTTGTTGGCGGCCAGGGCGGCGGCACGGAAGATCTTGTCTACCTGCTCTTGAGAGAAGCTGGCGAATTCACGCTGGGCTTCCTTAACGCGGGCGACCAGTGCATCCAGTTCAGCCAAATTGGTTACTGCCATGTTTATCTCCTGATTATTTGAAAACTGTTTAGTAAGACGTTGGCAATGCCCGGCAATTATAGTCGCCCTGTCAAGACGGTATCGTTGCAACAGCTTTTTCACATGCCTTACTAAATCGCTTTCTGAGTCGATTATAGAGCGGGGCTGACTCAGAAAAACTTGATCTGGATCATGTGTAACAAAAGAACAAAAGAAATTTTATTTCACAATCCTTGTTTGACTGATGTTATCGGAATGTGCATCAAAGGGAAAGGTGAGAGACTTGTTAATGCAGAGTAATAAACCACATTTATCAAGTGGTTAATTGCACTCGGCCATAGTATTACAGAGCTATTTTGGCGGTATAGGTTAGCAAATATGAGTGAATTGGTTTCAAAATCACCGACAAACGCACTTTATTCCAGCGTTTGTTGCAAAAATGATTGTTGTTTTAATCCATGACTAATCCGCTTTATTCCCCAAGGGGGCCATTTCTGCCCCCTTTCCCGGTTTTTGCATTGTGGCTCTCTTGCCGAGTCAATGAAGTGATGTCTGGCCTGAAATAGTGGGAAGGCAAAGCCTGGATCCTCTCGAGTCGCTTGGTCATTCGGTCAGTCATCGTCGTACTCTCCGGTTATGATTAAGCAGGTTTGCGCTCACTTTTCTAACGCGTGTCGGGCGGTAGAAAGGGCTTTTGGCATCGGTTTATGCCAGTTAGCGCGGATGCATTAGATGAACTAACTAAAAAACCCTCAAAATGGTGAGATTATTTGATTGGTGCCCGCTCTGGCTATGATGTAAATTTACGCACGAAATTAATGGACTGGCCCGCTGGGCCCGAAACTCTATTGGAAGGCGCCTATGGCAGCAATTGACGTCTCGTTGTATCTGAAGTTTTTTGTCGGTTTGTTCGCAATTATCAACCCGCTTGGTTTGTTGCCGGTGTTTGTCAGTCTGACCAGCCACCATACCCAGGCCGAGCGGATGAAAACCAATACCACCGCCAATATCGCGGTGATGGTGATCCTGCTGGTCTCCATGTATATGGGGCAGCTGATCCTCGATGGGTTTGGCATCTCGCTGGCGTCGTTCCGGATCGCCGGTGGGTCGCTGATTACCCTGATTGCCTGGTCGATGCTGCAGGGCAAGCTGGGCGAGGTGAAGCACAACAAACAGGAAAAGGGCGAACTGGCAGTGCGCGAGTCTATCGCCGTGGTACCGCTGGCGCTGCCGCTGATGGCGGGCCCCGGTGCCATCTCCTCGGTGATTGTCTATGCCAGCCAGAGCCACTGGCAGCAGCTGCTCGGCATGTCAGTGGTTGTCGTGGTCTTCTCCTTCTGCTCTTGGCTCATCTTCCGCGCCGCGCCGCTGCTGTTCAAGATCATGGGCAACACCGGCATCAACGTGGTGACCCGTATCATGGGTCTTATCATGATGTCGCTGGGTATCGAGATCATGGTGGCCGGTATCAAGGGGGTTTTCCCCAGCCTGATGTGAGCCAGCTCCGCTTTATGAAAGCCGGTCCTCGTGACCGGCTTTTTATTGGTTGCTTTTTGCCCGGTCTTTTCTAGAATCGGTCGTTTGTGTGAAAAATGAGCGTTTTGTTGGTGTTTTAATACTGAAAAAGCGCACCTCAGCTGATTTTTTGACCAGAAAATGACGATTACCCTGACAATATCTGTTGCATTATCGGAATTGGCAGGGAATTATGCTGGGAGCGGGTTTTAACCCCGTCACTTTAAAAACGCATGGAATGTTCTTGTTGGAGTAGGGAAATGACTCATAAAAAAACAATGATTAACACATTGCTGGTGGCTGCACTGTTTGGTGGCGTCAATGTGGCTCAGGCTGCCGATGTCCCGGCGGGAACCAAGCTGGCTGAAGTCCAGCAACTGGTAAAAGGCAACGGTTCCGAGCCTGCGACCTTGGACCCACAGAAAGTTGAAGGAACGCCTGAGTCTGCAATTTTGCGCGACCTCTTTGAAGGTCTCGTGACATCCGGTTCGAAAGGGGAAGTTGTTCCTGGTGTCGCAGAGTCTTGGGAAACCAAGGATAACAAGCACTACGTCTTCCACCTGCGCAAAGATGCCAAGTGGTCCAACGGTGAACCTGTCACCGCACATGATTTTGTATATGCCTTCCAGCGTGCAGTTGACCCCAAGACAGCCTCTCCTTACTCCTGGTATCTGGAGATGCCAACTATTGCCAATGCTACAGAGATCATTGCTGGCAAGAAGCCGGCTGATACGCTGGGCGTGAAGGCGACCGACGACTACACCTTCGAAGTGCAGCTCGAGAAGGCTATCCCTTATTTCGTAACCATGCTCTCTCACACCACCACCTACCCGGTACCGAAGAAGGTCATCGAGAAGTATGGTGAAAAATGGACCCAGCCGGGCAATATGGTAGGTAATGGTGCCTACGTATTGAAGGAGTGGGTTGTTAATGAGCGAATTGGCTTGGAGCGTAATAAAAACTACTGGAATGATGCGAAAACGGTGATCAACAAGGTTACCTATCTTCCGATTCAGTCCACCAACGCGGAGCTAAATCGCTTCTTGGCTGGTGAAATTGATATGACATGGAACGTGCCTATCGAACGTTTCAAGCAACTCAAGAAAGATTACCCGGCTGATTTGAAGGTTGAAGGTCTGGTTTCTACTTATTACTACCAGTTCAACATCAAGAAAAAGCCGTTTGATGACGTGCGAGTGCGAACTGCTCTTTCTTATGCGGTCAATCGTGACGTGATTGCAGATAAAGTCATGGGGCAAGGGCAAAAACCCGCATATGGGTTGACGCCTGACTATGTCGATGGTTTTAAACCGGTTGCCCCAGAGTGGTCAAAAATGACCCAGGCCGAGCGTGATGCCAAGGCCAAGGCGCTGCTTGAAGAGGCAGGTTTCGATGCCAGCAAGCCGTTGAAGTTCGAGCTGCTCTACAACACCGATGACAACCACAAGAAAGTGGCTGTGGCCGTTGCTTCCATGTGGAAAAAACTGGGTGCAGAGGTCAGTTTAGTGAACCAGGAGTGGAAAACTTACCTGGAAACCAAGAAGCAGGGCCAGTTTGACGTGGGTCGTGCCGGCTGGAGCGCCGACTACAACGAAGCCTCATCCATGCTGGATCTGATGCAGACCACTCACGGCAACAACGATGGCAAGTACTCCAATCCAGCGTTTGACAAGTTGATGACCGACTCTCGTGATCAGGTTGATGCGGACGCTCGCAACAAGCTCTATGTCCAGGCGGAAGAGATCCTGGCCAAGGACATGCCGATCATCCCGATATACCAATATGTTCAACCTCGGATGGTCAAAGCTTATGTTGGGGGTTACCCAAGCAACCCGCTGGATAACCTCTACAGCAAAGATATGTACATCATTGCTCACTGATTTAAAGCAACAAGTCGCATAACAAGCAGGGCCCGCCAGACGGTGGGCCTTTATTACAACCGCGACCCTTTGGAAGCAGTACAGGACAGGAAATGTCTATGTTGAAATTCATTTTTAAACGGCTATTGGAAGCGATCCCGACTCTGCTGGTCTTGATCACCGTATCTTTCTTCATGATGCGTTTCGCCCCGGGTAACCCCTTTACCAGCGAGCGTTCACTGCCCCCCGAAGTCATCGCCAACATCGAGGCCAAATATGGGCTCGACAAACCCATTGGCATGCAATATCTCACCTACCTGGGCAACCTGGTGCAGGGTGATTTGGGCCCCTCTTTCAAATACAAGGATTTCACCGTCAATGATCTGGTGAGCCAGGCGCTGCCTGTTTCCGCCAAGATCGGGACCACGGCCTTCTTCTTCGCCGTGCTGCTGGGGGTCACTTTCGGCACCATAGCGGCACTGAAACAGAACACCATCATCGACTATCTGCTGATGTCGTCGGCCATGGCCGGGGTGGTGATCCCGGGCTTTGTGCTGGCGCCCTTGCTGGTGCTGTTTTTCAGTATTCATCTGGGTTGGTTCCCTGCCGGTGGCTGGCAGGGTGGTGGCATCCAGTTTATGGTGCTGCCGGTGTTCGGCATGATGATGTACTACATCTCCGCCATCTCGCGGATCATGCGGGGCAGTATGATCGAGACCATGAACTCCAACTTCATCCGTACCGCCCGTGCCAAGGGCTTGCCGCTGCGCCATATCATCCTGAAACACGCGCTGCGTCCGGCTATGCTGCCAGTGGTCTCCTATCTGGGCCCGGCCTTTGTCGGCATCATCACAGGTTCCGTGGTGATCGAGACCATCTTCGGCCTGCCGGGGATCGGTCAGCTGTTCGTCAACGGTGCCCTTAACCGTGATTACTCCATGGTGCTCGGTCTGACCATTCTGGTCGGCGCCCTCACCATCACCTTTAACGCTGTGGTCGATATTCTCTACGCCTTTATCGATCCCAAGATCCGTTACTAATTCGGGAGTTCATCATGGTTGTTTCAACTGAAAAACGCGATGCCGTCGAGGCGTTCGCGCAAAAAGTGGAAGTGGTGGAGGGACGCTCCCTGTGGAAGGATGCCCGTCGCCGTTTCCTGCGCAACAAGGCGGCCCTGACCAGCCTGATCATTCTGACCATCATCGGTCTGGCGGTCATCTTTGGCCCCCATTTGTCCCAATACACCTTTGACGATCCGGACTGGGGCGCCATGCAGTCGCCGCCCGATATGGAAGCGGGTCACTACTTCGGTACCGACAGCCTGGGGCGCGATCTGTTCGTGCGCACTCTGCTGGGTGGCCGGATTTCCCTGATGGTCGGTATCATGGGCGCCATGGTGGCGGTCATCATCGGCACCCTGTATGGCGCGGCCTCCGGCTTTATCGGCGGGCGGGTCGACAGCCTGATGATGCGGGTACTGGAGATCCTCAACGCCTTCCCCTTCATGTTCTTTGTCATCATGCTGGTCACCTTCTTTGGCCGCAATCTGGCACTCATCTTTATTGCTATCGGGGCGGTGAGCTGGCTCGACATGGCGCGTATCGTGCGCGGCCAGACTCTCAGCCTCAAGAGCAAGGAGTTTATCGAGGCGGCCCACGTCTGTGGCGTCTCCAAGTGGAAGATCATCACCCGTCACATCGTACCGAACGTACTCGGTATCGTGGCCGTTTACGCCACCTTGCTGGTGCCGGGGATGATCATGTTTGAATCCTTCCTGAGTTTCCTGGGCCTTGGGGTTCAGGAACCGATGACCAGCTGGGGTGCCCTGCTGGATGAAGGCTCCAAGTCGATGGAAGTGGCCATCTGGCAACTGCTGTTCCCCGCCGGTTTTATGGTGGTGACCCTGTTTTGCTTCAACTTCCTCGGGGATGGTCTGCGTGACGCCCTCGATCCGAAAGATCGTTAATCGAGCATCGGGTCGACAGGAAAGCATCACGAAAGATCGATAAGGAGTTTTTATATGAAGTTACTGGATGTGAAAGATCTGCGGGTCGAGTTCAAGACCCCGGATGGCAATGTGGTGGCGGTCAACGACCTCAATTTTTCTCTCTCTGCGGGTGAAACCCTGGGGATCGTCGGCGAGTCCGGCTCCGGTAAATCCCAGACGGCCTTTGCCATCATGGGGCTGCTGGCCAAGAACGGCATTATTACCGGTTCCGCCAAGTTTCAGGGGGAGGAGATCCTCAACCTGCCGGAGTCCAAGCTCAACAAGATCCGCTCCGAGAAGATCGCCATGATCTTCCAGGACCCCATGACCTCGCTCAACCCCTACATGAAGGTGCAGGATCAGCTGATGGAAGTGCTGATGTTGCATAAGGGCGTCAGCAAGGCGGAAGCGTTCGAAGAGTCGGTGCGGATGCTCGATGCGGTGAAAATTCCCGAAGCGCGCAAGCGGATGGGGATGTATCCCCACGAGTTCTCCGGCGGCATGCGTCAGCGGGTGATGATCGCCATGGCACTGCTCTGCCGGCCGCAACTGCTGATCGCCGACGAACCGACTACCGCACTCGACGTGACCGTACAGGCCCAGATCATGACTCTGATGAATGAGCTCAAGCGCGAGTTCAACACCGCCATCATCATGATCACCCATGACCTTGGCGTGGTCGCCGGTATCTGCAACAAGGTGCTGGTGATGTATGCCGGTCGTACCATGGAGTACGGCAAGGTAGACGATATCTTCTATCGCCCGAGCCACCCCTACACCGAAGGCCTGCTGCGCGCCATTCCTCGTCTCGATACCGAAGGGGAAGTGTTGCCCACCATCCCGGGCAATCCGCCCAACCTGCTGCGTCTGCCCACCGGTTGCCCCTTCCAGGAGCGTTGCCACCGTGTGAGCGAGATTTGCGGCCAGCAGTCACCGATCCTGACCCCGTTCAACGACGGTCGGGAGCGTGCTTGCCACTGGGTTTCGGATGCCATGAACAAGGGGGCCAACTAAATGGGTGCCGACAAAAAATTGCTGTTGGAAGTGTCTGACCTCAAGGTCCACTTCAGTATCAAGAGTGGCAAGGCGTGGCCTTGGGCCAAGCCATCCGATTTGAAGGCGGTCGATGGCGTTACCCTGCGCCTCTACGAAGGGGAAACCCTCGGCGTGGTGGGTGAATCCGGCTGCGGCAAATCGACCTTTGCCCGCGCCATCATCGGTCTGGTACCGGCCACCGATGGCAAGGTGGTGTGGCTGGGTGACGATCTCACCAAGCTCGATCAGAATGCCCTGCGCGAGAAGCGCAAAGAGATCCAGATGATCTTCCAGGATCCGCTGGCTTCTCTGAACCCACGCATGACCATCGGCGACATCATCGCCGAGCCGCTCATCACCTTCTATCCCAACCTGCCACGGGAAGAGGTGAAGGAGAAGGTGCGCGCCATGATGAGCAAGGTGGGGTTGTTGCCCAACCTGGTCAACCGCTATCCGCACGAGTTCTCCGGCGGCCAGTGCCAGCGGATCGGGATTGCCCGGGCGCTGATCCTCGAGCCCAAGATGATCATCTGCGATGAGCCGGTGTCAGCGCTTGATGTCTCTATCCAGGCACAGGTGGTCAACCTGCTCAAATCCCTGCAAAAGGAGATGGGGCTGTCGCTCATCTTCATCGCCCACGATCTGTCGGTTGTCAAACATATCTCCGATCGGGTGCTGGTGATGTATCTGGGCAACGCCGTTGAGCTGGGGACTCGCAAGGAGATCTTTGCCAACCCGTTGCATCCCTACACCAAGGCGCTGATGTCCGCGGTGCCAATCCCGGACCCTGAGCTGGAGCGCAACAAGGTGATCCAGATCCTGGAGGGGGACTTGCCATCGCCGATGAATCCGCCGTCCGGTTGCGTGTTCCGCACCCGCTGCCCGGTGGCTGGCCCCGAGTGCGCCAAGACCCGCCCCGTGCTGGAGGGGAACTTCGATCACGCGGTCTCCTGCCTCAAGGTCGACCCGCTCTGATGGGGATGTGTTGAACCTGCTTGCGGGGCTCCTTGATGGGGCCCCGATTTATTTTTGACGGCAGTGAAGATGCCTCTTGGCGTTATCTTTTACCGCTGCTACTATCCGCGCAACAAGGGGAGTAACTTCTCGCCGGTTTGTCGTCATTACGGTGCACCCATATCCTGCAGTGCACCCGGCAGCCGGGCAGTCGATGCAAATCAGCTGTAAGTGAGACCTTGCCGAGAGGCAAGGTGTATCTGCTCCAAACGCAAACCCACGCCTCTCGGTCGTGGGTTTTGTCGTTTTTGGGAGAAGTGAAAATGGGTGAATGGTGGATGTGGACCGGTTTCTTCAGCATAGTGCTGGTCCTGTTATGGATAGACATACGCTTTGTTGGTGGCGGCAAGTCACACAAGGTGTCCCTCAAAGAGGCGGGCGTCTGGTCCCTCATCTGGATCAGTGTTGCTCTGCTCTTCAACCTGGCCATCTGGTTTTGGCTGGACCACAGCGCTGGCCGTGACATTGCCAACCAGAAGGGATTGGAGTTCCTCACCGGCTACCTCATCGAGAAAGCGCTGGCAGTGGACAACGTATTCGTCTGGCTGATGCTGTTCGGTTACTTTGCCATTCCGGCCGAGCTGCAGCGCCGGGTGCTGCTCTATGGAGTACTGGGTGCCATCGTGATGCGTGCCGGTATGGTGTTCGCGGGTAGCTGGCTCATCGAGCAGTTCCACTGGATCCTCTATCTGTTCGGCGCTTTCCTGCTGCTGACCGGTGCCAAGATGCTGTGGGCGGCCGACAAGGAGCCGGACTTGGCCAACAATCCGCTGCTAGGCTGGATGCGCCGTCGTTTCAAGGTGACCGAGACCCTGGAAGGGGAGAAGTTCTTCGTCTGGCGTGACGGTGTGCGCTATGCCACCCCGCTGCTGCTCATTCTGGTGTTGGTGGAGGTGAGCGATCTCATCTTCGCGGTGGACAGTATCCCGGCCATCTTCGCGGTGACCACGGATCCCTTCATCGTGCTGACCTCCAACATCTTCGCCATCATGGGTCTGCGCGCCATGTACTTCCTACTGGCGGGTGTGGCTGATCGCTTCGCCCTGCTCAAATACGGTCTGGCGCTGATCCTGATGTTTATCGGGGTCAAGATGCTGCTGCTGGATATCTTCAAGATCCCGACCGGCATAGCACTGGGCGTAGTCGCGTTGATCCTGCTGGCATCCATGGGGCTGAGTCTGTTTGTGACCCGTAAAAAGGCCGCTTAAACGCAACATCATTTAATACCAAACAACAAGGGCTCCCGCGGGAGCCCTTTTTCATATCGTGTTATCAGCGTTTGATCTTCTTGGGGTTGGTGTAGCCCCAGATGGTGTACATGTCCGCCAGCAGGGCGCCGTTGTACTCCTCCAGATCCGCCTGTTTCACTTCGGCGTCACCCTGACGGCCAAACAGCACCACCTCGTCGCCGGGTTTCACACCCTTCAGGTCGGTCACGTCCACCATGATGGTGTTCATGGAGGTCTTGCCGACCACCGGCACCTTCTGACCCTGGATCAGCACATAGGCTTTGTTGCTGAGGGCACGGCGATAGCCATCGGAGTAGCCCAGCGGCAGGTTGGCGAGCCAGGAGTCACGCTTGAGGGTAAAGGTGCGGTCATAACCGACGGTGTTGCCCGCTGCATAGTGGTTGACAGAAGCGACCTGGGTCTTGAATGCCATCACCCGCTTGTATTCGGTGTGGGAGGGGATGGAGTCTCCGTAGAGCAGGCCGCCCGGGCGCACCATGTCGAAGTAGGCGTCCGGCACGGCCAGAGTGGCGAAGGAGTTGGCGGCGTGGATGGTGATCTTGCTGCGATCCAGTTTGCCCGCTTCCAGCAGCCACTGGGAGTCCAGTTTGAACTGGGCCAGTCCCATCTTGACGTCCTCTTTCTCCTCAACCGGGAAGTGGGTCATGATGCCGACCGGGGTGATCCCCTTTAGCTTGAGCATGGCCAGCGCATCCTGCTTGGCATCGGCCAGGCGCAGGTCGATGCCGTTGCGGCTCATGCCGGCTGAGTTGAGCGCGATATGCACCGGAATGGTGGTGTGGTGGCGCTGGGCGATATCGGCGATACCCTGGGCACTCACCAGACTGCCGATCAGCTCCTCCATCTTGTAGGGCAGGGCCTGCTCTACTTCATCCGGGGTGGCAGCACGCACCCGCATCAGACGGCCGGTAAAGCCCTTCTCGCGGGCGACGCGCGCCTCTTCGTTGCTGGCGATGCCGATGCAGGGGATATTGGCCTTGACCACGGAGGGGACCAGCAGGTCGATGCCATGACCGTAAGCGTCGGCCTTCATGATGGCGCAGATCTGCGGGCCCTTGTCACCGAGACGATCCTTGAGGGTCTGGATATTGTGCTCAAAGGCGCCCAGATCCACTTCCAACCAGGCGTTGCTGGCGGTTTGCTCCTGGCCGTTGCGATGATCCGTCGCAAGGGGCAGATAGGGAGCCGCAACGGCTTGGCCCGCGAGCAGGCCGAAGATCAGGGTAGCCAGCAGAGTTTTCTTGTGCATGGTGATTCCTTTTTGTTGTTCGCGTTGGATAGTTTGGACGGGGTCGGCCACATTGGTGGTGGTTTAACCACAACTTGTTGTTATTATTATGATCTTTGTCACTCTCAACAGGCGCTGACTGGTTGGGAGTCTACCGCAACACGGGTTCGGCCGACACTCGTCAGGGGAAGAAAATGGTCAATCTTGAGTTACGTTTGCCACCACCGCTGATCTTCCTGCTCTGTGCTGGTGTCATGTGGTGGCTAAGAGGGGAGAGCCAGCCCGGTATCTGGGCAATGACGCTGATGGATGTGCTGGTCGTGGTGGGGGCCATCATGGGCTTTGGGGCCCTGCAACGGTTTCGTCACCATCAGACCACGGTCAGCCCCACCAAACCGCAGCACACCAGTCGTCTGGTGACCTGCGGCGTTTATCGTGTCAGTCGCAATCCCATGTATCTGGGGCTGCTCTGCTGGCTGGCCGCCTGGGGCTGTTATCTGGGGGGAAGTTGGGTCTGGGTTGGGCCAATCGTGCTGGTTGCCTGGCTGACTCGCTTTCAGATCATGCCGGAGGAGCGGCTGCTGCGCGCCCGTTTCGGCGACGAGTATGTGGCGTATTGCCAGCGCGTTCGCCGTTGGTGCTGACAGGCAGTGATCTTCGTGAGCTGAGGGATAAGTCGGGCCAGCCGTGCTGGATAAAGAGAACCCCGGCTGGCCCGGGGTTCTCGAGGGGCTAGTTAGAAAAAATCGCCCTTCTCGTCCTTGGTGGGTTCGAGGCTCCAGCCGGTGGCATCACTGCTGCTGGCAATCTGCCCCTTCTCCTTCCACAACTTGATCTTGAGGCGCAGGTTGTTGGCCGAGTCGGCGTTTTTCACCGCCTCTTCTTCCTCAATCACCCCTTCCACCACCAGATCGAACAGTGCACTGTCGAAGGTAACCATGCCGAGGGCCTTGGATTTTTCCATCACCTCTTTGAGGCCGCCAAATTCGCCGCGCTTGATCATGTCGCGGATGGTGTGGGTGCCGAGCATGATCTCCACTGCGGCCCGGCGGCCGCCATCGGTGGTTTTTACCAGCCGCTGGGAGACAAAGGCCTTGAGGTTGTTGCCCAGATCGTTGAGCAGTTGCGGACGGCGCTCCTCGGGGAAGAAGTTGATGATGCGATCCAGCGCCTGGTTGGCGTTGTTGGCGTGCAGGGTGGAGATGGCAAGGTGGCCGGTTTCGGAGAAGGCCAGCGCATGTTCCATGGTCTCTCGATCGCGAATTTCGCCGATAAGAATGACGTCCGGCGCCTGACGCAGGGTATTTTTCAGCGCAGCGTGGAAGCTGCGGGTATCCACGCCAACTTCCCGCTGGTTGATGATGCTCTTGCGGTGGCGATGAACGAACTCCACCGGATCCTCGATGGTAATGATGTGTCCGCCGCTGTTGCGGTTGCGGTGGTCGATAAGCGCCGCCAGCGAGGTAGATTTACCCGAGCCGGTACCGCCGACAAACAGTACCAGGCCGCGTTTCTCCATGATGGTGTCGAGCAACACAGGCGGGAGTTTGAGATCTTCAAAGCGGGGGATTTCGGTCTTGATGTTGCGGGCCACCAGAGAGACTTCGTTGCGCTGCTTGAAGATGTTGACCCGAAAGCGGCCGATCTGGGGCAGGGAGATGGCGAGGTTCATCTCCAGATCCTTCTCGAACTGCTGCTTCTGCTCGCCATCCATGATCTCGGCGGCGATCCGCGCCACTTCACCCGGCTCCAGCGGCGTTTCGTTGAGGGGGCGCAGGCCGCCGTTAAACTTGGCGCAGGGGGGCGCGCCGGTCGACAGATAGAGGTCTGAGCCATCCTGCTTGGCCAGGATCTGTAACATGTCTCGCAATTCCATTTTTTTGCCTCGTCGATCAATGAGATGCCATGAGCGGGATGATATTGAGTGTACAGCCTCAGGCGCCGGTCAGTTTCTCGCGAAAGACAAAAAAGACCGCACCGAGAATGCAGAGCCCTGCCCAGAGATAGTCCCATTTCAGATCTTCCTTGAGATAGAAGATAGAGAAGGGGACGAATACGGTGAGTGTGATCACTTCTTGCAAGATTTTAAGTTGGCCTACGCTCATCACCGTATGGCCGATGCGGTTGGCGGGCACTTGCAGCAGGTATTCGAACAGGGCGATACCCCAGCTCACCAGGGCGGCAATGATCCAGGGTTTATGGTTCATGCTCTTGAGGTGAGCGTACCAGGCGAAGGTCATAAAGACGTTGCTGCAGAGCAGCAGACCGATACTGGCGAAAATCGGGTTCATTGGGTTCTCCTTGAAAATCCGGCGCATTTTATCCCTGAACCACGGGTTTTCATACGTGGTGTGGGAGGGTATTTTTAACCAACAGGATAAGCCGTGCGAGGTATGCGACGGGATGGGCAAGTTATGCGGGATTGTGTTGTTACTGTTATTTGCCATGCCGGTGCGAGCGACCCCGACGCTGACGGTGGCCACCGATCTGTGGCCGCCATTTCGCATCCAGCAAGCGGATGGCCGGTTGCAGGGGCTCGACATGGACATCCTGCGCCGGTTGCAACAGGCGAGCGGCATTGAGTTGCAGGTACGGCGGATGCCGTGGGGCAGGGCGCTCAAGCAGATGCAGACCGGTCAGGTCGATCTGATGATTGGCCTCGCCTATACCGCCGAGCGGGCGCAGTTCATCGACTATCTGCAGCCTGCCTATTACCAATGCTGGCCCGCGTTTTATGGTCAGCCGGTCAATGTGGCCCGGATCCACCAATACCGCGATCTGCAGGGGGTGAAGGTGGGCTATGTGCTCAACTCCGCCTACTTTGAGCCCTTCAGCAGTGACAGCCGCCTCGACAAGCACGGAGTACCCACCGAAGATCAGCTGCTGCGCATGGTGCAGCGCGGTCACCTGCCGCTGATGATTGGCACCGACTGTCAGGTGGACTATGCCCTGAGTCAGGGAAATGCCAGCCGGATAGGCAAGGCGGACTACCGCCCCGCCACGCCGGTGACCCTCTATCTCGGGATGAGCAAGCACTCACCTCACCAGTCGCTGCGCCAGCCCTTGCTGGTGGCGCTGCAAAATCTGGTGGCCAGCGGCGAGATAAGCGTGATGGCAAAGCGTTACCAGCCTTGACCTTGGGTGGCAAGCCACTGTTATCATGCCCTTTTCCTGCTTCCCCCCGGCGCTGCGACAGGGCCGGGGGAAAGCCTTGTTATTCGGGGATCTTCCTTGTACCTCTCCCTTATCGCCCGCCAGCAGCGCTGGCAGCGGCGCTGGCTCTGTGGCCTGACGCTGCTGACCCTGCTGCTGTTTCTCTTCTCCCTCGTCTGGGGCGAGTTTGTGCTACTGCCCTGGCATCCCCTTGGCGATCTCGAACTGCGCATCCTGCTGGAGCTGCGTCTGCCGCGTGCCTTGCTGGCCCTATTGGCTGGCGCAGCCCTTGCTTGTGGCGGCGCCGTGTTGCAGGTGATGCTGCACAACCCGGTGGCCGAACCCGGGCTGCTTGGTGTCTCGAGCGGGGCTGGCCTTGCCGCCATGGTGGCGATGGCGGTGGCCAAGTCCCTCGGCCTCTATCTGCCCGGCTGGGGGCTGTCGCTGGCGGCCTTTGGTGGCGCCCTGCTGGTGACCATGCTGCTCATTCGGCTGGCTCGCCGGGCGCGTCTCGGCCATGCCCGCTTGCTGTTGTTTGGCGTCGCTATCGGTATTCTTACCAATGCCGCCATGACCTGGTTGATGTACTTTGCCGACGATGGTTCCTTGCGTGAATTCATGTTCTGGATGATGGGTAGCCTCTCTTACGGCAGCCAGCAGTTTGCCTGGTGGTGGCTGGTGCTGCCGCTCACCCTGGGCTGGCTCTGCTGGCAGGGCAAGGCGCTGCAACAGTTGTTGTTGGGGGAGACTCAGGCCCGCCTGATGGGGATGGATGTCGACAGGATGCGGGTGCGGTTGGTGCTGGCGGTCTGTCTGCTGACCGGTGTGGCGGTGTCGTTGTGTGGTGTCATCGGTTTTGTCGGGTTGGTGGTGCCCCATCTGCTGCGGCTCTGCGGTGGCTGCGATCAGCGCTTTCTGCTGCCTGCCTCGGCGCTTGGCGGCGGGGCCCTGCTGCTGGCGGCCGATCTGGTTGCTCGATCCACCCTGAGCACGGGGGAGTTGCCTATCGGCGTCATCACCGCCTCGGTGGGGGCGCCGCTCTTTATCTACCTGCTATTGAGGCAAACTGCCGATGGTGCTGCATGAATATCTGCATGATTTGGTCGGGGCGCGCAGTCTCCTTATTTACCCGTTGTTGAGGCAAGATGCCGATGTCACCCGCTGATCCCATGCCGGTTTCTTCTCGTGCTGCTGCGCCGCTGCTGGAAGCACGCGCACTCGCCATTGCCGGACGGCTCTCTCCCCTCGATCTTCGCTGGCATGGCGGCCAGCTGGTGGCGCTGCTTGGACCCAATGGCAGTGGCAAGTCGACCCTGCTCGGGGCGCTGGCGGGGATTTTACCCGCCGATGGCACAGTGCTGCTGGGGGGGGAAGTGCTTACTGACCTGAGTTGGCCCGAGCTTGCCAAACGGCGCGCCATGCTGCCCCAACGTCAGCCCCAGCTGTTTCATATTCCGGTGTTTCAGGTATTGAGCCTGGGGCTTGATGAGATGGTTGCACCTGCCAGACAGAACGAGGCGATAAATGCATTGTGCGAGGCATTGGAGCTGGAAGCTTTGCTGGCCCGGGACTTCAGCCGGTTGTCGGGGGGCGAGCAGCAGCGGGTGCTGATTGCCCGCACCCTGCTGCAGGTGTGGCCGAGCCTCAATCCGACCGGCAAGGTGCTGCTGCTGGACGAGCCGCTGGCGGGGCTCGACCTGCATCACCAGCTGGCGCTATTGCGGTTGCTGAAAACCCTGGCCGCTCAGGGCTTGCTGGTGGTGCTCGCCATCCACGATATCAATCTGGCCATCGACTGGGCCGACCGCATTCTCTGCCTGCAAGGGGGCGCGGTGGTGCGCGAAGGGGGTGTCGAGCTGGTGGATGAGGCGCTGCTGGCGCAGGTATTCCAGATCCGCACCGACCGCATCGAAGCTGCGGGGCGCGTGTGGTTTATGCCCAGTTTGTAAGTAGGGTGTACAGGAAAGAGGGCGCATGTAGGGTCGATTAGCGAAGCGTAATCGGCCGACGGCAAGAAGAAGGGGCCGGTATCAAAAATACTGGCCCCTTTGGTTTTATTCGCAGTTCAAGCCTGTTTGCTCAGGCGCACCTGCGCCGCCTCTGCCAGCATCGCCAGCAGGGTTTCGGTGTCGCTCCATGACAGGCAGGCATCGGTGATGCTCTGGCCGAAGGTGGCGGCGCAGCCGTTCTCCACATCCTGACGCCCTTCCACCAGGAAGCTCTCGGCCATGATGCCGGCGATGCCGGTACGGCCGCGGCGCAGTTGATCGCAGATATCTTGCGCCACCAGCAGCTGACGGCGGTGATCCTTCATGCTGTTGCCGTGGCTGAAATCGACCACCAGACGCTCCGGCAGGCCCACATCGGCCAACGCTTCACAGGCTTCATCGACACTGGCGGTGTCGTAGTTGGGTCGGTGGCCGCCACGCAGGATCACATGACCAAAGGGGTTACCGGCGGTGCGGTAGATGGTCATCTTGCCGTCCTTGTCCGGCGAATAGAAGATGTGGCTGTGACGGGCGGCGCGCACCGCATCGATGGCGATGCGGGTATTGCCGTCGGTGCCGTTTTTGAAGCCGACCGGGCAGGAGAGGGCCGAAGCCATCTCGCGGTGTACCTGGGATTCGGTGGTACGTGCGCCGATGGCGCCCCAGGTGATGAGGTCGGCAATATACTGGCCGGTCACCATATCGAGGAATTCGGTGGCAGTGGGCATGCCGATCTCGTTGATGTCGACCAGCAGTTTGCGCGCCAGTTTCAGCCCTTCGTTGACATCGAAGCTGCCATCGAGGCGCGGATCGTTGATCAGCCCTTTCCAGCCGACGATGGTGCGCGGCTTCTCGAAATAGGTGCGCATCACGATGCAGAGGCTCTCTTTATACTGCTCGCGCAGGGCGTTGAGGCGCTGGGCATACTCGCGAGCAGCAGCGGGATCATGGATAGAGCAGGGGCCGACAATGACCAGCAGGCGCTGATCGTCTCCGGCCAGAATGGCTTCCACTTCGCGACGGGCATCCAGCAGATTCTGGGCAATGGTATCGGTGATCGGAAACGCGTGTGCAAGCTCGCTCGGAGTGATCAGTGACTCCAGGCGACGGGTGCGCAATTCATCTGTGTGAATGGACATACAACTCAAGTCTCGAGTGGGTGGTGTCAGCCGCAAGGGGCGAAAAAGCAAAGAGATAAAATAAAGCAAAAGTCCCCTGATTGAAACCTTGGGGGGCTCTGATAGGATGTGAGGCCAAAATCGATTCCAAATGAGGTAGATAGCGTGGCAAAGCCAGGGGCAACCGGGGTCACCCGCATCATCAACGCAACCGGTTACAGCATGAAGGGGCTCAAGTCAGCCTGGATTAACGAGGCGGCTTTTCGGCAGGAGCTGATGCTGATCCTGTTGCTGATGCCGCTGGCCTTCTGGCTGGGGGATTCCCTCAACCAGATCCTGCTGCTTATCGTCATCAGCTGGCTGGTGGTGATCGTCGAGATCCTCAACTCTGCCATTGAAGCTGTGGTAGACAGGGTTGGCTCCGAGCATCATGAGCTCTCCGGTCGCGCCAAGGATTTGGGCTCCGCCGCCGTCTTTATCGCGCTGGCCCTGAACGCCCTGGTATGGGGGGCGCTGGTGGGCCGCAACCTGTTGGGGTGGTGGTAAGCCACTACGCTGCCTTTAGGTTCTGCTTCATAAAAAAGCCCGTCATCACGACGGGCTTTTTGCTGCGCAGATAAGGGTCTATCAGTGGAGGATGCGGGCGCGGATGGTGCCGTTGATCTCCTTGAGTTTGGCGAGCGCCTTCTCGCTGTGCTCGGTCTCCACGTCGATCACCACGTAACCGATATGGCTGCTGGTCTGCAGGTATTGACCGGCGATGTTGATCCCCTCTTCGGCGAAGATCTGGTTGATCTGGTTCATCACGCCCGGCTGGTTGCGGTGAATGTGCAGCAGGCGGCTGGAGCCCTTGTGGCCCGGCAGCGATACTTCCGGGAAGTTGACGGCGGAGAGGGTGGAGCCGTTGTCGGAGTATTTGACCAGCTTGTTGGCCACTTCCAGCCCGATGTTCTCCTGCGCCTCATGGGTGGTGCCACCGATGTGCGGGGTCAGGATCACGTTCTCCAGCCCCCGCAGCGGGCTTTGGAACTCCTCGTCATTGGACTTGGGCTCGACCGGGAAGACGTCGATGGCGGCGCCAGCAATATGGCCGCTCTTGATGACGTCAGCCAGCGCATCGATATCCACCACGGTACCGCGGGCGGCGTTGATGAAGATTGCGCCCGGTTTCATCATCCGGAGCTGCTCGGCACCGATCATGTTCTTGGTGGAGGCGGTCTCCGGCACGTGCAGGCTGATGACGTCAGACATATTGAGCAGCTCGACCATGCTTGGCACCTGAATGGCGTTGCCCAGCGAGAGCTTGTTCTCGATATCGTAGTAATAAACCTTCATGCCTATGCTCTCGGCGATGATGCCGAGCTGGGTGCCGATGTGGCCGTAGCCGATGATGCCGAGCTTCTTGCCGCGCGCTTCCACCGAGCGGTTGGCCAGTTTTTCCCACACGCCGCGATGGCACTTGGCGTTCTTCTCGGGGATGCCGCGCAGCAGCAGCAGGATCTCGCCCAGAACCAGCTCGGCGACCGAACGGGTGTTGGAGAAGGGGGCGTTGAAGACCGGAATACCGCGGATCTGGGCCGCTTCCAGCTCGACCTGGTTGGTACCGATGCAGAAGCAGCCGATGGCGACCAATTTGTTGGCGGCGTCGAGGACTTTCTCGGTGATCTGGGTGCGGGAGCGCAGCCCGATGAAATGGACGTCGCGGATCTGCTCAATCAGCTCCTCTTCGGAAAGCGAGGTCTTGAGATACTCCACACTGGTGTAACCTGCGGCACGAAAGGTCTCTACGGTGTTGGGGTGAACCCCCTCCAGCAGCAGAACCTTGATTTTATCCTTGTCCAACGAAAACTTGGCAGTCATGACGATCCCTCTGTATGTGCAAACGTAAGTGCAGATTTGGTGTGCGAAGAAAACCGTAAAGTAGCAAAAACGTTTGGGAGAGGGAATATTTGTGACGAAAGTCAAATTCTTTGAAGTTATCAACGAATGTTGTAAACATCCGTATGCAACTTGTTGAGGGATAAATAAAAACGGCGCCATCAGGCGCCGTCATTTATTCACAGTGCAATGTTTGGGTCATATCCCATCCCGGGGCTCAATCAACGCCGCTGCTGCGTCAGAGGTTGCAGAGTGGCGCTGGCGTGCGAGGGAGGATTGTGCTGCCGGTGTCGGGATTACTGGGTAATCACGCCATCCGGCGTACCGATCAGGACCACATCGGCGCCGCGCGCGGCGAACAGGCCGTTGGTGACCACGCCAACAATGGCGTTCAGTCGCACTTCCAACGCCTTGGCGTCGGTAATGGCCATGCCTTTCACATCCAGAATGTGGTTGCCGTTGTCGGTGACGACCCCTTCACGCCACACCGGGTTGCCACCCAGTTTGCGGATTTCGCGGGCCACGTATTCGCGGGCCATCGGGATCACTTCCACCGGCAGCGGGAACTGGCCCAGCACGTCGACGGTCTTGGTGTTGTCGATGATGCAGATGAATTTGTCAGCGACGGCGGCAACGATCTTCTCGCGGGTCAGGGCTGCGCCACCGCCCTTGATCATGTCGCGGGTTGCGTTGATCTCGTCGGCGCCATCCACATAGACGGAGAGGGCGTCGATCTCGTTGAGATCATATACGGTGATGCCGAAGCCCTTGAGGCGCTCGGTAGAGGCCACGGAGCTGGATACCGCCCCCTTGATCTCGTCCTTCATGGTCGCCAGCGCGTCGATAAAGTGGTTGACGGTAGAGCCGGTGCCCACCCCGACGATGGTGCCGGGAACCACATACTTGAGCGCAGCCCAACCGGCCGCCTTCTTCATTTCATCTTGAGTCATGATCGTTCCTTAAGAAAAAAGCGGGCGCATTATATCCAACCCGGTACCCCGTCGCGACCTTGTTGCTCACGTTCCTGGGCAAAAAGAGGGACTTTGTAAATCGTTTGCCTGTTTATTCTGCGTTTGCGCGCACAAAGCCGGGATTGCCGGCCAAAAACAGCCTATTCAAAGCGCCAGCAGTGGCTCGGGGTGATGATCTGGGGCAGCGGCACATCCCACTCCTCTTGCGGGACGGCATCCACCTGCTGGCAGTCGTGGGCAATGCCTAGTGGCTTGGGGCCCAGCTTGTGCTCATGCCAGATGGCGAGAGTGCGATCGTAGTAGCCGCCCCCCATGCCAAGGCGATTACCCTGGGCATCGAAGGCAACCAGCGGGGTGCAGATAAGATCGAGCGTGCTATGGGGCACCACCTGCAGGATATCCAGCTCGGGCTCTTCGATGCCGTAGCGGTTGCGCACCATGGGGCTGGTGGCGGTATAGCGCAAAAAGAGCAGGTGACCCGGGGTAAAGGGGTGGAGCACCGGCAGGTAGACCTCTTTGTGCTGGGCCCACAGCCAATGGATGGTGGGCAAGGGGTTGATCTCCCCATCATTGGCCAGATAGAGGGCAATGCGTTTGGCGGCGAGGATCTCGGGGTGTTGCTTGAACTGGGCCAGCAGCTGTTGGGCCGCCGCCTGCTGCTCGGCCGGACTCAGATTTTTACGGCGTTGACGAACCAGTTGGCGCAGGGATTGACGTTCGGGTTGGGACTCATGCATGGGGAACCTCTGGCATAGCTGCGCATCGATGGCTTGAACGCGCTCTACCTTAGCACATTCACTCTTGACGTTAAGGGGGGCAGGGAAACCCCGTCCCGGACGGCTGATGCCCGGAACGGTGGGATAAATGCTGGCGGATCCGATAGTGAGTCAACAAGGGCCAGGGTGTGGCCCCTGTTGATGGCATGTCGGTGCGCCAGCGTCTGGTCAGTTACTTCTCAGCCTTGCCGCGCATCTGGTGCTTCACAAACACTGCAATGAGTGCCGCTACCGCGAGTGCCATCGGGTAGAAACTCATGCTTACTACCGCCAACGGCGACAGGGCGAAGATGGATCCCAGCAGCAGCGCCTGTGCGCCCCAGGGGATCAGACCCTGTACCACGCAGGAGAAAATATCGAGCATGGAGGCGGCGCGGCGCGGGATGACACCGTGGTGTTCGGCCAGATCCCGGGCTACTTTGCTGGCGACGATAATGGCCACCGTGTTGTTGGCGGTGCAGAGGTTGGTGAGGCTCACTACCCCGGCGATGCCGAGCTCGGCCGCTTTCTCGTTCTGTTCACCATTGTGCTCGCGAGTGAAACGGGCAATCAGGGCGCTGATGCGCTCGCTGATCCAGGCCAGTCCACCCTGACGCTCCATCAGGGCGCCGAGGCCGCCGATCAGCATGGAGAGCAGGAAGATCTCCTGCATGCCGGTAAAGCCCTGATAGATATCCTTGCTGAACTGACCGATGGCGTAGCCGTTGATCATGCCCACCACTCCGGCGGCCAGAATGCCGATCCCCAGCACCACAAACACATTCACTCCGGCGAGCGCCAGCCCCAGGATCAGCAGATAAGGCATCACCTTGAACAGCTCTATGGCGCTGCCGCTGGCAGGGGATTCACCCACTGAGCCCAGGGTCAGATAGAGCAGGATCACCGCGATGGCGGCAGGGGCCGCAATCTTGAAGTTCTCGCGGAACTTGTCCTTCATCTCGCACCCCTGACTGCGGGTTGCTGCTATGGTGGTGTCGGAGATGATGGAGAGGTTATCGCCAAACATGGCGCCGGAGAGAATGGTACCTGCCATCAGCACCGGATCGATACCGGCAGCCTGTGCCACACCGAGGGCCACCGGCGCCACTGCACCTATGGTGCCCATGGAGGTGCCCATGGCGGTAGCAATAAAGGCAGAGATGAGGAACAGTCCGGGCAACAGCGCCCAGCCAGGGATGAGCGACAGGCCCAGCGCCACGGTGGCATCAACCCCGCCGGTGGCCTTGGCAACGCTGGCAAAGGCGCCCGCCAGCAGATAGATAAGGCACATCGCCATGATATTGCTGTGGCCAACCCCCTTGAAGAAGGTCTCCAGATTGCTGTTGAAGCTCTCTTTGCCAAGCAGCAGGGCCAGCATTACCGCAGGCAAGGCAGCAACCGGAGCGGGCAGCTGATAGAAGGCGAACTCGACCCCCTGCAGGGTCAGCCAGGTACCGGTACCGATAAAGAGTGCGAGAAAAACCAGAAGTGGCAGCAAGGCCCTGGCACTGGGTTGAGTCTGGATCATGTGTTCCTCTGAAATTGAACAATGACCTCCTGTCATGAACTGCTTTGTACCTGTATCGGATAGGGATAGGGGGAAAACAGGGCGGGCATCCTGCCGCATTGGGGTGCCCACAGTAGTGAGTCAACCCCACAAGGTCAAGATAGACGTCCAGATGGATAGGTGTTTTTATCTTTCGATTTTGTCACTCTGACTAAATCCGTTAAATGTTCGGATTAAATTAAATATTTCGTTTATTTGTCGGTTGTCTCTGCTGGCTCACTGTGGGCTTTTCAAACCCGGCGCGGGCTGGTAAAACGGTCTCTTTCCATAATTAAAAGAGATGAGAGGGTGGAGATGGACAATCCGATCCGTGTGGCCGTGATGGGCTGTAATGGTCGTATGGGCAAGGTGCTGCTGGAGGCCATCACCAACACCGATGGCGTGGTGGTCGGGGCTGCATTGGAGCGGCCGGGCTCGGCGGTGATCGGCCTCGATGCCGGTGAGCTCAATGGGCTGGGCCATCTGGGTGTGGCCATCAGTGACAGTCTTGACAAGGTGCGTGACGAGTTTGATCTCATCATCGACTTCACCCGCCCCGAGGTGACCCTTGCCAATCTGGCTTTTGCGCTGGCCCACCACAAGCAGATGGTGATTGGCACCACCGGTTTTGACGATGCAGGCAAGGCCGCCCTGAAAGAGGCGGGCAAGCAGATCGGTATCGTGTTCGCCTCCAACTACTCGGTCGGGGTCAACCTGGTGTTCAAGCTGCTGGAGCAGGCCGCCAAGGTGATGGGGGATTACACCGACATCGAGATCATCGAGGGCCACCATCGCCACAAGGTGGATGCGCCATCCGGTACTGCGCTCTCCATGGGTGAAGTGGTCGCCAAAACCCTGGGTCGCGATCTCAAGGAGTGCGCCGTCTATGGTCGCGAGGGGATCACTGGCGAGCGGGATCGCAACACTATCGGCTTTGCCACTATTCGCGCTGGCGATCTGGTGGGGGAGCATACCGTCATGTTTGCCGATATCGGCGAGCGGGTGGAGATCAGCCACAAAGCTTCAAGTCGCCTGACTTTCGCCAACGGTGCTGTGCGGGCGGGCAAGTGGCTTGGTCAGCAGGGTGCAGGCCTTTATGACATGCAGGATGTGCTCAATCTCAAGTGATGCCTCTGAGCGGCACTTTCGTACTACTGCTACCCCAGTGAAAAACCCCGGCTTGCCGGGGTTTTTGCTGTCAGTCAGCCAGAGTTTGTGTAAAAAGACACGCTGCCTGCAATTTTTAACTGAACGCCTTATAAATCACACTGTTGTGTTATCTGCCAGATTTTCCCTTCCTGAATGTCATCACCAGGTAACAGATTTGAGCATCTTTATGGCGGATAAAGCCATTTTTTTACACCGACAAGAAAAGACTAAAAATTCAAACGTAGAAAAACGTTTTCCATTTTTCATGTTCACTCTTGTCATCATAAAAGCGTTAAATCTGTCATTAATGTTTTTTGTGTAAAAATAAATGCCATTGTTTTAATTGGTTTTTTTGTTTGTTTTTGTTGCTATCGCTGGCTTGATGTCATCTTTTGGTGGTGGTTTTTCCTTTTCTTTCATGGGAGGGGGTTGCAAAGCAATCAAGTGCATAGATAATGGGTAATGTTGCTTTTTTATTGAATTTAGATGCATTTCATCTGAGAAAAGACGTTGAAATGCCACTTTTTTTAAGTAGAATGCGCCCAATTTGCCAGAAATCTGCCGGGTTCGAGTCCTGTCCAAGACCGGAACCGAGCCCGCAACACCCAGGTAAATTGCTGAATTTAAAGCTAAATAACTGGAGGTTGTCTTGAATCACACTGCATTGCTAGTGCTGGAAGATGGAACTGTGTTCAAAGGCGTGTCGATAGGCGCCGAGGGATGTTCCGTTGGTGAAGTGGTTTTCAATACGTCGATGACGGGCTATCAGGAAATCCTCACCGATCCCTCTTATTCCCGTCAGATCGTCACCCTCACTTACCCCCATATAGGCAACACCGGCACCAACAGCGAAGATGAAGAGTCCAGTCAGATCCATGCTCAGGGATTGATCATCCGGGACCTTCCGATACTTGCCTCCAATTTCCGCAATCAGCAATCCCTCTCCGAATACCTCAAGTCTCACAACATAGTTGGCATCGCCGACATCGACACCCGTAAACTGACCCGCATCCTGCGCGAGAAAGGCGCTCAGGCTGGCTGCATTCTGGCCGGGAAACAGGTCGATGAAGCCTATGCTCTCGAACAGGCCCGCGCCTTCCCCGGTCTGAAGGGGATGGATCTGGCCAAAGAGGTGACGGTTGGTGAGGCGTACAACTGGACCGAAGGGAGCTGGCAGCTTGGCAAGGGGCACGTCACCCCAGATGCCGACCAGCTGAAATACCACGTGGTAGCCTATGACTTTGGCGTCAAGCGCAACATCCTGCGGATGCTGGTTGACCGTGGCTGCCGCCTGACCGTGGTGCCTGCCAAGACCCCGGCCGCCGAGGTACTGGCGCTGAACCCGGATGGCATCTTCCTCTCCAACGGCCCCGGCGACCCCGAGCCGTGCGACTACGCCATCGAGGCCATCAAGACATTCCTTAATACCAACACGCCGGTGTTCGGCATCTGTCTGGGTCACCAGCTGCTGGGTCTGGCCTCCGGTGCCAAGACCGTCAAGATGAAGTTTGGCCACCACGGCGCCAACCATCCGGTGAAGAGCCTCGATGACAACACCGTCATGATCACCGCTCAGAACCACGGCTTTGCGGTAGACGAGAACAGCCTGCCGGATTGCCTGCGCGCCACCCACGTCTCCCTGTTCGATGGTTCCCTGCAAGGTATCCATCGCACCGACCGTCCGGCCTTCAGCTTCCAGGGACACCCCGAAGCGAGCCCGGGCCCGCACGACTGTGCCGGTCTTTTTGACCACTTTATTGAATTGATTAAGCAGTATCGCGCCTAAGAAATAGAGGAAAGAGTTTCATGCCAAAACGTAATGACCTTCAGAGCATCCTGATCCTCGGCGCCGGCCCCATCGTCATCGGCCAAGCCTGCGAATTTGACTACTCCGGCGCCCAGGCGTGCAAAGCCCTGCGCGAGGAGGGCTACCGCGTTATTCTGGTCAACTCCAACCCGGCCACCATCATGACCGACCCGGAGATGGCAGACGCCACCTACATCGAGCCCATCACCTGGGAAGTGGTGCGCGAAATCATCAAGAAAGAGCGCCCGGACGCCATTCTGCCCACTATGGGCGGCCAGACTGCGCTTAACTGCGCACTGGCGCTGGAGAAGCATGGCGTGCTGGCCGAGTTCGGTGTCGAGATGATCGGTGCCACCGCCGATGCCATCGACAAGGCCGAAGACCGCTCCCGTTTTGACAAGGCGATGCGCAGCATTGGCCTGGAGTGCCCGCGTGCCGGCATCGCCCACAACATGGAAGAGGCGTGGGGCGTGCAGCAGATGGTCGGCTTCCCCTGCATCATCCGTCCCTCCTTTACCATGGGCGGCTCCGGTGGCGGCATCGCCTACAACACCGAAGAGTTCGTCGAGATCTGCGAGCGCGGTCTGGACTTGTCGCCGACCAAAGAGCTGCTCATCGACGAGTCGCTGATCGGCTGGAAAGAGTACGAGATGGAAGTGGTGCGGGATCGCAACGACAACTGCATCATCGTCTGCGCCATCGAAAACTTCGACCCCATGGGTATCCACACCGGTGACTCCATCACGGTCGCGCCAGCCCAGACGCTGACCGACAAGGAGTACCAGCTGATGCGCAACGCCTCCATGGCGGTGCTGCGCGAAATCGGCGTTGAGACCGGCGGCTCCAACGTCCAGTTCGGTATCAACCCGAAAGATGGCCGCATGGTCATCATCGAGATGAACCCGCGGGTGTCGCGCTCCTCTGCGCTGGCCTCCAAGGCGACCGGTTTCCCCATCGCCAAGATCGCCGCCAAGCTCGCCATCGGTTACACCCTCGACGAGCTGATGAACGATATCACCGGCGGTCGCACTCCGGCCTCCTTCGAGCCGGCCATCGACTACGTGGTCACCAAGGTGCCGCGCTTCAACTTCGAAAAATTCGCCGGTGCCAACGATCGTCTGACTACCCAGATGAAGTCGGTCGGTGAAGTGATGGCCATCGGCCGCAACTTCCAGGAGTCCCTGCACAAGGCGCTGCGCAGCCTCGAAACCGGCAAAACCGGCTTCGACCCCATGGTTGACCTCAATGCGCCGGACTCCCTGACCCGCATCCGTCACGAGCTGCAGGACGCCGGTAGCGACCGTATCTTCTATATTGCCGATGCGTTCCGCGCCGGTCTCTCCATGGACGGCATCTTCAAGCTGACCAAGATTGACCCCTGGTTCCTGGTACAGATTGAAGATCTGGTGAAGCTGGAAGAAGAGGTGAAAGAGCGCGGCATGGCCGGTCTCGATGCCGACTTCCTGCGTGCCCTCAAGCGCAAAGGCTTTGCCGATGCCCGTCTGGCCAAGATCCTCGGTGTGGCCGAAGGGGAAGTGCGCAAACTGCGTGCCCGCCACAACATCTTCCCGGTCTACAAGCGGGTCGATACCTGCGCCGCCGAGTTCGCTACCAACACCGCCTACATGTACTCCAGCTATGACGAGGAGTGCGAAGCGGCCCCGAGCAACCGCGACAAGATCATGATCATCGGCGGTGGCCCGAACCGTATCGGTCAGGGTATCGAGTTCGACTACTGCTGTGTGCACGCGGCGCTGGCCCTGCGCGAAGACGGTTACGAGACCATCATGGTCAACTGCAACCCGGAGACCGTCTCCACCGATTACGACACCTCCGATCGTCTCTACTTCGAGCCGGTGACCCTGGAAGATGTGCTGGAAATCGTACGCATCGAAAAACCCAAGGGCGTCATCGTTCAGTACGGTGGCCAGACCCCGCTGAAACTGGCCCGAGCACTGGAAGCCAACGGCGTGCCGATTATCGGTACCAGCCCGGATGCCATCGACCGCGCCGAAGACCGCGAGCGCTTCCAGTCTGCCGTCGAGCGCCTCGGCCTCAAGCAGCCGGAAAACGGCACCGTCACCGCGCTGGAACAGGCCGTGCTGCTGGCCGAGCGCATTACCTACCCGCTGGTGGTTCGCCCCTCCTACGTGCTGGGTGGCCGCGCCATGGAAATCGTCTATGACGAGCAGGATCTGCGTCGCTACTTCGCCGAGGCGGTGAGCGTCTCCAACGAATCGCCGGTGCTGCTGGACCGCTTCCTGGACGATGCGACCGAGCTGGACGTGGATGCCATCTGCGACGGCACCGATGTGGTCATCGGCGGCATCATGGAGCACATCGAGCAGGCCGGTATCCACTCCGGTGACTCCGGTTGCTCCCTGCCTCCCTATACCTTGTCCAAGAAAATTCAGGACGAGATCCGCGAGCAGGTGCGCAAGCTGGCGCTGGAGCTCGGCGTTATCGGCCTGATGAACGTGCAGTTCGCGGTCAAGGGTGATGACATCTACCTCATCGAGGTGAACCCGCGCGCCGCCCGTACCGTGCCGTTCGTCTCCAAGGCGACCGGTGCCCCGCTGGCCAAGATTGCCGCCCGTGTGATGGCCGGTCAGTCGCTGCAAGAACAGGGCTTCACCAAAGAGATCATCCCACCCTACTACTCGGTGAAAGAGGTGGTACTGCCGTTCGCCAAGTTCCCGGGGGTTGACCCGCTGCTGGGGCCGGAGATGCGCTCTACCGGTGAGGTAATGGGTGTGGGCAGCAGCTTTGCCGAGGCCTATGCCAAGGCGCAGCTGGGTGCCAACCACGCCGTACCGAAAGAGGGTCGTGCCCTCTTGTCAGTGCGTCACAGCGACAAGGCGCAGGTGGTTGACTTGGCTGCCAAGCTGCTGGAGCTGGGCTACGAGCTGGATGCCACTCACGGCACAGCCGTCGCGCTGGGTGAGGCGAGCATCAACCCGCGCCTGGTCAACAAGGTGCACGAAGGTCGCCCGCACATTCTCGACCGCATCAAGAATGGCGAGTACACCTACATCGTCAACACCGCCGAAGGGCGGGTGGCGATCCAGGACTCCAAGCAGCTGCGTCGCGCCGCCTTGCAGAACAAGGTGGCTTACACCACCACCATGAATGAGGCGTTTGCCACCTGCATGGCCATCAGCGTGGATGCCACCGCCAACGTCAACTCGGTGCAGGAGTTGCACCAGAAGGTGAAAAACCGCTAAGCGTTTGCAGCGGGCATCAGTCCGACTTGCCAGACGACCAACCCCCGCCAGCGATGGCGGGGGTTTCTTTTTATCTGTCGCTCACCGTACGGTTCTGGCCGGGTGAGCCATTGAGGAAGGTCATGAGTTCCGCATCGCAGACAACTGATGGCGCGTGGGGTGGCAAAAGCTGGCAAGGGGAGGGGATGCTGCGAGCGCGGGTTTCAACTGCGGCAGGCAATCCTCTACAATGGCCCCACTTTGCTTGTCAGTGCAGTGCCAGCGGCGCTGCCTGTAGGGCCAACAAAAAATGGACATGCTTATGACCGCTTTGCCTTCCTGTCGTCTTCTTGCCTTCTGCTCTGCCTTGTTGCTGGCCGGTTGTGCCAGTGATCCCGCCTCCGCGCCTGCCAAAGAGGCGAGCGTGAGCAACCCCAAAACGCCGCCTGCCATGCAGCCGCGCAAACCGGCGGACATGAAGAGCCGCATCGTGCGCTTCTTGCCCCGTCAGGTGCCGGACAAACAGGGGTGGGCCAACGACGTGGTGACGGCGCTCACCACCCAGGGGGTGACGGTCAATGATCACAATGTCTGTAGCGTGCTGGCGGTGGCGGAGCAGGAAGCCACTTATCAGGCCGACCCCGTGGTGCCGGGCCTTGGCAAGATCGCCTGGAAAGAGATCAACTCACGGGCAGCCAAGCTGCTGATCCCCGAATTTATGGTGCGGGCCGCGCTCTCCATCAACTCGCCCACTGGCAAGAGCTACGCCGAGCGGATCGACAAGTTGCGTACCGAGCGGGAGATGAGTGAAATCTTCGAAGACATGATCAGCATGCTGCCGATGGGCAAGACGCTGTTTGGCAACCTCAACCCGGTGCATACCGGCGGCCCGATGCAGGTGAGCATCGCCTTTGCCGAGGCCAACGCCCGTGGCTACCCCTATCCAATCAAGGACTCCATTCGCCACGAAGTCTTTACCCGTCGCGGCGGCATCTGGTTTGGCACCAAGCATATCTTCGGTTATCCCGTCGACTACCCGGATACCCTCTACCGTTTTGCCGACTTCAACGCCGGCTGGTATGCCAGTCGCAATGCCGCTTTTCAGGCCGCCGTCAGCCGCCTGAGTGGCAAAACTCTGGCGCTGGACGGGGACCTGATCCGCTATGACTCGGATCTGCCGGGTAACACCGAGCTTGCCGTCTACACCCTCGCCAACCGGGTCAATATGAGCAAACAGGCGATCCACCAGAGCCTTCGCAAAGGGGATACAGCCGAATTTGCCGAGACCGATCTCTACCATCGCATCTTTACCTTGGCCGACAAGCAAGCGGGCAAGCGACTGCCCCGCGCCATCCTGCCCGGCATTCAGCTAAAGAGTCCGAAAATTACCCGCAACCTCACCACCGCCTGGTTTGCCAAGCGGGTGGATGACAGGGAGCAACGTTGCGTGCGGCAGATGGCGACCATTCGCTAAGAAACACAACAAGGGCGGCCAATTGGCCGCCCTTGTTGTCAGAGTGAGTTTCCCCTTGTGTGGCAGTTCATGCCTTGCTGTTCCCCGTGAGATTTACCATGAATCTGCATTTGGGGTATCCACTGCATCCCCAAAACTGATTGCCTCGGTTATCCCCCCGTTTGGCGGTACGCAATACCATCGGGTTGCCGCATCTGGGGCATAGTGGATTTGCTTGGGTGAGCGATTCGGTGGTGGTTGGTGCGGCGTTCACCACCTGATTGACGACAGACATTGCAGCTAAGGATAAAGGTGGGTGGGGAACCTCGCTGTGACGGGCTTTCAACTGCGCCACATGCTGTTTATGGGTCTGCCAATTGGCAGCCAGTCGTCCCCGCTGGATGGTGTCGATCACTCTGGTGACTTCGGCAGAGGTCAGCATCTGCGTGGTTTTACTCTTGATATAGCGAATAAGCCCGCGGTTCATCACGTTATCCGGCATGGGGGTTTTAAAGGTGCAGTCGCCAATAAAGTAGATAATCGAATGGAGCTGATGATCAGCAAGACCCAGCAAGGATTTGAGCGTCATCAGGTGCAGATAGTTTTGGCGCAGGGGATTTTGAAAGGTATGTCTGCGGCGATAGAGCTGCTGGGTCCAGCTCTTGTGGGCTGGATTGTCAAATATCCACCCCTTGATGTTCTTGGTCTCGATCACAAATAGCCCGAAGCGCGAGACGAGCACATGGTCGATCTGGGTAGTTCCCTGCGGGGTAGGCAGCGTAACATCCTTGAGCAGGTGGTACTCCCGCTGATCGAGAAACAGCCGGATGCCCAAGTTGATAAATGCCTCCCCAACCATCCCCTTAAACCTGGGCGTTTTGATCAGGGTGGCAATCAGCAGAAGGGGCAGCAGATACCAGAGCTGGTCCAGCAGAACCGCAATAACAGGTGTGAAGTCCATTTCAACGCTGTCGTCTGATGTGCAATGGCAACATGTTAACAGTGGGTTCAACAAGCGTGTGTGATCTATGCCACTACTACTCAGCCAGCGCCTGCATTGTTCTGTTTGTTACCCGGTGACGAGATAGTTCAATCGCAAAACCAGATTGAATTGAACTTTTTTATTCGATTTTTTAAGTGACTGGTGGGGGGTAGGCTAGTCTCTACTGCGAAGCGAAGGGTTTCGCCGTCATTATGACCACAATGAGGATCTGATAGATGGACAAACACGCTAGCGGGGCCGGTCAGTGCCCCTTTGCCCACGGTGCCAATACCTCTGCCAGCCAGGAGCATCAAGTCTGGTGGCCCAATGCCCTCAACCTCGACATCCTGCACCAGCATGACAGCAAGACCAATCCGATGGATGAGACTTTCGATTATGCCGATGCCTTCAACAGCCTCGATTACGATGCCCTCAAGGCAGATCTGCATGCCCTGATGACCGACAGCCAGCCCTGGTGGCCGGCAGACTGGGGTCACTATGGCGGCCTGATGATCCGCATGGCCTGGCACTCCGCCGGCAGCTATCGCGCTACCGACGGGCGCGGCGGTGCCAACACCGGCAACCAGCGCTTCGCCCCCCTCAACAGTTGGCCTGACAACGGCAACCTCGACAAGGCGCGTCGTCTGCTGTGGCCGATCAAACAGAAGTACGGCAACAAGATCTCCTGGGCTGACCTGATGATCCTGGCGGGCAATGTCGCCTATGAATCCATGGGGCTCAAGACCTTCGGCTTTGCCGGTGGCCGCGAGGATATCTGGCATCCGGAAAAAGATGTCTATTGGGGCTCCGAGAAGGAGTGGCTGGCGCCGAGCGGCAGCGAAGGGAGCCGTTACAGCGGCGAACGGGATCTGGAGAACCCGCTGGCGGCGGTGATGATGGGGCTGATTTACGTCAACCCGGAAGGGGTGGATGGCAACCCGGATCCCCTGAAAACCGCCCACGACATGCGCGTTACCTTTGCCCGCATGGGGATGAATGACGAAGAGACCGTCGCCCTCACCGCCGGTGGCCACACCGTCGGCAAGGCCCACGGCAACGGCAGCGCTGCCAAACTGGGGCCCGCTCCCGAAGGGGCGGATGTGCACGAGCAGGGGCTGGGCTGGATCAACCACGAGAGCCGCGGCATCGGTCGTGATACGGTGACCAGCGGCCTTGAAGGGGCCTGGACCAGCAACCCGACCCGCTGGGACAACGGCTACTTCAAGATGCTGCTGGGCCACGACTGGTGGATCAAGAAGAGCCCGGCCGGTGCCTGGCAGTGGGAGCCCGTCGCCATCAAGGAGGAAGATCGTCCGGTGGACGTGGAAGACCCCTCCATCCGCTGCAACCCCATCATGACCGATGCGGACATGGCGCTGCGCTTTGACCCCGTATACCGGGAGATCTCCGAGCGCTTTGCCGCGGATCAGGCGCTCTTCTCCGACGCCTTTGCCCGCGCCTGGTTCAAGCTGACTCACCGCGACATGGGGCCGCGCAGCCGCTATTTGGGGCCGGAAGTGCCGAGCGAAGTCATGGTGTGGCAGGATCCGGTTCCGGCGGTGGATTACCAGCTCTCTGACAAAGAGGTGAGTGAGATCAAGGCCAAACTGCTGGCCTGCGGCGTGGCGCCAGCCGATTTGATCGCCACCGCATGGGACAGTGCCCGCACCTTCCGCGGCTCCGATTATCGCGGCGGAGCCAACGGTGCTCGCATCCGCCTCGCGCCGATGAAAGAGTGGGAAGGCAACGAGCCCGCTCGCCTCGAGAAGGTGCTCAACGCCCTGATCGCCCTGCAGGCCACCCTGAGCAAGCCGGTCAGCATCGCCGACCTGATTGTGCTGGGCGGTAGCGCAGCGGTAGAGCAGGCGGCCAAGCTGGCCGGCGTCGATATCGTCGTTCCCTTTGCGTCGGGCCGCGGCGATGCCAGCGCCGAACAGACCGATGCCGAGTCGTTCGCCTTCCTCGAGCCGGTTCACGATGGTTTCCGCAACTGGCAGAAGGGGCACTACAAGGTGCAGCCGGAGGAGATGCTGCTCGACCGTGCCCAGTTGCTGGGGCTTACCGCCCGCGAGATGACTGTGCTGGTCGGCGGTATGCGGGTGCTTGGCACCAACCATGGCGGGTCGGCCCACGGCGTCTTTACCGACCGGGTCGGTGTGCTCAGCAACGACTTCTTCGTCAACCTGACCGACATGGCCTATAGCTGGCAGCCGACTGGCCGCAACAGTTACCAGATCGTGGATCGCCAGAGCGGTGCGGTGAAGTGGACTGCTACCCGGGTTGATCTGGTGTTTGGCTCCAACTCGGTGCTGCGTGCCTACGCCGAGGTCTATGCCCAGCAAGATGGCAAGGAGAAGTTCGTCCGAGACTTCGTCAAGGCCTGGGTCAAGGTGATGAACAATGACCGTTTCGATCTGAAATAAGTCGCTTCAACCCCAATGAGAACGCCAGCCGCAAGGCTGGCGTTTTTTATGGTGGCGGTGATAGCTGCATGGTGCGACTCGGAGGATGCCCCTCTGGCAGCCCGGGTTAGAAGCTCATGGCCAGCCCGATGGAATAACCGCTGGTGTTGTGGCTGAACATGTAGCGGGCAACCAGCCGGGTACGGGTGACAATGATGTCGTACTTGCTGCTGTCCAGCTCCAGACCGGCGCCGATGGAGTTGAGGGAGTCAAAGCCAAGCAACCCACGTTGCTGCCCCAGATATGCGGTATGAGCCCCCTCCAGTACATAGCGCACTGGTCTGTCGAGCAGGGTCCAGTGGAACAGCGGGGCGCGGCGGCGCAGATAGAGGCCGAGGTTCTCCGCCTCGGCGTGACCACGGACGCTGGTCGAGGTGCCGCCAAAGCTCTGCAGGTGCTGATAGGAGTAGCGCAGTTCGGCATCTATGTCCTGGGCCGGTGAAAAGAGTTCGTAATCGAGCATCAGTGAGCCACCCAGCCCGTACATATTGAGCTGACCCCCATCGAGAAAGTCCAGCGAGTAGCCCTTGG
This sequence comes from Aeromonas sp. 600724, assembly GCF_049175135.1. Taxonomy (NCBI): domain Bacteria; kingdom Pseudomonadati; phylum Pseudomonadota; class Gammaproteobacteria; order Aeromonadales; family Aeromonadaceae; genus Aeromonas; species Aeromonas sp. 600724. The sequence goes on along the minus strand of NZ_JAAKUM010000014.1, from coordinate 121,690 downwards.
TACGATCCAGCAGCCAGTTGCCGATCCGCAGGTCACTGGCCATGGTACCGAGCGAGACGTTGGCTATGGGGCGCAGCACCCAGTGGCCGCCACGCGGATCTTTGTGAAGGGTGACATCCCAGCCGATCCCGCCCGAGGCGGTCAGGCTATTCCACTTGGTCGGTATGGTGCGACTCTCGGTACCATTGCTTATCACAAACTGGGGGTCGTAGCGGCTGTAGCCCAGCGCCCCCTCCAGATAGATGGGCACGGCTTCGCTCAGGGTTGCGCCGCCTCCCAGTTGCCCCATGTTGAGCGCAGAAGATTGGCCAGTGCTGCTGCCGATGTCCAGGTTGCTGGCGGTGATGTCCGGCACCACGCTGAAAGTCATCAGCGAGATCACCGCATTGGCCCGTTTTTGCGCCCAGTCCTCCTCCTGATCGTCAAGGTTGTTACTGGCCGCGAGTGACGCCATGGGCAGGGTCGCCGCGAAGAGGGCGCAACCCAGACGGTAAAGCGGGCAGAGCGGGTGTTTCATGGCTGGATTCCCCAAACAAGCGACCTCCTGTCGCCCTGATCTACTGTAGCGAGTTTCTCTCTGGCTGTCTCGACCTGACCATTGGGCTGGGCTATGGGGGGGCTGCGTGGCCATCTACAGAAAATGGTTGATGCAGCTCATGGTTCTGGCCAATGGCAGATGTCGTCAGCGGCATAAGCGAGCAGGCCGGATATAATCAACGCGTTGATAAAAATGACAGGAGTGCGGGATGAACAGACTCGGATTGGCCGGCAAGATGTTGCTGGCAATTTGCCTGCCGTTATTGGCGCTGCTGTTTTTCGCCAGCCACTACGCATACGACAGATATCGGGTGACCCATGAGATGACGCAAGCCCTGCAGCAGCTGGCTGTGGTCGAACGCAGCGCCCAGTTGGTGCACGAGCTGCAAAAGGAGCGTGGCATGTCGGCGGGGTTTATCGGCTCTGAAGGGCGCAAATTTGCAGATGCCCTGCCACGTCAGCGGCAACAGGTTGATGAAGCCATTCATCGCTTTCAGGGGTTGGAGAGGGAGGTTGCCCACGAGCAGGTGGATCTGGCTTTGCGCGAGTTGATGGGGATCCGCAATCAGGTGGACAAACTGGCCATAGAGGCCCCGCGTCAGGTCGCCTTTTATAGCCAGTTGATTGCTTCTCTGCTCAAGGTCGTGGATGAGATTAGTCTGCGTAGCCAGGATGCCGCTATTGCCTTGCAGACAAATGCCTACGCCGCATTTTTGCAAAACAAGGAGCGTATGGGGATGGAGCGGGCGACCCTCAGCAATGTCTTTGCCAAAGGGAGTTTCACCCCGGCTACCTTGCAGCAATTTATGTCCCTGCTCGCTGCCCAGCAGAGCTATCTGGAGCGTTTTCGCGCCGTGGCAAGCGAGCCGCAGCGACGCCTGCTTGAGCAAATTGAGAAGAGTCCGGTGATGGCAGAGGTCGCGAAATATGAGCAGCTCGCCCTCGGCAAGATGACCGAGGGGAGCTTTGGCGTCGATCCGGAGCGCTGGTTTGCCGTGAGCACCGAGAAGATCGACCAGCTCAAACAGGGCGAAGATCAGCTCTTCCAGCAGTTGTTCGAACGGGTTGAGCAGATGCAGGGAGAGAGTCAGCGCAACTTCTGGTGGGGGGCTATGGCGGTGCTGTGCTGCCTGCTGTTGACTACCCTCATCAGTTGGAAGGTGCTGCGGGATGTGCATCTGGGCTTCGTCGCTCTGCATCGCACCTTTTCACGGCTCGTCAATGACAATGATCTGACGGTGAGGGTCAACTGGCAATCGGGTGACGAGCTTGGGGCATTGGCGCGGGATCTCAACCACTTTCTGCAGCATCTGGAAGGCTTGTTGCTGGAGGTGCGCCGCTCCTGTGAGATATTGACCCGTAGTGCCAGCAACTCCAGCGAGGTGATTGCCGAAGTGAATGAAGGTGTGGTGCGTGGTGTCGGTCAGGTTGAACTGGTTGCCACCGCCGCAACGGAAATGGCTTCGACGGTGGCCGAAATTGCTCGCAATGCGACCCAGACCTCACTGGCGACCCAGCAGGCCATTGGCCGTGCCCGGCAGGGGGACAAGGAGGTGGATCAGACTATCGCCGCCATCGAGCAGGTGGCCGGCACCCTCGACGAGACCCGGCTGTTGGTCAACAACCTGCATCAGGATACCGAGTCCGCCGTCGAGGCACTCAACCTCATCAAGCAGATCTCCGATCGCACCAATCTGTTGGCCCTCAATGCCGCCATTGAGGCAGCCCGTGCCGGTGAGTCGGGGCGCGGCTTTGCCGTGGTCGCCGATGAGGTTCGTTCACTGGCTGCCCGTACCCAGCAGGCGGCAGATGATATCGAACAGATGCTCTCCCGTTTGCGGGCTGGAGCCCGTCAGGCGGTGGTGGCCATGCAGTCGGGCAGCGAGCAGGCGGGCCTCAGCGTCAGTGAAGCGCAGCGGGCGGGTCACGAGCTGACCGACATCGTCAATGAGGTGCGCAAGGTGAGTGACATGACGGCGCAGGTGGCTACCGCAACCGAGCAGCAGCGCTACGTAACGGACGATATCCAGCACAACGTAATGACCATCCGCGAAGTGTACGAGGCCCATCGCCAGCACTCGGTCACCCTGCAGCAGAATAGTGTCGAACTGGATCAGTTGGCACGGGAGCTGGCTGGACGAATTGCCAGCTTCAAGTTGATAGAGAGAGCCTCTCCCCACTGATCCATTTGCGCTAAAGCTTGTCCCTCCCTGGCCGATACCCCTTGTGAGATCGTGTGGAGGGCAAGCAATTGAACGCTTGGGTGTTGGGGTTGGTCAGCATATCCGTGAGTATGCAGTTACAGGCTGGGGTCACCGAATTCGGTGCCGGTCTGGATCAATCCGTCTGGCGTTTGACCTCCGATACCCAGATTGAGTGTCGCCTCGAACACCCGATCCCCAACTGGGGAACGGGGGCCTTTGTCAGCCGCGCCGGGCGCAAGATCAACCTCGACTTTGAGCTCAAGGGCAAGCGGCCACAGGCCCAGACCCAGACGGTGAGCCTTGGCATCATGCCGCCGGTATGGCGCCCAGGGATTGCCGGGCGAGAAGTGAGTCAACTGCGCTTCTATCAGCAGTTCGATGGGCTGGTGGAGGGGCAAACCGCCTGGACCATGCTCGATGAGCTGGAGGGGGGACGAATGCCCACTTTCCAGTATCGGGACTGGTATCGCCAAAACCGTGCGGTGCGAGTATCGCTTTCGTCGGTTAACTTTCGGGTCAAATATCAGGCCTTTATCGACTGCCTGAGCGGGCTCTTGCCCTACAGCTTCAACGACATCGCCTTTAGCGTGCTTACCTACGACAAGAACAGCGATCAGCTCTCCATCCCCTCCAAGCGGCGGCTGGCGATGATCAGCGAGTTTATCAAGGCGGACAAGAGCATCGACGTGGTGGTGATCGATGCCTACAGCGACAGCTATGGCGGCCGCTGGCCGAACCTGAAGCTATCCGAGAAACGGGCCGATGCCATCAAGAAGGTGTTTGTCGATCTGGGGATCGATCCCGGCAAGATCTCGGTGGAGGGGCATGGCGAGAAGCAGCACGTTGCCTCCAACGAAACGGAGCAGGGTCGTGCCAAGAACCGGCGGGTGGTGATCAGCATGGGGCGCAATGGCGAGATCTAGCGCCGTCCCCGGCAGCCGGATATAAAAAAGAGCGCATCTGCGCTCTTTTTTGATCCTGCCATTCGGCAGCGGGATTAGGGCTGCTTAGAAGCTGTCACCCAGGCCGGTACCGGCATCTTTCTTGGCAATCAGTTCAATCTTGTAACCGTCCGGATCTTCGACGAAGGCGATCACGGTGGTACCGCCCTTGACCGGGCCCGGTTCGCGGGTGATCTTGGCACCGGCGGCGCGCAGTGCGTCGCAGGTGGCGTAGATGTCGTCCGCTTCCAGCGCGATATGGCCGTAGGCGGAGCCCAGTTCGTACTCACTCACCCCCCAGTTGTAGGTCAGCTCGATCACCGCTTCATCCTTCTCGTCACCGTAGCCAACGAAGGCCAGGGTGTACTTGTACTCGCTGTTCTCGCTCTTGCGCAGCAGCTTCATGCCAAGGACGCGGGTGTAGAAGTCGATGGAGCGTTGCAGATCGCCGACACGCAGCATGGTATGCAGAATTCTCATTGCTCAGTTCTCCGGGTTGGTGATGTGTACTGCTTTCAATCTCGGTTGTGAGGCCATCAGCTCTCTGGATAGACCTTCTCTTTGTATTCGCACAAGTCCTCGATGATACAGGAACCACAACGGGGCTTGCGAGCCAGACAGGTGTAACGCCCGTGCAGGATCAGCCAGTGGTGGACATCCAGCTTGAACTCGGCGGGCACCACTTTGAGCAGCTTCTCCTCCACCTGATCCACGTTCTTGCCTACCGCAAAGCCGGTGCGGTTCGAGACCCGGAAGATATGGGTATCGACGGCGATGGTGGGCCAGCCAAAGGCGGTATTGAGGACCACGTTGGCGGTCTTGCGGCCGACGCCCGGCAGGGCTTCCAGCGCTTCGCGGTTCTCCGGCACCTCGCCACCGTGGCGCTCCAGCAAGATGGCGCAGGTCTTGATGACGTTCTCGGCCTTGGTGTTGAACAGGCCAATGGTCTTGATGTACTCCTTGAGCCCGTCCACCCCGAGATCCAGCATTGCCTGCGGGGTGTTGGCCACCGGATAGAGCTTGTCGGTTGCCTTGTTGACGCTGACATCGGTCGCCTGCGCCGAGAGCAGCACGGCGATCAGTAGCTCGAACGGCGAGTTGAAGTTGAGCTCTGTGGTGGGGTGGGGGTTGTTTTCCCGCAGTCGCTCGAGGATTTCTCTGCGTTTCTGGTTGTTCATGCCTTGCGTCCGATCATAGTTCGGTCGCCCGGACGCGAGCCGGGGCAACGTTGCAGTGGGCCACAGTGGTTGCCTGTTTGCGGTCCCGCCAGTCGTTGATGGCGTTCTTGGCGGCGATCAGCAGCCCCAGCCCGATAAAGCCGCCCGGCGGCAAAATCGCCAGCAGCAGGCTGGCATCGGCGTGGAACAGCTCGACGCGCAGGGACTTGGCCCACTCGCCCAGCAGCAGCTCGGCGCCATCAAACAGGGTGCCCATGCCGATGATCTCGCGCATGCCGCCCAGTACCAGCAGCACCAGAGTAAAGCCAAGGCCCATCATCAGGCCATCGAGGGCCGCCAGCAGCGGCGGGTTCTTGGAGGCATAGGCCTCGGCGCGGCCGATGATGACGCAGTTGGTGACGATGAGGGCGATAAAGATGCCGAGCGCCTGATAGAGGCCGTAGGTGTAGGCGTTCATCAGCAGCTGCACGCTGGTTACCAGCGAGGCGATGATCATCACATAGACCGGGATGCGAATATCTTTCGGCACCCAGTTGCGCACCAGCGAGACCGCAAGGTTGGAGCAGACCAGCACCGCCATGGTGGCAAGGCCCAGCCCCAGCGCATTGGTAAAGGTGGAGGAGACGGCGAGGGTCGGGCAGAGCCCCAGCACCTGCACCAGCGAGGGGTTGTTCTTCCAGAGCCCCTGACTCATCAGCTCCTTGAGCTCGCCCTTGCGGCTTTCCAGCTCGGCAATCGGGGCTGCACCCGTTTCAATCTGTTCCATCTGGTTCATGATGGCTCGACTCCGTTAGTTCGCCGCCGGACAAGCCGGGGCGTTGCTGAGCAGTTCGGGTTGCTCCTGCTGCAGTTTAAGCAGGTTTTTCACCGCCTTGACCACGGCTCGCGGGGTGATGGTGGCGCCGGTAAAGGCATCGAACTCGCCGCCATCCTTCTTCACCGCCCACTGGGGGTCGTTGTCATGGGTCAGGAATTTTCCGGCAAAGCTGTTGATCCAGTCCGATTTCTTCAGCTCGATCTTGTCACCCAGGCCCGGGGTCTCGTTGTGAGCGAGCACGCGCACGGCAGTGATGGTGCCCTTGGCATCAAAACCCGCCACGATGCGGATCGCCCCGCTGTAGCCATCCGGCGCGATCGCCTCCAATGCATAGCCGGTCACCACGCCATTCTTGCTGGCGGTATAGAGGGCCTGCGGCTGATCGCTGCCGAGATACTTCCTGCTGGTCACCTGTTTGCAGCTGGCCACCAGATCGTTGTCATAGCTCCCCTCCGGCAGCAATACCGAGAGGGTCTGCTGCTTCTCCAGCTGTTGCTGGTGGGCGATTTTATCCTTGGTCAGCTCGTTGGTCAGTACCACCAGCGCGGTACAGCCGAGCGCGAACATCGCCAGAATAAGGCCGTTCTTGCGCATGCTCTTTAACATGTACGGGCTCCGTCAGCTGTGATGGGGGAAAAGGGCAGAAACATCATTGGCGACGAGCTCCATACACTTTCGGGCGAGTCAGGCTGTCGATAAACGGCACACAAAGGTTGGCCAGCAGCACGGCGAAGGCGAACGCATCCGGATAGCCGCCAAAGCGGCGAATGATGTAGACCAGCACCCCGATCAGCACGCCATAGACCAGTCGGCCGCGTGGGGTGGTGCAGGCGCTGACCGGATCGGTGGCGATAAAGAAGGCCCCCAGCATGGTGGCGCCGCTAAAGAGATGGAACATCGGCGTGGCGGTGGCATCCGGGCTCATCAGGTAGCCGAGGGTCGCCGCCGCCAGCAGGGAGCCCAGAATGGCGGTCGGAATGCGCCAGTTGATCACCTTCTGTTGCAGCAGGAAGAGGCCGCCCAGCAGATAGCCGAGGTTGACCCAGCTCCAGCCGATGCCGCCCCAACCCTCAAACAGCGGGCCGCTCAGGATCTCGCCGGTGGTGAGCCCTTGGGTCAGGCCGGTTTTCAGGGTATCGAGCGGGGTCGCCATGGTCAGACCATCCACCCCCTGCTTGAGCTGGGCCATGCTGTAGCCGTCGAGGCTAAAGCCGGTGAAGATGACCGAGGCCGCATCGCCAAAGCCGAGGCTGTAGGCGCGCACGCTCTCCGGCGGCAGCCAGCTGGTCATCTGCACCGGGAAGGAGACCAGCAGCAGCACATAGGCGACCATGGCCGGGTTGAACAGGTTCTGACCCAGCCCGCCGTAGAGCTGCTTGGCGATGATGATGGCGAAGGCAGTGCCCACTACCATCATCCACCACTGCAGCAGCGGCGGCAGGGAGAGGCCGATCAGCACGGCGGTGAGAGCGGCGCTGCCATCCATCAGGGCCGGTTTGACGGGGCGGCCCCGCAGCTTGAGCACCAATGCCTCACTCACCAGCGCGGTTACCAGCGCAATCAGGATCTGGATAAAGGAGCCCCAGCCGAAGAACCAGGTCTGGGCCAGCAAGCCCGGCACACAGGCCAGGATCACCAGCAGCATCAGGGTTCGGGTCTGTTTGCGGTTATGGGCAAACGGCGCAGTCGCGATATTGAACATGAGTCTGTCGATTACCTTGTGGTTGTTCGGTCGGCTGACGGGGCATCTTCAGCGACGGTTTCGGCAGCTCTGGCTGCCTCGGCCGCCAGCTTTTTCGCCTTGGCGCGGGCCACGGCGGCTGCAATGGCCGCTTTTTTCGGATCAACCGGGGCATCAGCCGCAGGGGCGCTCGCTTCAGGCGCGGCAGTGACGGCAAGTGGTTGCTCACTGCTGGCTGCATCGCTTTGCATCGGCTCAGCCGGTGCGCGCTCACCCTCAGTTCCGGCTCTATCTACCTGAGTAGCGGCACTTTCTACCTCAGCACTGGTATTTGCGCTCTGCTGGGCCAGCTTTTTGGCCTTGGCCCGGGCGATGGCTGCGGCGATAGCGGCCTTCTTGGGATCGACCGCTTCGCTTGCTGCTGTATCGCTGTGGCTGGTGGTTACTTCGCTCTTGGCTAGCGCCACGTCGCGGGTCTGTGCGCTGGCAGTAGGCTCACTCTGCGCACCTGCAGCACCGGCACTGTCGCCCTGCTGGGCCAGCTTTTTGGCCTTGGCGCGGGCAATGGCAGCGGCGATAGCCGCCTTCTTGGGATCGACCGCTTCGCTGACAGCAGATGGCGCATCGCTTTGGGTTGCAGCGGATTCGCTGGAGCCTGCGGTTGCAGTCAGATCGCCCTCAGCGCTGTCACCCTGCTGGGCCGCCTTTTTGGCCTTGGCACGAGCGATGGCGGCAGCAATTGCAGCTTTTTTGGGATCGACAGGGGCGTCATTTTGCGTGTTGACCTCGGCTGCCGTGCCGTTGGCTGCGCTTACCGGCTCGCCACTGGCTTCGGCCTTTTTGGCTTTGGCACGAGCGATGGCAGCGGCAATCGCTGCTTTTTTCGGATCTACCTCTGCCTTTTGCTGATCAGCATCTACCGCAGGGGCAGCAACGGCTTCGGCAGTCACAGGCTCGGTGCTCTCGCCTGCCTGAGCTGCCTTCTTGGCTTTGGCGCGGGCCAGTGCGGCGGCGATGGCTGCTTTCTTGGGATCGCTGGCAGGGTCAGCCGCCTCGGCGGATTGCGGCGCAGCGGCTGTTTCGCTGTTTGCGCTCTCGGCCAGCTTGGCGGCGCGGCGCGCCTCCGCTTCCCGTTTGCGGGCTTCGCGGGCGGCAATCACTGCGCTGTTGTCAGGCAAGCCCTCGGCGGTGGCGGCAATGGCTGTGATGGGCGCATCCTGCTTGGCCTTGATGCGGGCGAGAGCCGCTGCCACCGGATCTTCCCCGCCTGCGGCCGTCATGGTCTGACGGCGCTGGGCGGCGGCTTCGGCATGGCGCGCTTCGCGGGCCGCTTTTTCCCGCTCGAAGCGGGCCTGCTTGGCCTCGAAACGTTGCTTGGCGCGCTCGGCTTTTTCGGCCTCGGCGCGGGCTTCGCGAATGTCGTCTTTGGCGATCTTGTAGTACTGCACCAGCGGGATCTCGCTCGGGCAGACCCAGGCGCAGGCGCCGCACTCGATGCAGTCCATCAGGTTGAGCTTTTCGGCCTTGTCATACTCCTTGGCCCGGCTGTACCAGTAGAGCTCTTGCGGTAGCAGAGTGGCCGGGCAGGCATCGGCACAGGCGCTGCAACGGATGCAGGGCTGCTCCGGGCCGGGGGCGGGCAGTTCGGCCTGCGTCGGCGCCAGCAGGCAGTTGGTGGCCTTGACCACAGGCACCATAGCGTGGGGCAGGGTAAAGCCCATCATGGGGCCACCCATGATCACCCGCTGCTCCGCTTCCGGTTGCAGCTCGAAACGCTGCAACAGCCAGCGAACCGGCGTACCCAGGCGCACCCAGGCGTTGCCGGGCTTCTTGAAGCTGTCGCCGGTGAGGGTGACGATCCGCTCGATCAGCGGCTCGCCGTCGATGATGGCGCGCTTGATGGCAAACACGGTGGCAACGTTGAGCACCATGATGCCGATATCGACCGCGCGGCCTCCCTTGGGCACCTGACGACCGGTGAGCAGCTCGATGGTCTGTTTGGCACCGCCAGAGGGGTACTTGGTCGGCACCGTCTTGACCAGCACATCTTCGTCGGTGGCGTGACGGGTCAGCTGCTCGATTGCCTCGGGCTTGTTGTCTTCCACCCCGATCAGGGTCAGCTTGGGCTTGAGCAGGTGCTTGAGCACCCGGATGCCATCCATGATCTCGTCGGCGTACTGCTGCATCAACCGATCATCGGTGGTGATATAGGGTTCGCACTCCAGCCCGTTGACGATCAGGATCTCGGTGAGCTGGCCGCGGCCGTCGAGCTTGCTGTGGGTCGGGAACACGGCGCCGCCAAGGCCCGCTACCCCCGCCTGCTGGATGCGCTCGAGCAGCTCGCCCCGCTCCAGATTCCAGTAATCGGCTTTGCCGTTACGCTCGCCCCACTCATCCTCCCCATCCGGGGTGAGAATGACACAGAGATCGCCGAGCCCGGAGGGGTGGGCAACCGTGTGGTTGCCAATCTCGGTGATGGTGCCGGAGGTGGAGGCATGGACAGGGACGACCCGCCCCTTGGCATAACGGGTCAGCGGCTGCCCTTTTTTGACCTTGTCGCCCACCTGCACCAGCAGATCGCCGGCGGGGCCTGCGTGCTGGCGCAGCGGAATGATGAGGCGCGGCGGCAGACCGGCGTCCACCACCGGGCTCTGGCTTGATTGCAGCTTGTTGTCGGCGGGGTGAATGCCACCGTGAAAGTCCCAGAGCGTGCCGGCTTTGATACGTTCGAGTAAGGAATGCATGGTTGCTCCGCTGTTTATTCCACTATCTTGACCGGAATCTTGCCCGGAACATGCACGTTATTGAGATCCCACTTCCAGTTATCGACCGTGGTGGGCACCGGGATCATCTCGATGCAGTCGGTCGGGCAGGGATCAACACAGAGATCGCAACCGGTGCACTCGTTGGCAATCACGGTATGCATCGCCTTGGTGGCGCCGACAATGGCATCCACCGGGCAGGCCTGAATGCACTTGGTGCAGCCGATGCACTGATCTTCGTGGATAAAGGCGACCTTCTTGACCGGCACGGCGGCCTCGTCACTGCCCCCCAGCGGCTGGGGCTCGACCCCCATCAGATCGGCAATCTTGCGCATGGTGGCCTCGCCACCGGGTACGCACTTGTTGATCTGATCGCCGTTGGCGAGCGCCTCGGCGTAGGGTTTGCAGCCGGGATAGCCGCACTGGCCACACTGGGTCTGGGGCAGCAGGGCATCGAGCTGATCGACGATGGGGTCTGCTTCCACATGAAACTTGACGGCGGCAAAGCCCAGGATAATCCCGAACGCCAGCGCCAGCAGGGTGAGCACCAGAATGGCAAAGAGAATATGGATCATGGTTATATCTTGATAAGGCCGGTAAAGCCCATAAAGGCCAGCGACATCAGACCGGCGGTGATCATGGCAATCGACACCCCGCGAAATGGGGCGGGCACATCGGCGGCGACCAGACGCTCGCGCATGGCGGCGAACAGGATCAACACCAGCGAGAAGCCGGTGGCGGCGCCAAAGCCGTAGATCACGCTCTGGATAAAGTCGTGTCGCTCATTGATGCTGAGCAGCGCCACCCCGAGCACCGCGCAGTTGGTGGTGATGAGGGGCAGGAAGATCCCCAGCAGGCGGTAGAGGGTCGGGCTGCTCTTGCGCACCACCATCTCGGTAAACTGCACCACCACGGCGATCACCAGAATAAAGGCGAGGGTGCGCAGATAGGCGATATCCAGCGGCAGCAGGATATAGTGCTCCACCAGATAGGAGCTGGCACTGGCGAGGGTCATCACGAAGGTGGTCGCCAGCCCCATGCCGATGGCGGTTTCCAGCTTGCCGGAGACCCCCATAAAGGGGCAGAGGCCGAGGAATTTCACCAGCACGAAGTTGTTAACCAGCACGGTGCCGATCAATAAAAGCAGGTACTCAGTCATCAATTACCGTCACTGAAAGTCGGGTTATCGGGGGGTTGAAGGCGGGCGGTATTATCTGACGTTAGGGCCAGTTAAACAACCGCAAGGCCGCATGGTTATTATGCAACTGGATAATTTAGCCGGGGTTTTGGGCAAGAATCCGGTGGGTTTTGCGCCAGTAAGCAACACTGCGTGAACAATCTACCTCTGAGTGGGTGATTATTCGCGAACGAGACGTTTAATCCGTTGATAAAGAACCTCGACAATCTCCGTTTTATTACAGCCGTAGTGCATCTCTCGGTGGCAATTAGGGCAAAGGGCTACCGTGTTGCTAACCGTATCTGAGCCACCCTCTGCTAACCCTTTCAGGTGATGTACTTCCAAGAAGGGTTCCCCTGCGACGGTTATAAAGGGAGCAGGTTCGTTACATGATTCACATTGTTGGGCTGCATTTTGCAGTACCCACTCCCTGACTTGCAGGTCTCGTTCATGACTGTTGGTGATGACATAACGTGATTGGGGCGTTTCGACCCCTTGTGGAAGCGGCTGTTCCAGCGCGTTTTTGTAAGAGCGAAGGTTAAGTTCCTGTTGGCGGATCAGGCGTTCGATATGCGTAAAAGCGGTTGCCCCCACATTTTTGGCGGGTTTTAACCCGGGGAGCCAATCTAGTCCCATTTCGGCACAGACATATGAGATGTTCTGCATCCGATATTCGAAGGATTTCTCCGTACGCCCGAATTGGCTCGCCAATTCCCGGTAATAGTGCTTTTTCACGAAGGGTTCACCAAGAGATGCTTTGGTTTGCATATCCAAATATGCAATAACCGCAGCCCTTAGCTCTTCTTCTGTCCAGTTATCGCTCAAAACCAGATCCTAATTAGAGGAGATAATGCTGTTGGGATTGGCCGGTATCATAGTGATAGACGGCGTCATCCGAGTGTGCTTTTATCGCCAGGCATATTAATCCAAACGACACCGCATTTCAGCTGTCATTTTGCGATAGCGTGCGCCCAGTCCATAAATTTATCTAAATAAATCAGTAAGCTATTTTTCATTTTCATGTTTCAGGCTCGCGATTGGATAGGCTACGCAACTATGTGCGTTGCACGTAATACACCCACAGGGAGGTGGTGATGGATCCGGTTTCCTATCTTTTTTCGGCTTATCTCAATCTGGTACAGCAGCAGGTTGCGGATATCTATGGCACTGAGGCCAAGACGCTGGTGGTGCAGTATGAAGGGGAGTCGGTTCCGTTCTCTTTTCAGCTGTGGCAGATCCAGCAGCCGAGCGTTTGTCGTCCCTACCAGCAGGATGTGCGGCGTTTTAGCCAGTGCACGGTCAAGGCGTCCGCCCTTTTTCACAAGCTGTGTGATGACTTGACCCGGCAGGATGACAGCAGCTGGCAACTGCCCAAATTTCGCACCATGTATTGCTCGGCAGCCGTCAGTTATCGGCCCCTTATCGCCGAAATAGGGGATGCCAAACAGAGTCCGGCCAAGCTGGCAGAGCGGGCTTGCAATCAGGCGATTCTGGCGGCGATGGATAGCGAAGATGAGACCCTGCAGGCCCAGCGGAATAAAGCGTGTGCAGCGGTGCAGTAACGCGAATTTATTTGACCAGATCATTTGCGTTTTCTTTGCGCGCCACGGCACACATGGGCTCTCTCTTGCCGGGTAAGATGGGGTTGCCCGCCGTGGCGGTAACAGTCGGATGCTTGCGGGCATATGTCGGTCACATCAGCCAGATCACCACCAGGAGGTAACCATGATCAGCCATATCGACCATCTGGTATTGACGGTCAGTGATATCGAACGGGCCGTGGCGTTTTACAGTTCGGTGCTCAATATGGAGGCCATCACCTTCGGTACGGGGCGCCGGGCGGTAGGGTTTGGCAACCAGAAGATCAATCTGCAGCTGCTTGGGCAGGAGCCGCGCAATCGGGCGCAGGTGGGGTCGGGGGATGTCTGCCTTATCACCCGCTGGCCGCTGGAGCAGGTGATGGCCCAGCTTGCCTGCCACGGGGTGGAGATTGTCGAGGGGCCGGTGACCAAAAGCGGTGCTTGTGGGCCGATAGAATCCATCTACTTCCTCGACCCGGATCAGAATCTGATAGAAGTGAGCATCTATCCCTGAGCCCACCAAGCCATCAGTCCCATCGCCATCATCAATAGAAAGGGGCCGTTAATTGACAGCCCCTTTCTCGTATCGCTATCGACCCAGCGCCAGTGGCTCTTTGCCGATTCTCCAGAAGCGCCCTAGAAAGGCGCACCGCTCTCGTCGCTCTCCTGTAAAAACTGCTCCAGCTCGGCCTGATAGGCCGCATCAGGTTGACCACTGCTGGCAGGGGTGACGGCGGCAGGACGAGCGACGGGAGGGGCGGTGAGGGTCTCCATCACCCGCTGCTGCAGATAGGGGGAGAAGGGGTTGGAGGAGGTGCGGGTGAGGGCGCCGGGGTTGACGATCAGCACTCCGCGCTCGCCACGCAGGGCCAGACCACCGAGGTTGATGCCGTATTGCTCCCGCTGCTCCGGGCGCGCCGCCATGCCATAGAGGGGGTCGTCCATCGGGAAGGGGAGCGCCACATGGGAGAGGGAGTAGATCTCTTTGGGATAATCGATACCCAGCGGGCGGAGCTGCTCAGGCTGATCTGCGCTGGCCAGCGTTCTGGCCTGCGTCGCGGGAGAGGCGGGCTCGACATTGCCCACCACGGTGAGGCGATAGTGCCCGGGGGCGTTTGGCAGCAAGCGGTGCAGCGCCAGCTCGGAGGCCGAGCTCATCAGCGGGCCAAACAGGGTACTGCGGTTGATATCAAACAGCACCAGTTCGCTGCCGTTGGCCGGCAGGTAGTGGTAGAGATCGGCAATGATGGAGCGAGTGCTGACGGTGTAGTCCATCACCGACTGGAAGGTGAGGGCGGGGGGAAACGCCGCCAGCTCGCCACTGGCGGCCAGCTGGCGCACCTGTTGCTGGATGGCGTGGGTCAGGCGATAGGACTGGCGCGCCCCGTTGACCGGAAACGAGTTGTACTTGAACGGGTTGAACTCCGGCATGGTGTCGAGCCAGGCGGCGTTGGCAAAGGCGGGCAGCAGAGCGGGCACGGCCTTGAGCCCGGCGAAGCGGGCAAAGCGGGTCACCCCGATCATCGGGGAGATCAGCACCAGCCGATCCGGTTTTGCCAGCGTGCCGCTCGGGTCGGCCAGCGCATCGAGCGCATATTTCACCGCTAGCGCGCCGCCGTTGGAAAAGCCCACCAGATGCAGCGGCCGCTTGCCCGGTGCCAGCAATCTGGCCTCCCGCACCGCCAGTCGGGTGGCGGCCAGCCAGGTTTCCCAATCCACATCTACGAGGCCAGCGGGCACTGTGCCGTGGCCGGGGATCCGCAGCCCCAGCGCGATAAAGCCCTGCTCCTGATAACGTCTGGCCAGATGGCGCAGGCTGTAGGGGGAGTCGGTCAGGCCGTGCAGCAGCACCGCCACCCCTTTGACTTCCCCCTCGGGGCGCAGCAGGTAGGAGCGGTTCCAGTTCTGCTGAAAGCGGGCGGGATTGATGGGGGCGTCCTGATAGTAGCGATTGCTGGCCAGTTGCTGCTCGGGCGGTGTCTTGGCGACCACCTCGGTGGCCACCAGCTCGAACAGCTCTGCTTCGCGGGCCAGATAGGTTTGCCAGTTGCTGCTGTCGAGCTCATCGGCACTGAGTTCGGGGGGCACCACTGTGTGCCACAGCTGCAGCGGCGCTGCCTGCCAGGCGAAGTAGGCGATCACCGCCCAAGCGGTCAGCAACAGCAGCAACAGGGTCAGCAGAGCACGGCGAACAAGGCGGCGAGTGTGAGCCAGCATGGTGCAATCCTTGGCGATAGAGGTAGAGCCGCCTTTGGGCGGGCGAGTTCGGCGCAGCACATTGGGCGCGGCCAACCGGCTTAAAGCCTAATGGAAACAAGGTGATATGTATAGTTGATGGCGTTCGGCCGCGCTGGCTGTGGGCGCCTGACCCCGCCGCTTACATCAGGCTGGCCGTTCAAAGGCTGCATCGCGGGCCATCTGGCGGCGTGAACTTATCCGCAGATGCCAGCTTGGGTGCTGCGAACTTGCAACTATCTGCCCCTGAAAGGGGGCAATTATGCTACTGTAGCGGCGTTTTTTGATGGATAAGCTGGCATTGGCCTTTTTTGAAGATGGAATGGTATGCAGAACTTTGACGTAGTGAATTGGCTGATGCAGCAAACAGCCTCCCCGGTGCAGCCGGAACAGGCGATGGCACAACCGGGCGCGACCCAGAACCTGTGGCAGGTGCACCATGCTGGCTAACGAATCCATGCGCCTGAACAAATACATCAGCGAGAGCGGTATCTGCTCGCGTCGCGAGGCCGACCGCTTTATCGAGCAGGGCCACGTCTTTATCAACGGCAAGCGGGCCGGGATTGGCGATCAGGTGCAGGTTGGCGATCTGGTCAAGGTCAATGGTCAGGTGATCGAGCCGCGCGAGGCGGACAGTCTGGTGCTGATCGCCCTCAACAAGCCGGTGGGCATCGTTAGTACCACAGAGGCGGGCGAGAAGGACAACATCGTCGATTTCGTCAACCACAGCACCCGGGTCTTCCCCATCGGGCGTCTCGACAAGGATTCGCAGGGGCTGATTTTTCTCACCAACCACGGCGATCTGGTCAACAAGATCCTGCGGGCGGGCAACGATCACGAGAAAGAGTATCTGGTGACCGTCGACAAGCCGGTGACCGACGAGTTTGTGCGCGGCATGGCGGCCGGGGTGCCGATCCTCGGTACTGTGACCAAGAAGTGCAAGGTGAAGAAAGAGGCGCCGTTCGTCTTTCGTATCACCCTGGTGCAGGGGCTTAACCGCCAGATCCGCCGCATGTGCGAGCACTTCGGTTTTGAAGTGACCAAGCTGGAGCGTATCCGCATCATGAATGTCAGCCTCAAGGGTCTGCCGGTGGGCGAGTGGCGCGATCTCACCGACGATGAGCTGATCGATCTGTTCAAGCTGATTGAGGACTCCTCCTCCGAGGTGAAACCGGCCAAAGGCGACAAGCCGAAGGCGGCCAAGGCTCCTGCGGCGCCAAGCGCCAAGCCGGCCCAAGGCAAGAAGCCGCGCCGCGATGATGATCACGAGATTGGCGGGCGTCCGAATGTGCCGGGCCCGGAAGCTTTCGAGAAGAAGCTGCCGGTGGGCAAGGGTGGCGCGGGCAAAGGTGCTGCCAACAAGGGCGGCGCTGGCAAAGGGGCTCCCAAGGGAGGCAAACCGGCCGCAGGCAAGCCGCGCACCGCTAATACCGGACGGCAGAAGAAGGGGCGCTGAGTTGCGCCCCTGAGTGGCGTCAGCCTACCTTGTCATCCCCAATACGGTTATCCCCAACACACCGGCCTCAGGCCGGTGTGTTGCTTTGGGCCGCAGCGCTGGCCGGGAGGGGCGCCGAAAGGGTTGGCTCGCTGGCGGTCGGTAACCCCATGACGCGAGGGTAGTAGCGCGGGTCGAGGCGCAGCACCAGCAGGCTCATCAGCAGCAATCCCCCCAGCTGCCACTGCCAGGCGGCGGCGAAGTCACCGAACAGGTGATAGAGGCGGGCTGCGACCCAGGGGCCGGTGGCAGCCAGCATAAAGCCGAAGCCCTGCATCAGGGCGCTCAGAGTGCCCGCGCGGCGCGGGTCGGGCAGGTGATCGAGCGCAATCACCATGATCAGCGAAAAGCTGCCGCCAAGACCGGCGCCGCACAGCATGCACCAGAGAATGGGGGCACTGGCTGGCGCCAGCCAGAGGCCGCCAAATCCCGCCAGCTGCATGGCGATGGCAAGGCCCATCCACGGCCGCCGATCCAGACTGCGCGCCGCCAGCAGCGGCAAGCCGAGGCCGCTGGCGGTCTGCGCCAGTGCCAGCCAGGCGACCAGCTCGCCCGCCTGCCCGGCGCTCCACCCCTGCGCCATATAGGCGGGGGCCAGCCAGGCCACTACGATGCCGTAGCCGCTGTTGATGATGCCAAAGCAGACGATCAGCAACCAACTGCGGGGCAGGGTGATCAGCCGCTGCTCGCCGTGGGGAATAGCGACCGCTGCGGTGCTTGGCAGACGCACTTTCCACCCCAGCCAAACGAGGGCCAGCAGCAGCGGCAGGCTCCAGAGTGCCAGTGCATGCGACCAGTCGAGGCTGACTGCCAGCCGTGGCGTCAGGCTGGCGCCGAGCGCGCCGCCCCCCATCATGCAGGCAGAGAAGATCCCCATCACTTGCGGCACCTTGCGGGCAAAGTGCTGCTTGATAAGGGCAGGCAGCACTCCCTGCACCAGCGCCGAACCCAGGCCGCAGAGCGCGGCGGTGGCGATTAGCAGGGTTCCGCTCTGGGCATCAAAACGCAGGGCACTACCCGCCGCGAGCAGCAGCAGGGCCAGCCCCAGCAGGGTGGTGGCACTGGCAAGGCTGCGCAGGCGCGGGGTGAGCAGCACGCCGACCCCGATGAGCCACAGTGGCAGCAGGGTGAGCCAGGCCAGGGTATCCATCCCGAGCGACAGGGCGCGGCCAATCTCGCCGCTCAGCGGGCCGATGGCGGTAAGAAAGGGGCGCAGATTCAGGCCAGTCAGGATCACCAGCACCAGCAGGGCAAACTGCTGGCGGCGCGCCTCTGCCGGGCGTTCGCTTGTCCCCTTACTCATGATCAGGCGCTGCTTGTTGCGGCTGGCGGCCGTAGAGATCTGCCGCCGTCATGGTCACGGCCAGCTTGACCAGTGGCAGAGGTGGCGGTGCCAGCGGCAGCCCCAGCTTTTGATAGGCGGCAGTGCTGTCAAAGCCGAACGGCGCCGCATCGGCGTTATCAAAGGCGTAATAGACGGCGGCGATGCCGTTCATCACCAGCGCACCGAGGCACATGGGGCAGGGGTGGCCACTGGCGTAAACAGTGGCACCCGCGAGCGGCCCGCTCTGGCTTGCCTTGCGCAGCGCCTCCAGCTCAGCGTGACGGGTCTGATCCCCATCCAGATGGATGCCGTTGACGGCGCTCGCCACCAGATGCTCATCGCGCACCAGCAGGGCGGCGAAGGGGCGGCCCCCCTGCCGGTGATTTGTTCTGGCCAGTTGCACCGCCTGCTCCAGCCAGCGCTGATGAGTCGGGAGGGGGGTTGATGAGGGGATCGGACGGGCGTTGGCAGAGGCAACAAGGGGCGCAGACATGATGAAAAACCCTGATTTGACAGAACAAATGCCAGCCTAGCGGCGAAACAAACCATTTGGAAATTAAATGATAAAATGAGTTTCAGTGGTTTTATAAATGGAGAAACCCATGCTGGATCCCCTGTTACTGCGCAGTTTTGTCGCCATTATCGACACCGGCAGCTTCACCCGGGCCGGTGAACGGGTCCACCTGACCCAATCCACCATCAGCCAGCAGATGCGCAGGCTCGAACAGCAGATCGGCTGTCCGCTGCTGGACCGCTCCGGTCGGCAGGTGGTGGCGACGGCCGAGGGGGAGCAGCTGCTGGGGCTGGCCCGCCGCATTCTGGCGCTGCTGGCGCAGGCCGAGGAGCAGGTGAGCGAGGGGAGCATATCGCTCAGCCTCGGGGTGCCGGAGGATTTCGCCGCCGGTGCCATCACCCCGGTGCTGGCCGCCTTTGCCCGCGACTACCCCGAGGTGCGGCTGGAGGTGGAGAGCGGTCTGAGCCACCACATCTGGCAGCGCTTCGCGGCGGGGGAGCTGGATCTGGCGCTGGTCAAGCAGGTTCGCGGACAGGGCTCGCCGCTCGCCAGCTGGCGTGAGCCGCTGGTGTGGGTCGATAGCCGCGACTGGCCGGCCAAGGGGCGTGATCCGCTGCCGCTGGTCGCCTTCCCGAGCGAAGGGCTCTATCGCCAGCAGATGACAGAGGCGCTCGATGGTCTGGGGCTGCGCTGGCGTATCGCCTATGTCAGCGCCAGTCTCGCCAGTTTGCAGGGGGCGGTGAGTGCAGGCATTGGCGTGAGCTTGCTGCCCAAACGGCTGATGCCCGCCGATCAGCTGGCTCTGACCCAGTGGCCCAAGGTGGCATCGGTGGAGCTGGCGCTCCATGCGGCAAAGGAGGGGGGCGAGCCGCTCAGCCGCTTGAGTTCGGCCCTGATCGCCCTCTGTGATGAAGTGATGGGGCCGCAGTGAGTGGCTATATGGGGAAAAACTTCTGTGGGGAACAATTGAAGTCGGAAAGATAAGGCGGAAAAAGTGCGGGGAGGGATCAGTGATCCTTCCCCTCCGCCAGCTTGCGCTCGTAGTCATTTTTTACGATGGCCAGCGCCGCCAGCACCAGCTCGGGAGCCAGCTCATTGGTTTCCAGCAGTTCAATCAGATCCACCGCGAGTTTCACCTCGGGCGGGGCAGTTTCCAGTGACATGGGCAGGGTTCCGGTTGCGGGAAGAGGGGGGATTATACAGGGGCGCCGCCGTTGGCCGAAAGCGCCCGCACTGTCGGGCTGTGAGGCACCAGGGTCAGAGGTGCTGGCGCATCTCCTTGTCGATCTCCTCGCGCAGGGCGATCAGCTTTTTGGCGTACTGCTGCAACTGCAGATCGCTCTCGCTCATCGGCTGCCACTGGGGCACCGG
This sequence comes from Aeromonas sp. 600724, assembly GCF_049175135.1. Classification (NCBI taxonomy): domain Bacteria; kingdom Pseudomonadati; phylum Pseudomonadota; class Gammaproteobacteria; order Aeromonadales; family Aeromonadaceae; genus Aeromonas; species Aeromonas sp. 600724. Next base: position 101,874 of record NZ_JAAKUM010000014.1, on the reverse strand, counting down.
GGTCGGTTTGCCCCGCTCGTCCATCGCCACAAAGATGATGATGCAGTGGGTGGTTTTGTGGCGCTCGGTGTCGGTGGGGTGGCGGCTGTAGACATCCACCGCCAGATGCATGCTGGTGGTGCCGGTGTGGATCACCTGAGCGTGCACCTCTACCAGCTGGCCAATCTGGATGGGGCGCAAAAAGCGGATCCCCCCCACATAGACGGTCACCGCATAGCCGCCGCACCAGCCGGCGGCGCAGGCATAGCCCGCCTGATCGATCCACTTCATCACCATGCCGCCGTGGACCTTGCCGCCGAAATTGACGTCGGAGGGTTCGGCCAGAAATTGCAGGGTCAGTTCGCGGGGGGGGATCATGCTCTCTCCTTGGTTCGGGGTCATTGGCGGTAGCTCTTGCGGTAGGCGTCAGCCTGTTGGCAGGGGGGCAGGTTGTTGAGGTCGGGCCGCTTGTTGCCCTCGCGCTGGCCGAAGTTGGCGAACTCCTGCTGACACTTGTCGGCCTTGCCGCCCTCCTTGATGCAGGCGTCGATCCGCTGTTGCTTGCCCTGCTCGACCAGTTGCTGCTGAGCTTGCTGGCAGGCGGCATCCAGCTTGGCCTGCTGGGCTGAGCGATCCAGCTCGCTGGCGGCACTGGCAGTGCCGCACAACAGCAGAACCACGAAAGGGGTGATGATGCGCATCCTGATGCTCCTTGTTGACCTGTTTCAGGTATACCGCGAATGGCGGCAGGATGCACAGGGGACGGCGCAATAATGGGGCCCATTCACTCTTGGTTCATGACGCCAGCGCCAGCATGGGGCGAACAATAGCGAGGTGTCACGATGAAACAGATGCTGGAACAGTTGCTGGGGGCTGGCAAAGGCTGGCTCAACGAAGGCGGAGACAAGCGCAAGGGGCAGATGCAGGGAGCGTTGGCCGGCGGTGCGCTCGGTCTGCTGCTGGGGAACAAGAAGATGCGCAAATATGGCGGCAAGGCCGCTGCCGTGGGCGGCGCTGCGGCCCTTGGCGGGCTGGCCTACAAGCTCTATCAGGATTGGCAGGCCCAGCAGGCGGCGCCCGCCCAGCCGACCCATCCCGTCAGCACTCTGGAAGGCAATGCGCTGGATGCCCGCGCGGCGCTTTTGGTGCGCGCCATGGTGGCAGCAGCCCGGGCCGATGGCCATATCGACGGCGCCGAGCGCCAGAAAATTCAGGAGTACCTGACCGAACAGGGCCAGAGCGATGTCGCCCGCTGGATTGACGCCGAGCTGGCCCGCCCCCTCGATCCCCACGCGCTGGCACGGGAAGTGACCGACATGGAGCTGGCCACCGAGGTCTATCTCGCCTCCCTGCTCGCCATCGAGGTGGATCACTTTATGGAGCGAGGCTATCTCGACGAGCTGGCACGCGCCCTCAAACTCGATGACAACCTCAAAGGCAGCATCGAGCGGCAGGTGGCCCAGCTTAACGCCCCCGCCTGATACTCCTCACCGCCATGGATTGCCGATAACGCCCCGCTCAAGGGGCGTTGTTGTTTCTGAGGCTCGTCAAAAGATGCGGATGAGCCTATTTGGATTGCGGGGCACAGCCCCTAAGATGGCGCAGGACCATCACCTTTTTTGCAAGGAGCAACCGTTGGAGATACGCAAGGCAAGCGAACTGGATATCGACGCCATTGTCGAGCTGAACCGGCAGATAGGAGAGATCCACCATCAGCACTATCCCGAAGTGTTCTGCCCCCCTTCACCAGAGGAACGGGGGTTCTTATTGAGCGCCATCGGCGCGGAAGGGCGTCTGTTCTGCGTTGCCGAGCAGGATGGCTGGGTGGTGGGCTTTTTGACGGCGCGGATAGACATCAATGAGAGCGTGCCTTTTCTCACCCGTGCGCCGATTTGCCGTATCGGCTCCGTGGTGGTGGATGAGCAGCACCGCTCCCGCGGGATTGGCAAGGCGCTGATCGCCCATTGCGATGAGTGGGCCAAGGCCCGTGATGCTCAGCAAATCCGGCTGGAGGTGATGGCCTTCAACGAGCGTGCCCAAGCGCTCTACGAGGCGCTGGGCTTCAAGGTGCAGTCGCAGATCATGGCCAGATAACCAGTTTCTGATGGCGAGCCAAGGCGCGTCACTCCCCAACTACACAAGCCCGTTACGGGCCTTTGTTCGTTTCGTCAGCGGCTCTTTACCTCGTTACTTTTCACCGAGCTGCGCGGCAATCAGCTCCGCCAGTCGGGTGAGGGCCTGCTCCAGCTGTTCGCTCCAGGGATGGGAGCTGTTGAGGCGCAGGCAGTGGTTGTGTTGTCCCTGACTGGAGAAGAGCGCGCCGGGGGCCACTGAAAAACCGCTGCCCAGAGCCTTGGCGTGCAGGGCTCGGCTGTCGAAATGGGCAGGCAGCGCCAGCCAGAGGAAGTAGCCGCCATCGGGGGAGGAGATCCGCACCTCGTCCGGAAGCAAGCGCTGCAGGGCCGCCCGCATCTGCTGCTGGCGCTGGGCCAGGGTGTGGCGCAGGCGGCGAAAGTGGGCATCGACCCCGCCCTGGCGCAGCATCTCGGCCAGAGCAAGCTGGCTCGGTACATTGGTGGAGAGGGTGGACATCAGTTGCAGCCGTTGCACCCGCTCGGCATGGGGCCCCGCCACCACCCAGCCGACCCGAAAGCCCGGCGCCAGACACTTGGAAAAGGAGCTGCAGAGCAGGCTGTCGCCACGCTGATCCCAGTGGCGGATCGGCTTGGGGCGCTCGCGGCCGAAGTAGACCTCGGCATAGACGTCATCCTCCACCAACGGCACCCCATGGCTGTTGAGCAGTGCCATCAGCCCCTGTTTGTGTGCATCGGGCATGGTGTGGCCGAGCGGGTGCTGCACATTGCCCATCAGCCAGCACGCCTTGACCGGCATTTGGCTGAGGGCATCTTCCAATAGCGCCAGATCGATACCCACTCCCGGAATAACCGGGATCTCCACCGCCTTGAGTTTCAGCCGCTCGATGGCCTGCAGGGCGCCATAGAAGGTGGGGGACTCCACCACCACCCAGTCACCGGGCTCGGTCAGCACCTGCAGGCTGAGGGAGAGCGCCTCCATGGCGCCGGTGGTGATGATGATCTCCTGCGGATTGACCGCCACTCCGTCGCTGGCGTAGCGCTGGGCGATGGCGCGGCGCAGCGCTTCGTTGCCGGGGGGCAGGTCGGCCACCGTGCTGAAGGGGTCGAGCTTGCGCATGCAACTGGCCAGCGCCCGCCCGAGCTGGGGATGGGGGAATAGGGTCGGGTCTGCTACCGACATGCCAAGGGGCACCAGATCCCGCGATTTGCTCGCCTGCAACACCTCGAACACCAGATCGTTGATATCCACCGAGCCGCTGTAGTGGGTCTGGCTCGGCGTGTGCTGCACGACCTGTGGTGAGGCGGCTTTGACGTAGTAGCCGGACTGGGGGCGGGCGAGGATCCGCCCTTGACTCTCCAGCAGTTGATAGGCCTGCAGCACCGTCATGGGGCTGAGCCCGTGGGTCTTGCAGCTCTGGCGAATGGAGGGGATGCGCTCCCCCGGTTGCCAGATACCATCGTCGATCTGGCTTTGCAGGCGGTCGGCCAACTGCTGGTAAAGAGACATGATCTGGATCAACTGTTATAGGTGTAATTCAATATAACTGCATCTGTTATAGGTGTCATGCTCCGTGATGTACTTGTCACGCACGAAACGTGCAAGGCAAATACAACAAAAGAGAGTGACGCATGATCAATCCGGATGACGTGGTCAGCCTGTCTCGCCTGCAATTTGGCGCCACGGCCCTGTTCCACTTCCTGTTTGTGCCCCTCACGCTGGGGCTGTCCTGGATCCTGGTGATCGCCGAGTCGGCTTATGTGATGACCGGCAAGGTGATCTATCAGGACATCACCCGCTTCTGGGGCAAACTGTTTGGCATCAACTTCGTCATGGGGGTCACCACGGGGATCACCATGGAGTTTCAGTTCGGCACCAACTGGGCTTACTACTCCCACTATGTGGGGGACATCTTCGGTACCCCGCTGGCCATCGAGGGGCTGATGGCCTTCTTTCTCGAATCGACCCTGGTGGGGCTCTTCTTCTTCGGTTGGGACAAGCTCTCCCGCGGCAAGCACCTGCTGGTGACCATGCTGGTGGCGCTCGGCTCCAATCTCTCGGCGCTCTGGATCCTGATCGGCAACGGCTGGATGCAAAACCCGGTGGGGGCCGAGTTCAACCTGCTGACCCAGCGCATGGAGCTGGTGGATATCGCCGCCGTGCTGTTCAACCCGGTGGCGCAGGTGAAGTTCGTTCACACCGTCGCGGCGGGCTATGTGGCGGCCTCCATGTTTGTGATGGGGGTGAGCAGCTGGTATCTGCTGCGCAAGACCGAGGTGCAGTTTGCCCTGCGCTCTTTTGCCATCGCCTCCGGCTTCGGACTGGCGGCCATCCTCTCGGTCATCGTGCTCGGGGATGAGTCGGGCTATCGCACCGGCGAGGTGCAGAAGGTGAAGCTCGCCGCCATCGAGGCGGAGTGGGAGACCGAGCCGGCACCAGCTTCCTTTACCCTGTTCGGCTTCCCGGATCAGCAGGCGCAGACCACCCACGCCGCCATCAAGATCCCGTATCTGATGGGGATCATCGCCACCCGCTCCATCGACGAGGCGGTGACCGGCCTCAAGGATATCAAGGTGCAGAACGAGGAGCGCATTCGCAGCGGCATGGTGGCGGCCGAGGCTCTCGAGCAGATCCGGCAGGGTGATGACAGCCCAGCCAACCGTGCCCGCTTCGAGCAGCACGGCAAGGATCTTGGCTACGGCATGCTGCTGACCCCCTATGCCAGCAATATCGCCAAGGCCGGTGAGGCGGAGATCGCCAAAGCGGTCGATGACTCCATCCCGCCGGTGGCACCGCTCTTCTGGGGCTTTCGGGTGATGGTGGGGCTTGGTGTCACCATGCTGGGGCTGATGGTGATGAGCTTTGTTCAGCTCTGCCGCAACCGGCTGCAAGACTCGCCACGGCTGCTCAAGACCCTGCTCTGGAGCATTCCGCTGCCCTGGATTGCCATCGAGGCGGGCTGGCTGGTGGCCGAGCTTGGCCGTCAACCCTGGACCATCAGCGACGTGCTGCCGGTCTCGGCCTCGGTCTCTTTGCTTCAGCCGGGCCAACTCTGGTTCAGCCTCATCGCCATCTGTTCCATCTACACCCTGTTGCTGGTGGTGGAGCTGTTCCTGTTGCGCCATGTGATCCGCAAGGGGCCCGCCATTCTCCATACCGGCCGCTACAGCGGTGAACAACCCGAACTTGCGAGGATCGCCTGATGGATTACGCAACCCTGAAACTCATCTGGTGGGCGCTGGTGCTCTTCATGATGGTCGGTTTTATCGTGATGGATGGCTTCGATCTCGGCATCGCCATGCTGCTGCCGGTGGTGTCGAAAGATGACGACGACCGCCGTCTGGTGATCAACAGCGTGGGGCCGGTGTGGGAGGGCAATCAGGTGTGGCTGATTGCCGGTGCCGGTGCCCTGTTCGCCGCCTGGCCGCTGGTCTATGCCGCCGCCTTCTCGGGGCTCTACATCCCCATGGTGGTGCTGCTGCTCGGGCTCTTTCTGCGTCCGGTCGGTTTTGACTATCGCAGCAAGCTGGCCGATCCGGTGTGGCGCCGCTGGTGGGATCGGGCGCTGGTGGCGGGTGGTCTGATACCGGCGCTCATCCTCGGTGTGGCTATCGGTCTGGTGATGGAGGGGCTGCCGTTTCGCTTCGACACGGCGCTGCGCCTGCACTACGGCGCCTTCGACTTCCAGTGGGGCTGGCTGCTCTCGGTGCTGGCCACTGCCATCAGCCTGTTGCTGCTGCACGGCGCCGGTTTTCTGCAAGCCAAGGTGACTGGCACCCCTGCGCTGCGTGCACGGGGGATCGCCATCCTGCTGGCCCCGCTGGTGAGCCTCTGCTACCTGCTGGCCGGTTGGCATCTGGTGGATCTGCAAGGGTTTCAGCTGACCGGTGTGGGCACACAACCCTTTGACCCGAATGCCGCCATCAGCCCGCTGATGAAGGGGGTGATCCCCCACGCCGGAGGCTGGCTGCGCAACTACTTTGGCTATCCGCTGCTGTGGCTGGTGCCGATCATCGGGACGCTGGCGCCGCTGGTGAGCGGGATTGCCTCCTGGCTGGAGCGGGGCCGGATTGCGCTGCTAGCCAGCGCCATCGCCTGCGCCGCCATGCTCTGCTCGGTGGCCATCGCCCTGTTCCCCTTCGTGCTGCCCTCATCCCTCGATGCGGTCAGCAGCCTGACCCTGTGGGACAGCACCTCCAGCTACAAAACCCTGGCCATCATGTTCGGCCTCGTGCTGGTGCTGATGCCGATCAACCTGGGCTACACCGGCTGGGTCTATCGGGTGGTGCGCGGCAAGCTCGACCGTGCCCGCATCAAGCGCGACAGCCATCAACTCTACTGACCTCAAGGGATCTGCTATGTGGTACTTCACTTGGATTTTGGGCCTCGGATTCGCCCTGCTGCTGGGCCTGTGCAACCTGCTCTGGCTGGAAGCGCGCTGGCAGGCGGACGAACGGGACGGTAACTGACGGCGGGGCTCGCGCCCCGCCACGGCCGGTGGTTGGCGTTCACACGTCGCCATCGGCCCCTCTCTCCCCCTCTTTAAACGACACAAACGACACACTTTCAACCGACAACCAACCGACAGGTAATTGTGATGAAACAGAGATTGAAAGCGGTGGCGCTGGCCATCGGCTGCGCGCTCACCATCGCCCCGGCCTGTGCCGAACCGGTACAACTGACGCCACTGGATAAAACCTTCACCCTGCAGGTGCTCGGCAGTGGTGGCCCCATCTCCGACGACCTGCGTGCCTCCTCCAGCGAGGTGATCTGGTGGAAGGGGAAATCCCGCATCCTGATCGATGCCGGTGGCGGCGTCTACCTGCGCTTCGGCCAAGCGGGGGCCAAGCTCGAAGAGGTCGATTTTATCGGCATCACCCACTTTCACACCGATCATGTGACCGACCTGCCCGCCCTGCTCAAGGGGGCCTACTTCTTCGAGCGCAGCGATCCGCTGGATCTGGCGGGGCCAGAGGCCGGCTCGGCCTTTCCCAGCATGAGCGGCTACTTTGATGCCCTCTTCAACAAGGACAAGGGCGCCTATGCCTACCTGAGCGGCTTCAAGGATGGCACCGATGGCCTCTTCCCCATCACCTTGCACGATGTGCCCTACCAGAGCCCGCAGCCTCACACCGTCTATCAGCAGGATGGCTTGACCATCACCGCGCTCGGCATCCCTCACGGTGACGTGCCCTGTCTGGCCTATCGCATCGAGAGCGCCGAGGGGACCATCGTTATCTCGGCGGATCAGAACGGCAGCAACCCGGCCTTTGTGCCGTTTGCCAAGGGGGCCGACATTCTGGTGATGCCGCTCGCCATCCACGAAGGTGCCGACCCTGTCTCCGCCTCGCTCCATGCCAAGCCATCTGTGGTGGCCAAGATTGCCGCCGAGGTGAACCCCAAGTTGCTGGTGCTCAACCACTGGATGGGGGTTGGCCTCAATCACAAGAAAGAGGCGATGGCCATCGTCAAGCAGCAGTTCCACGGTCAGATCGTGGCCGCCCGCGATCTCTCCAGTTACCCCGTTTCAGCAGTCAAGGAGTCCGCTCATGAGTAACTCAAGCAGCAACAAAACCACCGGCAAACTGACCCTATCCATCGCCATGACCAGCCTGATTGCCCTGACCCCGGGACTTGCGCTGGCGGCCACCCCGAGCGATGCGCCGGTCAAGGCCGCCCCCAGCGAACAGCACGGCGGCAAGTGCGCGGCGGGCAAGTGCGGCACCGAGAAGCGCTTCGAGAAGCAGGCCCTCGACAGTGATCCGCAGGGGCGGCTGGTGCGCGCTCGCGATGGCAAGTGTGGCGTGGCGGGCGAGGGGATTGATGGCAATACATCCAGCAAGGGCAGCAAGATGACGGAGGGGGTATGCGGCCAATAAGCTCCCGCAGTCGGGGGATCGGGCTGCGGCAGGAGCATCTGGATGCGCTCTGCGCCGGCCCCGTCCGCCCCGGTATCGACTTTCTCGAGCTGGCGCCGGAGAACTGGATGGCCATCGGCGGTGCCAGGCGGGCGCAGCTGCATCAGCTGGCCGAGCGTTACCCGCTGGTGGCCCACGGCCTCAGCCTCTCTCTCGGCGATTGCCAGCCCCTCAATCGCACCCTGCTCAGCCAGATCCGCACCTTTCTGGACGAGTTTGGCATCGAGATCTATAGCGAGCACCTGAGCTTTTCCCGCGACCAACAGGGGTATCTCTACGAACTGCTACCGGTGCCGCGTCAGTGGGAGAACATCCCCTATCTAGCAGAGCGGATCGCGCAGGTGCAGGAGGCGCTGGCCCGCCCGCTGGTGCTGGAAAATATCTCCTACTACCACGGCTATGACCACGAGATGCCGGAGGAGGATTTTCTCGCCGAGCTGGTGGCGCGCAGCGGCTGCGAGCTGTTGCTCGATATCAACAACGTCTTTGTAAACAGCCGCAACCACGGTTACTGCCCCAAGCGGATGATCGCCGGGCTGCCGGACAGTGCGATCCGCTATTTCCATATTGCCGGTCATCTGGAAGAGGCGGATGGCACCTTGCTGGATACCCATGGTCGTCCGGTCTGTGAGGCGGTGGTAGCGCTGGCCCGTTATACGGTGCAGACCCACGGCCTGCGCCCCCTGCTGCTGGAGCGGGATCACCATCTGCCACCGCTGGCAGAGCTGGAGGCCGAGCTGGCGCGGGTGCACGGCGCCTGTTGCGAGGCGATAGACCGTCAGGTGCGGGAGGTGCGTTATGGATAGACGGTTATCCCTGATCACTGCGCCTAAAACGGCGCCGCAGCGGATGCAGCAGCAGACCGCCTGGCTGGCGAGCCGGGTGCGGCTGCCGCAGGATGGCATCGCCAGCCACTATGCCCGCAGCGTGCGCGCCAATGTGGAGTCGGTGCTGGAGAGCGCGTTTCCGCTCACCCACGCTCACTGGGCACCGGTGGACAGGTGGCAACTAGTGGAGGGCTTTGTCATCGCGCACGGCGCCGAGGCCCCCGAGTTTCACCATATCGCCACCGAGTTTGTCCGCTATGTGCAGCATCGCCACGGCGAGGGCTCTCTCAACTGGCCCAGGCAGCGGTTGGCGCTGCTGGAGTACGAGTGGGCCTGCCTCTGTGTCGAGATTGATGAAGGGGTAGTGCCGCAAGTTATATCGGGGGTTGAGGTGACGCCGGAGAGTTCGCTTGTGCTCAACCCTACCCTGCAACTGCTTGAACTCCCCTTTGCCATTCGTCGCAGCGGCGTGGTGCCGACCCGGCAGGGCAACCACTTCTATGGCCTGTTTCGCAGCCCGGAGCATCAGGTGGTGACCCAGCGGCTGCGCGAATGGGATGTGGCGCTGATCCAGTTGCTGCAACAGCAGCCGGGGATCACTCAAGCCGCGTTCAAGCAACAGGTGCAACAGGTTCGCCGTGATTTTGATCTGACAGGGTGGGCACGCCATTTTCACCGGCTGGGTCTGTTGACCTTGTCCGTTGGCGAGCGCCAGTCCGGCACCCCCTTGCCCCCATTTAGCAAACACCAAGGAGAATTCCCATGAACAACACCCTGATCCAGTGGTACGAGCGGGCGGTGGCCCAGTGCAAGCGGCTCGATTTTCTGGCCCTGCTGGCCATTCGCCTCTATCTCATTCCGGTCATCTATGTGGGGGCCCACTCCAAGGTGATGGGCTTTGCCGGCACGGTCGCCTGGTTTGGTGCGCCAGTCTCGGAAGGGGGGCTCAACCTGCCGTTCCCGACCCTGCTCGCCTTTCTGGCGGCGGGCACCGAGGTGCTGGGCTGCATCTGCATTGCCCTTGGCCTCTTTACCCGCATCATGGCCATTCCCACCATCTTCCTGATGAGCGTGGCGAGCGCCATGGTGCACTGGAAGCACGGCTGGGATGCCATCGCCACCGGCAGCATGGAGGCCACTGTGCGCCTCAACGGCTTTATCGAGTGGCTGGCCGCCAACTTCCCCGGTCGCTACAACTACATCACCGAGCTCGGGGATCCCGTGATGCTCAACAACGGGATGGAGTTTGCCGCCACCTACTTCGTGATGCTGCTGGTGCTGCTGGTTTACGGCGGGGGCCGCTACGTCAGCCTCGACTACTGGCTCAAGCGTGCCGTGACCGGCAAAGCAGGCGTGCAACAGGCGGCATAAGGCTTGCCCACGGATAACAAAAACCATAACGACAGAGCGTGAAAAACAGCGAGCGGCCGGGGGCCGCTCGCTGTTTTTGTGCTTTGGGGGGGAGAGTGTCAGCTGCGTCAGCCGTTACTGGTAGCGGCCAACCGCGATGGGGGACTCCTGCTCAATCTGGCCAAGGCGCTCGGCCCACTGGGCGAGCCAGGCTTCCCGCTCTTCTTGCGAGACCCGCACCGGGGCATAACAGATATGGGGGCGCAGCACGTCGAAGCCGACAAATTGCAGGATCCCGCGCTGGATGGGGCGCAGCACCCCGTCGATATCGCCGTTGAAGCCGTCGGGCAGATAGGTTTCGGCAGGGCCGCCGGTGGTGAGGCTCAGCAACGCCCGCTTGCCGCGAAACTTGCCGCTCTCGTAGATATGGCCCTGACCGTAGACCCGCCCCATGGCAAAGACCCGCTCCACCCACCCCTTGAGGATGGCTGGCAGGCCAAACCACCAGAGCGGGAACTGGAAGATCAGCAGATCGGCCGCCTCCAGCTTTTGCATCTCCTGCTCCAGCTGCGGGGCGAAGCTGCCTTGCTCGGTGGCAGCCAGCTCTTCGAGTTGCAGCTTGAGAAAATCGGGATCGCTGGCGGCGGTGAAGTTGCGCCGATCCGAGACGGGATCAAAGCCCATGGCATAGAGATCGCTGGTCATCACTGTGTGACCCGCCTGCTCCAGCGCCCTGATGGCGTGGCAGAAGAGGGCACCGTTGAAGCTTTTGGGTTCGGGATGGGCATAGACAATAAGCACCTTCATAACAGACTCCGTGGCAAATGATGCGAGGGTGACAGGCTTGGTTGCTGAAAAAGTTACTGAAACAGTTGCCGGGTTGGCGCTGTGTCACAGCATAGAAGCCTGCCGCGCCGATTGCAGCAGGCGCCACGCCCTTGCGTGACGCCTGCTGGCGCAGCTTATGCCTGACAGGCTGCGAGCCGGAGGGCTTCGCGGCGCTCGCTGACATGGGTCAGCCCGTAGGCCAGCAGCACGATAAGGGCGCCGATCCAGGGGGTGTGCATCAGGCCGAGGTGTTCTACCACCAAGCCACCGACCACAGATCCCAGCGCGATGCCGACGTTGAAGGCGGCAATATTGAGGCCCGATGCCACATCCACCGCCTTGGGGGTGTGCAGCTCGGCCTGCTTCACCACCAGTACCTGCAGACCCGGCACGTTGCCGAAGGCAAAGGCGCCCCACACCAGCACGGTCAGTACCGCCAGCACCGGATGGGGGGCGGTGAAGGTGAGGGCCAGCAGCACCAGCGCCAGACCGGCAAACAGCAGCTTCAGCGCCGGCAATGGGCCCATCTTGTCGGCCAGCTTGCCACCCCAGATATTGCCGATGGCGACCGATACCCCGTAGACCAGCAGGATCAGGCTCACCGCACCGGCGCTAAAGCCGCTCACCTGCTGCAGGATGGGGGCGAGGAAGGTAAAAGCTGTGAAGGCACCGCCATAACCGAGGGCGGTTTTGGCGTAGACCAGCAGCAGCGGTTTTTTGGTGAGCACCGAGAGCTGTTCGCGGATGGTCGAGGCCGCCCCCTTTGGCAGGTTGCTCGGGATCAGCAGCAGGCTACCCACCATGGCTATGAGGCCGAGCAAGCTTACTACCAGAAAGGTTTCACGCCAGCCAAAGACCTGACCAATCCAGGTGCCGAGCGGTACGCCGGTTACCAGCGCCACGGTAAGGCCGCTGAACATGATGGCGATGGCGCTCGCCGCCTTCTCTTTGGCCACAAGACCCGTGGCGATGGTGCTGCCCACCGAGAAGAAGACTCCGTGCGCCAATCCGGTCAGGATGCGGGCTACAATCAGGCTTTCATAACCGGGGGCCTGCCAGGCCAGCAGGTTGCCGGCGGTAAAGAGTGCCATCAGCCCCACCAGCAGCCACTTGCGCGGCACCTTGCCGGTCAGCGCCGTGAGCACAGGGGCGCCGATGGCCACCCCAAGGGCATAGAGGCTGACCAACAGGCCCGCCGAGGGGAGCGAGACATTGAGCTGCTCGGCGATGGTGGGGATAAGCCCCACGATCACAAATTCGGTAGTGCCTATCGCAAAGGCACTCAGGGTAAGGGCAAATAACGCCAGTGGCATAACAACTCCTTGGTTAGGGACTCCCGACGGGAGAATGGCGCCAGTATGCCGAGACAGTTTGTTGGCAAAAATGATGGTTACATCAAATTACTTTTGCCAAATAAGCAGCAATGGCGATGAGTAGGAGGGGAATGGGAGAGACAAGAGTGGCCGCAAAGAGGGGGGAAGAGAGATGAGATCGAAGTGACTGGAAAGCAGAGTAGAAGCGTGTTGAGCGAGTAGGGTATAAAGAGGAAACGGGGGCGGGGGTAATGTAAGGAGACAGGGTTGGCTGAACCTGCTGTGCGTGGGGGAATGAGCAACGAGTGAGATGAAAGGGCAAAAAAAGCGGGAGGCATTATACCTCCCGATTTTGCTGAAAAATGTCGTTGAGCGTTATTTGCACCCTTCTCCCCTTGTGGGAGAAGGGTTAGGGATGAGGGGGAGGTCGCTTGCCCCCTCACTCTGACCTTCTCCCGTCGGGAGAGGGGATAGTTCGCAGTTGCAATAGGCTCGTGAGAGTTGCCGGTATCCGCCGTCGAAGCAAGAGAGCCCATGTCTCCCTTCCCGTTTAATCCCAATCCGGGGCAAAGTCCGGGTTGGCGCAGCGCTCGCCCCGATCCAACGTGGCGATGGCGGCTATCTCCTCGCTGCTCAAGGTAATATCGAGAGCGGCCAGATTGGCGGTCTGATTCTCCCGCTTGGTGGAGCTCGGGATCACCGCCATATTCTGAGCCAGCAGCCAGGCCAGCGACACTTGGGCCGCCGAGACGCAGTGGCGCTGGCCAATCTCCATCAGCAGCGGCTCGCTCAGCACCTTGCCATAGGCGAGCGGCATATAGGCGGTGACGGCGATACCCTGGGCCTTGCAGAACTCGACCACCTTGCGGTTTTGCAGCAGTGGATGAACCTCGATCTGCTGGTGGGCGATGGCCCCAGGCCCCAAAATCTCGATAGCCTGTTTGAGCTGGGCCACGGTGAAGTTGGAGACCCCGATCTCCCGGGTCAGGCCCCGGGCCTTGGCCTCGGCCAACTGCTCCAGATAGACCGCCATCGGCACTTCATCTTTGGGGGAGGGCCAGTGGATCAGCGTCAGATCCAGATAGTCGGTGCCCAGTTTTTCGCGGCTCACCTCAAGGCTCGGGATCACCTTGCCCGGCCCGAATTCGCTGGTCCACACCTTGGTGGTCAGGTAGATCTCGTGACGGGCAACAGTACTGCGGGTCAGCACGGCGCCGACCTCGGCTTCATTGTCATAGATCTGGGCGGTATCAATATGGCGATAGCCCAGCTCCAGACCGTTGGTCAGGGTGGCAAGCAGCGGCTCGCCCTTCAGGCGGAAAGTGCCCAGACCCATGGGTGGCATATTGATCATCTCGTTCCTCAATGGGGTGGTGGTTGGCCCTTGATGGGCTGAACAGAAACAGGCTCTAGGGCCAATCAGGCGCCCAGTGGCTGATAGCGGCGAATGGTGCTGCTGGCAAACCAGGGCTCGGCCTTGGCGACAAATTCGGTAAAGTGGGGTTGGCCCTGATGGGTGGTGAGGGCCGCTTCGCTCTCCCACACCTCGTAGAGCATCCAGCTGTTTGGATTGTCCAGATCCTGATGCAGCTGATAGCGCTGGCAGCCCGCCTCTTGCAAGGTGGCCGCAATCAGCGGCTCAAGGGCGGCGCGAAACTGGGCGGCGAATTCGGGTTTGGCTTCAAGCTGGGCAATCACAATCACGGGTGATGACATCTGAACCTCCTTGGCAAAAACGAAGGGTCAGTATGCCTGCCGTGACTTGCTGGAAACAGGGCGCTGGTTGCAAAACAGTATTGAGGGGAGAGCAGCAATGGGATCCGATAAATGACACCGACAAAGTCGGTGTCAAGTGATAGTTAGAGCTGTATAGACTTGCGTAGTTATTATGGAATCGCCAAGATACAGCACTTTTTTTTCAGTTGTTTAGCTTGATATCTGATGCTGTCTCTCAAAAACAGAAGCATGGTGCTGATCTATCTTTTCATTGACATAGTTGTCGGTGGCCTTCACCAAGTCTTTTATAAATCTGATTACTTTTTCAAGTTCGTCACGTTTAATCAAATGAGCTGATGGAATTCCTGAGTTTATAGGTTTTGATCGATGGGCTGCATCCCCACGCTTCTTAATCCATTGATTCAATGTTGATCTGGCTTTATCTGGCTCGTAATTTGACCACCGCCACCCTTCAGTGACATCAAACCCTAAATAGTCTTGAAAAATTCGTTTTGTTTTATCGGAGCTAGGGTTGTGGAATGTTTTCAAATCTGTATGAAGTTTTTTTAATATAAAATCACCAAGATAGCTACCTTGAACAATCGCAAGCTTTTTATGCATTTCTTCGACAACACGATCTTCTACATAGGTTTCCCATGCAGTGAGTGCCATTACAAGTCCTGCTCGTTTTAGTACTTCGCTGTTTGGTGGAGGTGGGTTTGCATTTACACTATCAAAATGGGCTAATAACTCTTCAGCATCCTTTATTGCGTATTCAAATCCTTGAATTGCTTTTGACATAATCCCTTCCAGATAAAACGGTATTTAAATATTGTATGGTTGGTATTCAATGTATGGATATGAAAAACATATATACAAGAGCAGCATCATGCTAATAACAAACATTAGCATTGAATGTCGATGATACTTCATTGTTTCCAAAGAATTGCATCGGCAAGATCACAAAACAAGTTATTAATTAGTATTTTTAGATATTTGTAAGAGATCACGGCTGATTATGGATATTGTTGGGGCGCATCGTGTGGATGCTTCTCCCACTAACCCATCACGCACAAGCCGGTTCAGCCCAGACGGCAAACTCATTACCGCTGGGCTCAACGAAGTGGAAACGACGGCCACCGGGAAAATCGAAAAGAGGGCGGTTGATGATGCCTCCGTGTTGGCTCACCTTGGCTTGAGTCGCTTCAATATCCGCGCTGTAGAACACCAGCAGGGCGCCGCCCTGAGCGGTCAGGTTGCACTGATCCGCACGATAGAATCCGCCATCCAGTCCTTCATCGGCAAAGGCACAGTAGTCGGGGCCGTAATCGACAAATTGCCAGCCAAATACGGCCTGAAAGAATGCCTTGGTCGCGGCGAGATCCTTGGCCGCAAACTCCACATAGTTCAATTTTTCATGGGCTTTCATTCAGTTCGTCTCCCTCATCATCAGCATCGCTGGGTTCAGCAAGTTGTTCCCACGGGGTCAGTTTAAGCTGCTTGCGCCGTAGCCAGAGCCAAGATGCCATGGTCAGGCCGCAGAATCCCGCAAACAAGGCTGTTTGGCGCAGGGCAAACAGCGGATCTATCCCCATGGGGTGCCAACTGAAAAACCACATCGCCATGCCCCATACCAGACCAATGCCTACCCCGAATACCAGAACGTTGGTTAGCCAACCTTCATAGTGAGGCGGTTTGACGGGATAACCGAACCTGCGCAGTAGTCTGCACAGCGGTGGATTGTAGTTGGCATGCCATACCCCTTTGTTAGCCAGCTCCTGATGGGCGGCGGCCAGCCGCTCTTCAAATGTCATGGTATTCATCCTTGTGAAATAAGTGGTGTCATACGGTGCTTTTCAGGCTGCATTGTACTGACAAATCGCGGGTATGATGTGGGCTCGCGGTCACGTTCTTTCTCTGTAGAAAAAAAGAACTGGCCTCACCGCACGCTTGCCAATCCACAGCGGCTGCGTCTATAAAGGCCCATTACTCTTGTCCGGATAACAGCAATGAAGACTCATTCTGATGAACTGACCCTGTTTGTGGCGGTGGTGGAGGCGGGCAGTTTTCGCCAGGCGGCGGAGAACCTCGGCATGGACAACTCGGTGGTGAGCCGCGGCATCAAACGGCTGGAGGAGAAGCTCTCCACCGTTTTGCTCAATCGCACCACCCGCCGGGTCAGTCTGACCGAGGAGGGGAGCTGGTTCTATCAGCGGGCGGTGAAGATCCTGACCGAGATGAGTGAGGCGGAGGGGCATCTGCTGATGCGCCGGGAGCAACCAGAGGGGATCTTGCGGGTAGATGCCGCTACCCCCTTTATTCTGCACCGGCTGGTGCCGATCATCGGCGAGTTTCGCCGCCGCTACCCCGCCATCGAGCTACAGCTGCACAGCTCGGAGGGCTTTATCAATCTGATGGAGCGGCGGGTGGACATGGCTATCCGCATCGGCGAGCTGACCGACTCCTCCCTGCGCGCGCTGCCGCTGGGCCGTTCGCGGCTGCGGCTGCTGGCCTCTCCCGCTTATTTGAGCGAGCGCGGCACCCCGCGCCAACCGGCGGATCTGCTGAGCGGTCACGAGCTGCTCGGCTTTTTGCATCCCGATCACCTCAACCACTGGCCGCTGCTAAGTGCCGAGCAGGGGGATCGCTTTGCCATCACCCCCAGCCTGCGTGCCAGCAGCGGTGAAACCTTGCGTCAGCTGGCGCTGGCGGGGCAGGGGATCGTCTGTCTGTCGGATTTCATGACCGGGCCGGATCGGGAGAGCGGCGCGCTGGTGGAGGTGCTGGCCCGCAGCAACAGTGGCGCCTCGCGCCCCATCAATGCGGTCTTCTACTCCGATGCCCAGCGGGATATCCGGCTGCGGGTCTGGCTCGATTTTCTCAAAGAGCAGCTGGGCAGCCATACCCTGTAGTTCAGGTTGGTTTGTGCGGTTTGTTTGAACGGTTCGTCGCTGCGGTTTGCTTAACGAAAAACAAGCGCGCCTTCGTTGCGGTCAATCAGCATTAGCCAGGCGGCAGATACACAGACGGCCGACTTGAGAGTTGGCTACCGGTTCGGGAAGGTGTGTGAGCTGAAGCGCAGTTAGCGGGGTGGTTTGCCCCATACCCGGCTGAGCAAGGCGCCGCCGATCACCGGCGGAATGGCCAGCAGCAGGGTCCACTGCCAGGAGAGGCCGCCGACGGTGGCGGCCAGTACGATGCTGGTGAGCACCACCAGTTGGGCCACCATTATCAGGAAGGTGCCTTCGCGGGGGGTCAGGGTCTCTTTTTGAGTGGCGACGTGAGCTACGGGCGCTTGAGTGGTGGTGGGTTTCATGGCGATATCCCTCTGTTGAGTCTGATATCACTAAGCAATGGCTGTTCCACATTTTTTCATGTTAATAATCAATGTGTTGTGCTCTTGCTCGTCATTCCCGTTCCGAGAGCGCAGGCAAAATGATTTGCAAAATGAAAACGCCACCCTGAGGTGGCGTCTTGGTTATTGAGAAGAGGAGGGGGAAGCGCCGGGCCTAGCCAATCCGGTATTGGCGGATCTGCTCGTCGATGGCTTTGGCCAGTTCGAAAAGTTCGCGGCTGGCGGCATTGCTCTCCTCTGCGTGTTCACGCTGATGCTCGGCCACCATGGCGAGCTCGTCAAGCGCAGCTCTGGCTTGCCCCATCTGTTGATCCTGAGCTTGTGCCAGCGCGCTGATTTCGTTGAGTTCCCTTGCTGTCTGGTTAATTTGGCTGGTGGCATCGACCAGCACCTCTCTGGCTTGATGCATCCGGCTATAGCCCTCTTCGCTCAGGGTGTGGGAGCCTGCCATCGAGCTGCTGGCCTGCCGGGTACCCTCCTGCAGACGCAAGATAAGATCCTGCACGTCCTTGGTGGCGGTCTGGGTGCGCACCGCCAGTTGGCGCACCTCGTCGGCCACCACCGCAAAGCCCCGCCCCATATCCCCTGCCCGGGCAGCCTCGATAGCGGCATTGAGGGCCAGCAGGTTGGTCTGGTTCGAGACATCGCGGATGAGGTTCATGATCTGGGTGATGTTGTTGCTGTCCCTGACCACCTCTTCAAGCAGCGCGGACGAGGTGCCGATGCTGCTGCGCAAAGTATCGAGACGATCGGCACTCTGGATCACATCCTGTTCGACACTGAGCATGTGGTCAGCGATGCGCCGGGTCACGTCGTTGACCCCCTCGGAACGGCTGGCGATCTGCTCGGCATTGCTGCCGATGGCAGCGACTACGTTGGTCAGTTCTTGGATGCTCCTTGCCTGCTGGCACGCTTCTCCCGCCAGTGCCTGCGCCTGATGAAGGGTTTGCGAGGATTGGGCGGAGAGGGCACTCCCCGATTGTTGGAAGCGGGAGAAGCTCTGGTTAAGACTCTGGATCAGCCGGTTGAAGCTCTGGGCCATCTGGCCCAGCTCCGACTCGTCGGAGAAGTCGAGGCGGGTCGCCAGATCCCGATCGGCGGTGATGTGGTGCATGCCATCGGCAGCCTGACGAATCGGGCGACTGATGGAGTGAGCCAACCAGGCGGAGGCCAGCATCGCCAGAGTGCCGATGGCGAGCGACACCATGATGATGAGCTGGCGTGACTCATGTAATCCCTCTTCCAACTCGGCGCTGTTGATCTCGCCAATCAGCAGCCGGTTGAGGGTGGGGATGTAGCGTACAGCAAGAAGGTAGGTTTCTCCCTCCAGCGTCAGTGCCTCAACTGCCACCTGTTCCCCAGCCTTGGGGATAAGCCGTTTGACGGTATCGAGAAAGGATTGTTGATGGTGAGCGGCATCTTTTTGCTCCAGTGCGGGGTGGATCTCGATATTGCCTTCCATGTCCGCCAGATAGACCTGACCGCTCTTGCCGATCCGATAGCTGCTGATGAGCTTGCTCAGGGTGCTCATGTCGATGGAGGTACCGGCCACCGCCAGGGTATTGCCCTCGTGGGTGACGGCGGTGTTGATATAGAGGGAGGCTCGCTGGTTGAAATCGGAGATGTCGAGGTTCAGTTCGTAAGGTTGATTGCGCTGGAGAAAACCGTAAAACCACTCATCTTTCGGGTCTGACTCGCTCAGCGCTTTCTGGGCGGTGGGGCCGTCACTGAAGTTGAGCAAGGTGTTGGTCTGGCGAGGGGCAATAAAGACGTTACCGCCGAGACGTCGTTGCAGAGCCTGAAAGTAGCGCTCCATCTCGGGCCACTCAGCTTCTGGCATGCCAGCGGTCAGCCAGTCGATGACGAAGCTGTTGCTGGCGAGCGCTTGCGCCTCTGTCAGGTGCTGGGTCAGCTGGGCGGTCAGCTGGTTGGCAATGCGGTCCACACTGCTTGGCAGCTCATAGCGTTCGACCCGCTGCTGTGCCTGCGTGTGGGATATCTGCTCGAGGATCAGGGTGATGCAACTGATGGCGATAACCATCAGTATCGCTACGCCGGAGAGGATCCGGGTGCGGATCCCGAGCCCTGACCAGAGTGAGTGCAGTGTAAAACGGTGTATCGCCCTCTCCATATTTCTCTCCTCCATAAAGAAAGGCCGCATATGCGACCCAGATGATGATTATAGATAGAGAACTCAATTGTGTTGTGACGGTTGGTGAGAACAAGATTCACCAGATAAAAACAGGGGGAGCAACGGGAGGGGAGGGCCGGCAAGGGGTAGACAAAAAGAGGCCGACGTGATGGTCGGCCTCCTTGGTGTTTATCTCAACGGAATGTCGGGAGCCCGATCACTCCTCTTCTGCCCAGCGGCGTGAACGTTCCACCGCCTTCTTCCAGCCGTTGTAGCGCTTGGCGCGATCGTCGCGGTCCATCTGCGGGATAAACTCACGGTCCACGCTGAACTTGTCTTCCAGCTCTTCCGAGCTCTTCCAGAAGCCGACGGCGAGGCCAGCCAGGAAGGCAGCGCCCATGGCGGTGGTCTCGATACGGGTCGGACGCACTACCGGGGTGTGCATCATGTCGGCCTGGAACTGCATCAGGAAGTCGTTGGCTACCGCGCCACCGTCGACCTTGAGGGCGGCCAGCTTGATGCCGGAGTCTTGCTGCATCGCATCCAGCACATCGCGGCTCTGATAGGCGATGGATTCCAGCGCGGCACGGATGATGTGGTTGCGGTTGGCGCCACGGGTCAGACCGACCATGGTGCCGCGAGCATACGGATCCCAGTAGGGGGCACCCAGACCGACGAAGGCCGGTACCAGATAGACGCCGTTGGTATCGCCAACCTTGGAAGCGAAGTAGTCAGTATCGCGGGCATCGTGAATGATCTTCAGCTCGTCACGCAGCCACTGGATGGTGGCGCCGCCCATGAATACTGCCCCTTCCAGCGCGTAGTTCACTTCCCCTTTCGGGCCGATGGCGACGGTAGTCAGCAGGCCGTTGCTGGAGCGAACCGGCTCGGTGCCGGTGTTCATCAGCATGAAGCAACCGGTGCCGTAGGTGTTCTTGGCCATCCCTTTTTCAAAGCAGAGCTGGCCAAACAGGGCAGACTGCTGGTCACCGGCAATACCGGCGATGGGGATGCGGGAGCCGCCGCCACGGGTGGTGTAGCCGTACACTTCGGAAGAGGGTTTCACTTCCGGCAACATGGACATGGGGATGCCCAGCTCGTCCAGCATCTTCTCGTCCCACTTCAGCTCGCGGATGTTGTAGAGCATGGTACGGGAGGCGTTGGTCGGGTCGGTGACGTGCACTTCGCCATTGGTCATCTTCCAGACCAGCCAGGTGTCGATGGTGCCGAACAGCAGCTCGCCGTTCATTGCCTTCTCGCGGGCACCTTCCACGTTATCGAGGATCCACTTCACCTTGGTACCGGAGAAGTAGGCATCCAGCACCAGACCGGTGTTCTCGCGAACGTACTCTTCCAGACCGCGTGCTTTCAGCTCCTCGCAGATGGCGGCGGTACGGCGGCACTGCCAGACGATGGCGTTGTAGATGGGCTTGCCGGTGGCCTTTTCCCATACCACTGTGGTTTCACGCTGGTTGGTGATACCGATGGCGGCGATCTCTTCGCTGCGAAGGCCAGTCTTGGCCAGCACTTCGGTAAAGACAGAGGATTGGGTCGCCCAGATCTCCATCGGGTCGTGCTCTACCCAGCCCGCTTTCGGGTAGTGCTGGGTGAATTCGCGCTGGGAGGTACCGACAATATTGGCATCCTGATCAAACACGATGGCGCGGGAAGAGGTGGTTCCCTGGTCCAGAGCGACGACATATTTCTTTTCAGCAGACATGATGTTCTCCACGTTTCTATTTTCCACGTTTTTATACGTTGGAGGGGGCCGCTCTTATGCGGCAGCCTCTTCTTTGGCGGTTTGGGTAGCTTGCTCGGTGGTGACGACACGGTTGCCCGGGACGCAGGGAGCCAGCACTTTGACATACAGAGCGGTACCAATCTGGGCGCCAACGATGGGGCCAAGGATCGGAACCCAGAAGTAGGGGTTGTCACGACCACCGGTCAGGGCAACATCACCCCAGCCAGCAAAGAACGCGAACAGTTTCGGACCAAAGTCACGGGCCGGGTTCATGGCAAAACCGGTTAACGGGCCAAGGGAGGCACCGATCACCGCGATCAGGATACCGATCAGCAGGGCGGCAGCGAAACCCTTGGGGGCGCCGTTGTTGTTGTCACCCAGCGCCATGATGCCCAGCATCAGGACGGCGGTGATCACCAGCTCGACGGCAAAAGCTTGCATGTTGGTCAGCAGGGCATTGGGGTAGGTGGAGAAGATCCCGGCGGTGCCGAGGCTCTCGACACTGCCGCGCACCACGTTATGGGTCACTTCCCATTGGGTGAAAAGGTTACCATAAAGGAAGTAGACAAGGGCCGCGAAGCAGAAGGCACCGGCCATCTGGGCGATGATGTAGGGCACCACCTTGCGCTTGTCGAACCCGCAGAAGGTCATCAGCGCCAGGGTGACGGCCGGGTTCAGGTGGGCACCTGAAATACCGCCGGTCACATAGATGGCGATGGCCACGCCCAGACCCCAGGTAATGGAAATTTCCCACTGCCCGAAGTTGGCGCCTGCCAGCACCAGTGCGGCCACACATCCGACACCGAAAAATATCAGCAGGCCGGTTCCGATAAACTCGGCGATGCATTCGCCAAGCAGGGTATTGGGTCTTTGTATGCTCATACTTTTATTCCTTATATCCACCCGTAGAGGTTTGATGTTCCGTTCTATCTTTTTGTGTCTATCCGTTGCTGCCGAAAACGTTTCCTTGTTGTTTTTGCGTCTTGCGCAAACGTTATGCTCGTTTGCGCTCGTTATCGGTCGTGACAGAAAATAACCCTTCCCGCTAATTTCACCATCCCCCCTCCATAGGAAATGTGGACAAGATCCCACTCATTGCTAAGAAAATGTGACGTAAAGCATCTTGATAACAGCCACTTACCACTTAGGGGGTAGCTTGCAACCCTTGCCACACAAGGGCTGGCGCTTGCTGAGCAATTTCTCATTTGGAGCTTTTATTTGTAATAAAACTGCAATATTTGAGCATGCATCACAGATTAAATGAGCGCATATGAGCACAATTGGCTCGCTTGCGAATCGGTGGACTCACATGATTCGTTGGAATGGTCAGGGCATCCTCAACCGCCCATAACAACAATAAGGAAGCAGAACATGCTTAGTCTCTTCAGGCCTGCGGCGCACATCGACAGGCTCCCGGCTGACAAGGTCGACCCCTTCTACAAACGCATGCGTTGGCAGGTGTTTTTCGGGATCTTCTTCGGTTACGCCGGCTACTATCTGGTACGGAAAAACTTCAGTCTGGCGATGCCCTATCTGATCGAGCAGGGCTTTTCCCGTGGTGATCTCGGTTTCGCGCTCTCCGGGGTCTCCATTGCCTATGGTCTCTCCAAATTTCTGATGGGGAACGTCTCTGACCGTTCCAACGCCCGTTACTTCCTCTCCGCCGGTCTGCTGCTCTCGGCTGCCATCATGTTCATGATGGGTACCATGCACTGGGCCACCTCCAGCATTGCCATCATGTTTGTGCTGTTGTTCCTGAACGGTTGGGCACAGGGAATGGGCTGGCCGCCCTGCGGTCGCACCATGGTGCATTGGTGGTCACAGAAAGAGCGCGGCGAAGTGGTTGCGGTCTGGAACGTGGCGCACAACGTGGGTGGCGGCATGATTGGCCCGCTGTTTATCCTCGGGATGGGTTGGTTCAACGACTGGCGCAGTGCCTTCTATGTGCCTGCGGCAGCGGCGGCCGCCATCGCAGTGATCGCCTTCTTCGTGATGCGTGATACCCCGCAATCGGTCGGTCTGCCTCCTATCGAGGAGTACAAGAACGACTATCCGAAGGATTACAACGAGAGCCACGAGCAGGAGTTCTCCGCCAAGGAGATCTTCGTCAAGTACGTGCTGCACAACAAACTGCTGTGGTATATCGCGATCGCCAACGCCTTCGTTTACCTCATTCGTTACGGTGTGCTGGACTGGGCGCCAACCTACCTGAAAGAGGCCAAGCACTTCACCGTCGACAACTCCTCCTGGGCTTACTTCCTCTACGAGTGGGCCGGTATTCCGGGCACCCTGCTGTGTGGCTGGATCTCTGACAAGATGTTCCAGGGCCGCCGAGCCCCGGCCGGTATCCTGTTCATGGTGCTGGTGACCCTGGCTGTGCTGGTTTACTGGTTCAACCCGGCCGGCAACCCGACCATCGACATGATGGCGCTGGTGGCTATCGGCTTCCTGATCTACGGCCCTGTCATGCTGATCGGCCTCTATGCTCTTGAGCTGGCACCGAAGAAAGCAGCCGGTACTGCGGCAGGTTTCACCGGTCTGTTCGGTTATCTGGGCGGCGCCGTGGCAGCCAACGCCATGCTGGGTTATACCGTTGACCACTTCGGTTGGGATGGCGGCTTCATGGTGCTGACCGTCTCCTGTGTGCTCTCCATCATCCTGCTGGCGATGACCCTCAAGCATGAGAACATTGCCGTTGCGGCCAAGAAAGCGGCTGCCCATAAGGCATAAAACGTGATCCTCAGCTTATTGATCCCAAAGGGGATCAGGTAAACTGCCAAAAGGCCCCGCATCTGCCGGGGCCTTTTTTTGTCTCATCATCGGAGTGCAAGCGTGAAGCAAACCCAACGACATCTGGAGATCCTAGACGTCCTGACGCGGCAGGGATTTGTCTCGACCGACGATCTGGTGACCCACTTTGACGTCAGCCCCCAGACCATTCGCCGGGATCTGAACGATCTCGCCGAACAGAACAAGATCCGGCGCCATCATGGCGGTGCCTCCCTGCATTCGAGTACCGTCAATACCGCCTACAGCGCCCGTAAAGTGATGCAACTCAAGGAGAAAGAGCGCATCGCCCGCGAGGTCGCGGCCAATATTCCCGACGGCTCATCGCTCTTTATCGACATAGGTACCACCACCGAAGCCATTGCCCGCGCCCTGCTCGATCACCGTGAGCTGCGCATCGTCACCAACAACCTCAACGTGGCCAGCATTTTGACGGCAAAGGATGACTTCACCGTCATCATCGCCGGTGGCGAGATCCGCAACCGCGATGGCGGCATCGTGGGGGAGGCGACCCGCGACTTTATCGGTCAGTTTCGCATGGACTATGGCGTCATCGGGATTTCGGGGATCGACAACGACGGCTCCCTGCTCGATTTCGACTATCACGAGGTGAAGATTGCCCAGGCCATCATCGCTCACTCCCGTCAGGTGTTCCTGGCCGCCGACCACACCAAGTTCGGTCGCAATGCCATGGTCAATCTGGGCAATCTCAGCCAGATCCACGCCCTCTTTACCGATCAGGAGCCACCGGAAAAGCTGACGCGATTGATGGCGCAACACCAGATCGCCTGCCACATCTGCTGACGGCGAAACACGCCAAGGCTGTGCCGGTCGCCCGTCAGGGCGGCCTCTTTTCTCTTTCTCTCCCCCATCTCTGCACCCATCTCACCCCTTTATAGGTATTGCAAAAACCACTATTCAATCTGGTTTTTTTGGCTATTAACCCGCCGATTTTGGCCCGACGCCATTTGCTCCGCTGACCTGTCCCCTTTGCCACCTCTGGCGGGCTGTAGCGATCACACTTTCATCATAAAATGTTCGTTTGTTGTATTTTCATGTTCTAAAATGAGCGAAATCAAACATTGCTGTTATAGCAATCATAAAAATGAAAGTAGGTGAACATGAGCGAACATTATGATCTGGTCGTCGTCGGTGGCGGCATCAACGGGGTCGGCATCGCAGCCGATGCGGCAGGACGGGGTCTGAAGGTTGCCCTGTTTGAGGCGCAAGATCTCGCCTCTGCCACCTCGTCCAACTCCAGCAAGCTGATCCACGGCGGTTTGCGCTATCTCGAGCATTACGAATTCCGGCTGGTGAAAGAGGCGTTGGCGGAGCGTGAGGTGCTGCTCGGTATGGCGCCCCACATCGCGCGTCCCATGCGTTTTCGCCTGCCGCACCGTCCACACCTGCGTCCGGCCTGGATGATCCGTGCCGGTCTGTTCCTCTATGACAATCTGGCCAAGCGCGACAAGCTCAAGGGGAGCTGCGGCGTGCGCTTTCTGCCGCAAGATGGCTTGACCGCGGGGATCAACAAGGGATTTGAATACTCGGACGCCTGGGTCGACGACGCCCGGCTGGTGGTGCTCAATGCCATGATGGCCCGTGACAAGGGGGCCGACGTGCAGACCCGCACCCGTTGCATCAAGGCGGTGCGCGGTTCCAAACACTGGACGCTCACTTTGGAGCGGGAAGGGGGCGAGCAGTTCACCGTCACCTGCCGTGGTCTGGTCAATGCCGCGGGCCCCTGGGTCAAGACCTTCTACGACGAGAGCCTGCACGAGAAATCCCCCCGCGGCATTCGCCTTATTAAAGGCAGCCACATGATAGTGCCGCGCATCCACGAGCGCGAAGAGGCCTATATCCTGCAAAACGAAGATAACCGTATCGTCTTCGTCATCCCTTATCAGCAGGACTACTCCCTTATCGGCACCACGGATGTGGAGCACCACGGCAGCCCGCGGGAAGCGAAGATCAGCGAGGCTGAAATTACCTACCTGTGCAAGGTGGTCAACGCCCACTTCACTCGCCAAATTGCGCCGCAAGATGTGATCTGGACCTATGCCGGGGTGCGTCCGCTCTGTGATGACGAGTCAGACTCGCCGCAAGCGGTGACTCGTGACTACACCCTCGAACTGTCTGGCGAGTCTGACGGTGCGCCGCTCTTGTCGGTGTTTGGCGGCAAGCTCACCACCTATCGCAAGCTGGCGCAGGCCGCCTGCAACAAGCTCAAGCCCTGGTTTAGCCAGATGGGGGATGACTGGACGGCGACCAGCCGGCTGCCAGGTGGCGAGTTTGACTGCTCGGTACGCGAGCTGGCCCGCGCCTTTGCGCTGGAGTTTGACTGGCTCGATGATCGCAGCGCCCTGCGCATTGCCGAGGCCTATGGTGCCCATGCCCGGCTCTGGCTCAAGGAGCCCCGTGGCCAGCACTTTGGTGCCGGACTATACGAATCTGAGGTGCGCTACCTTATCGAGCGGGAGTGGGCCTGTTCACTGGACGATATCCTCTGGCGCCGCAGCAAGCTGGGGCTGCGCCTGAACGACTCAGAGCAGCAGATGCTGCAGATCTGGCTCGACCAATACCATCAGGCTCTGCGCAAGGCGAGCTGATGAGTGACGGTAGGCAGTGCGCTGCTGCCTACCGCTTTCCACCGTAAATATGCAACAAACCTCTGATAGAACAATTACCTACACACAATAATAAAGAGCATCACATATGAAAATACTCGCCGTTTCCCTCATCGCCTTGAGCCTTGGGGCATCCCTCTCATTACCCGTGTTGGCTGCCGATGAAGGCAAGGTGGTGATCGCCCACCGTGGCGCTTCCGGCTACCTGCCCGAGCATACCCTGGAGTCCAAGGCGCTGGCCTATGGCATGGGGGCCGACTATCTGGAGCAGGATCTGGTCATGACCAAGGATGACCAGCTGGTGGTGATGCACGATCACTTCCTCGATGGCATCACCGATGTGGCGGTGCGCTTCCCCGGTCGTGCCCGTCCGGACGGCCGTTATTATGTGGTGGATTTCACCCTGGACGAGGTGCGCTCCCTGCGCATGACCGAGCCGTTCCAGCTGGTGGATGGCAAGCAGGTGCCGGTCTATCCGGCGCGCTTCCCGCTCTGGAAGTCAGACTTCAAGATTCATACCTTCCAGGAGGAGATCGAGATGATCCAGGGGCTCAACAAGAGCACTGGCAAAAACATCGGGATCTACCCGGAGATCAAGGCACCCTGGCTGTTCCGCCACGAAGGCAAGGATATCTCCAAGGCGGTGCTGAAGGTGCTCAAGGAGTACGGCTACACCGGGAAGGATGACAAGGTCTATCTGCAGTGCTTCGATGCCGATGAACTCAAGCGCATTAACAGCGAACTGATGCCCGCCATGGGTATGGATCTGAAACTGGTGCAGCTGATGGCCGAGACCGACTGGAACGAGACCATGGTTTACGATGCCAAGGGTAAGGCGACCCCCTACAACTATGACTGGATGTTCAAGCCGGGAGCGATGAAAACCATCGCCAGCTATGCCGAAGGGATTGGCCCTTGGAAGCCGATGATCGTTACCGAACCGGGCACTTTGGGCAAGCCGGTCTTCACCGGCATGGTAAAAGAAGCCCACGCGGCGGGCCTGAAAGTTCACCCCTATACCTTCCGTCAGGATGAGGGGCAGATCCCGGCCTATGCCAAGGACTTCACCGATCTCCTTAACATCTTCCTCTATCAGGCCGATGTGGATGGGGTGTTCAGCGACTTCCCCGACAAGGCGGTCGCCGTCATCAAGGCCCATCAAGAGGCGACCAAATAGCACTCTGGCGCCATTTGAATGCAAAGCGAGGCTAATTAGCCTCGCTTTTTGTTTCAGGTTCCCGTAACGGGAGTGTGCGCCCTGTCAGAAAATAGCCAGATCACGTCATGGTGTGCCGGATCTGCATCATTTTACGCAGTTTTTACGTAGCAGATCGCTGGCATGAAATCGGCAGAGCGGTTAGTCTAGCGGCGTTGAACCAACCCCATGAGGTACAGATGAAAACCGTATTGCGTTTTAGCCTGCTGGGCGCCTTGTTGCTGGGTGGCCATGCCTTCGCCGCCGAGCCGAAAAAATTTGATATCAGCATGTTCCCAGCCGCTGACGTGAATCAGGAACGTGTGGTGATCCGCCTGCCTGAAGTCGAAAAAGAAGCCGACATGATGGTCGAGCTGCAGGTCGGCAAAAAGATGATGGTTGATTGCAACGTACCGCGTTTTGCAGGCAACCTGGAACAGCACAGCGTCAAAGGCTGGGGCTACAACTACCTGAAACTGGGCAAGGTCTCCGACCCCATCAGCACCCTGATGATGTGCCCGGATAACCAGCAGAAAGAGACCTTCGTCCAGATCTACGGTCAGGGCTTCTTCGTGAACTACAATTCAAAACTGCCGTTCGTGATCTACGTGCCGCAGGAGTATGAAGTGCGCTACCGTCTGTGGCGTGCCGACAACCTGGCTCAACCGGCCATGATTGAGTAAGCATGTTTGAACCAAGGGTTCAGCTGGTTCACCTGATGTGACAAATAAAGCGCCGTATGGCGCTTTATTTTTGCCTGCGTAACCCAAAAAGTGACGTGTAAATGGGTTGCACATTTACATAAGTTTATTATTTATCAACGTTTTTTGCGTGTTATGCCACAAAATCGGCGTCAGCGATGGGGCAAACTGACTTCGATAAAAGATATTTATTAACATAGTGAGAAAATTGATTTTGCACTCGGCGATGGCCTGATGATACTTGCCCGCAAAGGTCAAACTAACCAGAAAAAGAGCACTATGAGCTTCGAATCAGACAAGCGTTTCAACGACTTCAAACATTTTCCCCGTGGCCTGCGTCGCAGTGGCGAATTCACTGTGGCCGAAGCGGACAGTCTGGAAAAGTATGGTACCGCCATGCTGGCACTCTACCAGGGCAACCTTGCACCCCGTGACGATGTCGAGTCCGCCTTCGTCGAGCAGGTCAAATCCGGCGCAGCCGGTGCCAACCCCCATGCCAAGGTGTGGTTCAAATACCTCAAGGTGATCGGTCCCAAGCGCGTTCATCGCCTCTGCACCGTCGTTGGCGGCGCCAGCGAAGAGAGTAGCGGTGGCGGCAGCTTTGATGTCGGTGGTGGCAGCGGTGGTGGCAGTGACGAGTCCATCGATTAATGGATACCGAGCTGCTTCGGACCTTTATCGAGGTGAGCAAGACCCGGCACTTTGGCCGGGCTGCTGAAAATCTCTACCTGACCCAGTCGGCGGTGAGTTTCCGGATCCGCCAGCTAGAGCAGCAACTGGGTGTCAGTCTGTTTGCCCGTCATCGCAACAATATCCGTTTGACCGCATCCGGTGAGCGTCTGCTGCCTTACGCAGACGCCATCTTGCACACCCTTGGTCGTGCCAAGCAGGATGTGGCGCTCTCGCCAGGATTCAGCCAGCAGTTGGCTATCGGCGCGCCCGCGGTGTTCTGGGAGCTCGATTTCAACGACTGGCTCAATCACATCTATGCGCTGGCGCCCGGTTTGGCGGTGCGGCTGGAAACAGCCTCCCGCGAGCACCTCTGCCGCCAGTTGCTGGAGCGCTCCCTCGATCTGGCCCTGCTCTCCGAGCCCACCAAGATCGACGAGATTGCCCTGCATCCCATCGGTGAGCTGGTGTTCGAGCTGGTGAGCCGGGATCCGGCCGCCAATGCCGACAACCTGATGCAGATGCCGCACATCCACCTCGACTGGGGCACCAGCTTCGAGCCGCAACCCAGCCGCTTGCAGAGCCTGCAAAAGACCCCGGTGCTGCACTCCAGTTCCGCCAGCATGGCGTTGCAGTTCGTGCTGGCCAACGGTGGTGCTGCCTACCTGCCACGGCGGATGGTCAGCCCCTTCCTCGAGAAGGGGACGCTCCATCTGGTGGAGGGGGGCCAGCCGCTGAGCCGTCCGCTCTATCTCGCCTATCTGGAGAAATCCGATCGCCGGGAGCTGATCGATCAGCTTCTGACCCTGCCACTGGGTTGGCACGATGCCGAGCTGCGCCTCAACGTCGAATAAGCGTCGAGTGTTATCCAAGGAAGAGCCCACCCCACGGTGGGCTCTTCAGTTTGGGGAAAATTGCAGGGAGCGGGGTCACGTAATTGGCGCGGGAGGCTTGGCGTCATCGGCCTGTAACGGTACCTTTTCAGGCTGTTTATCCGATTGAGCACTGACAGGGATGGATTGTAATTGATCGACTTTAGTCACCCCGAATGGCGGGCACTGGCGCAGCAGTTGCTGAGCCACTCACCTGTGGTGATCCGTGGCCGCCAGTGGCAACCGCTGGTGGGCCTGCTCAAGGATAACCAGCTGCTGCTCGCCCATGGCAGCCACAGCTATGAGCTCACCCCGGCCGGACGGCGCTATCTCACCCGCGAGCTGATGCTGGCCGAGATCGCCACCGCGCCCCCCGAGCCAGAGGAGTGGTTGCATGCTCAGGGCTGGCAATTGGGGGAGCAGGTCAACGAACGGGTGCTGGCGGCGCTCTATCGCAAGAGCGAAGTGAACTTCACCCCCAACGAGCAGATCGATTTCGAGGACAAGGGGATCCGGCTCTGTGCCGATCAGCTGTTGCGCTTGCGCGCTGCCCAGCCGTTCAGCCTCTTTTTTAGCGGCGGCACCCTGATCGACGCTGCCCCCTGGTTGCAGGCGCTGGGGGAGGTGGCCCTACCCGAGCGCACCCTGGCGGGTCTTGGCAAGATCCTGTGGGGGGAGGGGAGTATCGAGCGGGTGATCACCACAGATAGCGTCGGCGCCTTTGCCGAGTTGCCCCTTGATGCTGGCACCTTGCTGGTGTGGGCACCCCCATCGGCTCCTCTAGCCTTGCAGCAGGTGGTGGCCGCCTTGCCCCCCAATGTGTTGTGGAGTCATCTCACCGCCCTCGACCCTGCAGGGGTGGATCGGCTGCAGGCGCTGGCCCAGCGCTTGGGCCGTCCGGCCAGCTGGTGGTTGCCCCGTGATCTGGCCCCCATTCTCAGCGCGTATGCCCAACCTTTGACTGAGGCTAGGCCGTGGGAACCGAGCCGGATCCCCAAGCCATTGTTAGCAGTTTGTAGCGGTTTGGTTGAGTCCAATGGTGGCTTGTCGGCCGAGGTGTGTGCGCTGGCGCCAGCGTGGCATGCCGTTGGTTGAAATTGGCCTGAAAGCGAGCCAAAAAGCGGTTTTCCCTCATTGAACGCGGTGATATAAAGAGTTGACGAAGCGCTCGCCAGATGAGCGCTTTTGTTTATCAAGCCGCTTTGCCACCCAACGAACTCAACGGAATACAGGGAATACCATGTTTGAAAAGGTTGTTGCCGCCCCAGCGGATCCGATCCTGGGCCTGACCGAAGCCTTCCGCGCTGACTCTCGCAGCCACAAGATCAATCTGGGCGTAGGGATCTACAAGGACGAGTCCGGTGCCACCCCCATTCTTCACTGCGTCAAGAAAGCCGAGCAGAAGCTGCTGACCGACGAGAAGACCAAGAACTACCTCGGTATTGAAGGCAATATCGAATATGGCCGCATCGTGCAGCAACTGCTGTTCGGGCAGCACTCTGCGCTGGTTGCCAGTGGCCGCGCCAAGACCGCGCAAGCGCCGGGCGGTACCGGTGCCCTGCGTATCGCGGCCGAATTCGTGGTGCGCAACGGTCTGGCCAAGACCATCTGGATCTCCGATCCCACCTGGGCCAACCACGTCAGCGTGTTCCAGGCCGCCGGTCTGACCGTCAAGTGGTACAAGTACTACGACGCCGCCACCAAGGGACTCGACTTTGCCGCCATGCAGGCCTCGCTGGCCGAAGTGCAGCCGGGTGAGCTGGTGCTGCTGCACGGTTGCTGTCACAACCCGACCGGTATCGACCCCACTAGCGATCAGTGGCGCGCGCTGGCCAAGCAGAGTGCTGCTGCCGGCTGGTTGCCGCTGTTTGACTTCGCCTATCAGGGTTTTGCCCGTGGTATCGAAGAGGATGCCGAAGGCCTGCGTATCTTCGCCGAGTGCCATGACGAGCTGCTGGTGGCGAGCTCTTTCTCCAAGAACTTCGGCCTTTACAACGAGCGGGTCGGCGCCTTCACGCTGGTCAGCGCGACCAAGGAGATCGCCGATGTGGCCTTCACTCAGGTCAAGACCGTGATCCGTGCCAACTACTCCAACCCGCCGTCACACGGTGCCGCCGTGGTCACCGCCGTGGTGAGCGATCCGGCTCTCTATGCCGAGTGGGTCGAAGAAGTGGCCGCCATGCGGGTGCGTATTCGCGAGATGCGCGAGCTGCTGGTAGAGAAGCTGGCTGCCCTCGGCGTGAGCCAGGATTTCAGCTTTATCCGCGAGCAGAACGGCATGTTCTCCTTCTCCGGTCTCACCAAGGAGCAGGTGGAGCGCCTCAAGAGCGAATTTGCCATCTATATCGTCGGCTCAGGCCGGATCAGCGTAGCCGGTATTACCCGCGCCAATATCGATCCCCTCTGCGAGGCCATTGCCAAGGTGCTGTAATCGCATCGCCTGATGCTCTGGCACTATGCAGCACCATGCCATGAAAAAGCCCGTCACCTTGGTGACGGGCTTTTTTGATCGCCAACGGCTGATCGCCAAACAACCGCAAGGGGGATTCAGTGGTGGCGGGCACCTTGCCACAGCTTGCGCAGTTGCAACAGCAGCGCGGTCAGGGCGCCGCCGCTCAGGGCGGTGAGTACCGCCAGCAGCAGGCTGCCGAGCAGGAAGGGGGGCACCAGAGTGGCCGCCTCCTGCTCCAGCCAGTGGAGGGTCCAGCTGAGGTGGAAAGGCTCCGGCGTCTGGTGCAGTACCAGACAACCGGTGCGATAGGCGTAGAGATACATGAACGGCAGGGTCAGCGGATTGTTGAACCAGACCGCCAGCAGTGTCAGCGGCAGGTTGAGGCTGAATGCCAGCGCCAGACCGACTGCGATAAGCGAGTGCATCGGGATGGGGAACCAGCAGGCGAAGATCCCGGCCGCCACCGCGCCACTCAGGGCGCGGGTGCCCCCTTGCCAGAGGGCTGGGGCAAGCAGTCGCTCACCAAACAGGGCAAACCACTTCTGCTGGCGCAGGGTATCGGGATCTAGCTTGAAGCGGGCAAACCAGCGACTCAGCATGGGCGGGCCATCTTGCGTTTTTGCCACTGGCGCACCGTGCTGATCCGCCAGAAGGTGCGGATCAGGGTGTAACCGATAAGGGAGCTGAGCAGGGCCAGGATCAGCGAGCCCAGCAACAGCGGCGGTGCCACTGTGCCCAGTACCGAGACCAGCCACTCCCAAGTGAATTCAATCTCTATCTGCTGCGCCGAATGTCCCAGCAACTGGCAACCCACCAGATAGGCGCCATAGAGCAGGGGCGGCATGGTAAAGGGGTTGGAGAGCCAGACCAGCGCCACCGAGAGCGGCAGATTGACCCGGCACAGGATGGCGCCACCGGCGGCCAACAGCATCTGGCAGGGGAGCGGCACCCAGGCCATGAAGAGGCCCACCGCAAATGCCCCGGCGGCCGAGCGGCGGTTGAGGTGCCAGAGGTTGGCATCGAGCAGCAGTTTGCCGAACAGCCGCAGGTGCTTGTGTTCTTTCAGGGTTTGCTGATCGGGCATCCAGCGTTTAATGAGTCGTTTGGGCATATTGAAACCTTGCTAAATACTTGCTCCATGGATCTGCGTCTGTTGTTGTTTGCCCTGGGGGCAAGCTCCTCACTGCTCTGGCCATGGTTACCTTCACTCGCATGGGGGGGCCTGTTGCTGTCCCTGCTGATCCCCCTTGCATATTGCCGTGCCTGGCGGTGGCTGTTTCTCCTGCTCGGCATCCTCTGGATGCAGGCCAATCTTGCCTATCGGCTGGCCTGGCTGGAGCGGTTGGGCGATCAGACGAGCCACATGATAACCGCAGAGCTGCAAAGTGCAGAGCCCGAGGGGGATAAATTTGTCCGGCTGCTGCTGCGGGTGAGCACCCTCGACGAGCAACCGGTGACACCTGAGCCCCTGATCCGGGTCAATGCCTATCAGGCATTACCCGCCATGACGGTAGGCAGCCGGATCACCCTGGTGACCTCGTTGAAACCGGCTCACGGTCTTGCCAACGAGGTGGGGCTGGATGGGCGGCGTCTGCTGCTGGGCAAGGGGATCACTGCCACCGGCAATCTGCGTCGGGTGATAGATATTCAACAGGCACCTGCGGGGTGGCGCGAACGCTGGTTGGGCGCGGCGACCGAGAGTTGGCGTCCGCTTGATCATTCTCCCTTGCTGGCGGCGCTCACTTTTGGCGAGCAGAGTGGCATCACGGATGCCCAGTGGGAGCTGTTTCGCGGCAGCGGCCTGACCCATATCATCGCCATCTCAGGGCAACACATCGCGCTGGTGGCGGTGCTCGGGTGGTGGCTGGGTAGGTTGTTTGGCTTGCGTGGCGCCATCATCACCTCCCTGCTGTTTGCCGCCGTCTACAGCGCGTTGGCCGGGTTTGCGGTGGCCACCGAACGGGCCCTGATCATGGTGCTGGTGTGGAGTGTGCTGCGCTGGAGCCGGCGAGAGTGGCCGGCCTGGCGCATCTGGCTGTGGGCCTTTGTGGTATTGACCCTCTGGGATCCCTTCGCCCTCTATTCGGCCGGCTTCTGGCTCTCGTTTCTGGCAGTGGCCATCTTGCTGCTGGTGGGATATCTCCACGACAAGCCGGGGCTCTGGCAGATCCAGCTCTGGCTGCTACTCGGTCTGCTGCCGCTGCAGTTGGCGTTGTTCGAGGGGATCGCGCCCCTTGCCATGGTGATCAACCTGTTGGCGGTGCCGCTCTTTTGTATCGCCATCATCCCGCTGGCCCTGATCGGTGTGCTGCTTGCGCCGCTCTCCACCTCGCTCGCCTACGGCCTGTTCTGGCTGGCGGATCTGGGGCTCGGGTGGGTGCTGACGATCCTGAACTGGCTGGCCGATCAACTGCAACTGTGGTGGCCACTGCCCGGCTGGTGGCTGCCACTCTGCACCTTGCTGTTGCTGCTTTGGTTCGCCGCGCAGTGGCGCCCGGCCCGCTGGCTCTGGCTACCGGGTCTTTGTGCGCTGTTGCTGGCGCTCTGGCCAACGCCTGCCCGCTGGCAACTGCGGGTGCTGGATGTGGGGCAGGGGCTGGCGGTGCTGATCAGCAAGGGGGAGCGTGCCATCCTCTATGACACCGGCGATCGCTATCCCGGAGGCTACAACATGGCGGACGCGGTGATCCTGCCCCAGCTGAGCCATCTGGGGATCCGGGTCATCGATCGCCTCATCATCAGCCACAAGGATCGGGACCATGCCGGCAATCGCAAGCGACTGCTCAGCGCCATGCCGGTGCGCCACGAGCTCTCCTCTTACCCTTTCAGTGAGGGAACGACGCTCTGCCAGCGTGGGCAACAGTGGCGCTGGCAGGGGCTCTCGTTTGCTGTGCTCTGGCCAGAACGCCCCGGTGGCGGGCGCAATAACGATGGCTGCGTGGTGCGCATCAGCGATGGGCAGCGCAGCGTGCTGCTGAGCGCAGATATCGAGCGGCAAGCCGAGCAGCGGCTGGTGGCGCTGGAGGGAGAGGGGTTGGCCAGCACCTTGCTGGTGAGCCCGCATCATGGCAGTCGCACCTCCTCCACGCCCCCGTTTGTCGCGGCGGTAGCGGCGCAGGAGGTGATCCACAGCGCCGGTTTTATGAATCAGTGGGGCTTTCCTCGTCCCGATGTGGTTGCTCGCTATCAGGATGCCCGCCAGTGGATCACCGGTCAGCAAGGGGCGATGCTGGTCGAACCCGCCGCAGAGGGCTTGAGCGTCACAGCCGAGCGAGATCTGGGGCCCTGGTACCGGCGCAGTGGTGAGTGGTGGCGGCCGAGAGTGTGGTTTGAGCAATAATCCGTCATTTCCGCAGCGGATGGATTCTATATCGGTGGCGACGCTTGGTGTAATCCTGCGCTTTGGCTAGAATAGCCCGTCATTTCCATTACTAACGGCTATTCATGCAACAAGAAACCTCACAAGAGAGCTGGCCAGTATTCAAACGCCTGCTCGGTTATGTCCGTGATCGCAAGCTGGGCCTGGTCGGTGGCATCATCGGGATGCTGGGCTACGCCGCCGTGGATACCACCTTTGTCTACTCCATCAAGCCGCTGATCGATCAGGGCATCAATGGCAACGACAGCACCGTTCTGAAATGGATGCCCTTCTTCGTCCTCGGCATCGTGGCCCTGCGCGGTGTCGCCAACTTTCTCTCCAACTACTGCATGGCCTGGGTCGGCAACCACGTTGTGATGCGTCTGCAACAGCAGGTGTTCAATCACATGGTGGCAATGCCGATGAGCTTCTTCGACCGTCAGAACACCGGTCATCTGCTCTCCAAGGTGACCTATGACGCCAGTCAGGTCTCCTCGGCGGCGAGCACCACGCTGGTGACCCTGGTGCGGGAAGGGGCGACCGTGGTCGGCCTGCTCGGCCTGATGTTCTGGCACTCCTGGCAGCTGTCAGTGATCTTTTTGGTGGTTGGCCCGCTGGTGGGGGTCATCATCGGCCTTATCAGCCGCCGTTTCCGCCAGATCAGCCGTCACATCCAGCAGGCGGTAGGGGATATCACCACCTCCACCGAGCAGATGCTCAAAGGGCACAAAGAGGTGCTGATGTTTGGTGGCCAGAAGGTGGAAGAGAAACGCTTCTTCCAGGTCAGCAACAACATGCGCCAGCAGACCATGAAAATGGTCGCCGCTGATGCCATCGGCAGTCCTGTTGTGCAGATGGTGGCCTCCATCGCGCTGGCTGCCTTCCTCTATGTAGCCACCATCGACAGTGTGCGCAGCGAGCTGACTGCCGGTACGTTTACCGTCATGATCACCTCCATGATGATGCTGCTCAAACCGCTAAAAAGCCTGACCGATGTCAACAACCAGTTCCAGCGCGCCATCACTGCCTGCCACAGCCTGTTTGGTCTGCTCGACACCGAGCCGGAGCAGGATACCGGCACCCGCACTCTGGAGCGTGCTCGCGGCGAGATCGAGTTTCGCAACGTCACCTTCACCTACCCGACCAAGGACACCCCGGCGCTGCACAACGTCAGCTTCAAGGTGGAGGCGGGTAAGTCGGTGGCGCTGGTGGGCCGTTCCGGCTCTGGCAAGAGTACCATTGCCAGCCTGCTGACCCGCTTCTACGACATCGATCAGGGCGAGATCCTGCTGGACGGCATCAACATCCGCGAATACAAGTTGAGCGAGCTGCGCAAGCAGTACGCGCTGGTCTCCCAGCATGTTCACCTGTTCAATGACTCGGTGGCCAACAACATCGCCTACGCCGCAGAAGACAAATACAGCCGCGACCAGATCGTGCAGGCAGCCCGTATCGCTCATGCCGACGAGTTCGTCAGCAAGATGAGCAACGGGTATGACACTGTGGTTGGCGAAAACGGTGCATCCCTCTCCGGTGGTCAGCGCCAGCGTGTTGCCATTGCGCGGGCTCTGCTGCGCGATGCGCCTGTTTTGCTGCTGGATGAGGCCACCTCGGCCCTCGATACCGAATCCGAGCGCCACATTCAGGCGGCTATCGACGAGCTTTGCAAGGCGCGTACCTCGCTGGTGATCGCCCACCGTCTCTCTACCATCGAGAAGGCGGACGAGATACTGGTGATCGACGAAGGTCATATCGTCGAGCGCGGGAACCACGAAGCATTGATGGAGCAGCGCGGCACCTATGCCCAACTGCGTGCCATTCAGTTTGGCAATGCAGGAAACAAGGCCTGATGCTGGAACGGCTCTGGTATCGCAAAAGTGGCTGGCGCTGGTTGCTGGCCCCTTTTGCCCTGCTGTTTGCCATCATCAGCGGCACCCGCCGCTACGCCTATCGCCACGGCTGGCGCAAGGGGTATCGCTCCTCCTTGCCGGTGATCGTGGTGGGCAATATCTCGGTGGGCGGCAACGGCAAGACGCCGGTGGTGGTCTGGCTGGTGGAACAGTTGCAAGCCCGCGGCTATTGCCCCGGGGTGGTGAGCCGTGGTTATGGCGGCAAGGCGCCCCATTACCCCTATCGGCTGGATGAAACCAGCACCACGGCGCAAGCAGGTGATGAGCCGGTGCTGATTGCCCGGCGCTGCGGCTGCCCCGTGGTGGTTGCCCCAAAACGGGCCGACGCGGTACGACTGCTGGAGCAGAGCGGTGAAGTGGATATCATCATCACCGACGATGGTCTGCAGCACTATGCGTTGGCCCGCGACATCGAGCTGGTGGTGGTGGATGGAGCGCGCCGTTTCGGCAATGCCTGCCTGCTGCCGATGGGGCCGCTGCGCGAGCCGGTCACTCGTCTCAAACGGGTGGACGCCATCATCTGCAACGGCGGCGAGCCGGGCAAGGGGGAGTACCCCATGCAACTGGTCGCCGACACCCCGCGCCGGGTGCGCGACGATGCCCCGCTGGCTGCCCCCTTGTCGGGGCCGGTCGATGCGCTGGCGGGGATTGGTCATCCGCCCCGCTTCTTTGCCACCCTGGAAGGGCTCGGCTACCAGCTGGAGCAGCAGGCCGCCTACGGCGATCATCACCCCTTCGATCGGGATGAGCTGGTGGGCCGCTTTGCCAGCAAGCCGCTGCTGATGACCGAGAAGGATGCGGTCAAGTGTCGTCCGTTTGCCCTCGAGAACTGGTGGTATCTGCCGGTCAGCGCCGAGTTGCCCGCCTCCTTGCTCGATACCTTGTTGCACAAGCTGGGGGCGAAGGCAAAGGGCGCGACCAGGGCGCAAGATTAAGCTCTCTCGCCTCGGCGGGGGAGCAGGGGCTTGATATGCCCCGCATGGAATAGCTGGTTGCTCGACATCCATCGCTGGCGTGATGAAGCCGCCAGCGCGACATCGTTGAAGGAGTATCGTTTTGGCTTTGGACATCAAGTTGCTCGACATCATCGCCTGCCCGGTCTGCAAGGGTAAGCTGCACTACAACAAAGCAGTTCATGAGCTGGTCTGCCGTTTTGACAAGCTGGCCTATCCGCTGGAGGAGGGGATCCCGGTGCTGCTGGAGAACCGTGCCCGTCCGCTCAACAGCGATGAGCTGCCGTCATGAGTTTCGTCGTCGTCATTCCGGCCCGCTATGCGTCAACCCGTCTGCCGGGCAAGCCGCTGGCCGATATCCATGGCAAGCCCATGGTGCAGCACGTGGTGGAGAAAGCCCTGCAATCGGGTGCCGATCGGGTGATCGTTGCCACCGATGACGAGCGGGTGCAGCAAGCACTGCTGAGCACCGGCGTCGAGGTGTGCATGACCTCACCGGATCACCAGTCCGGCACCGAGCGTCTGGCCGAGGTGTGCCGTCACTACGGCTTTGCCGCCGATACCATCATCGTCAATGTGCAGGGGGATGAGCCGCTCATTCCGCCCGCCATCATTCGTCAGGTAGCGGATAATCTGGCCGCCGCCACGGCGCCGATGGCGACCTTGTCGGTGCCGATCAAGGATGCCGAAGAGGCGTTCAACCCGAACGCAGTGAAAGTGGTGACTGACAAGGATGGCTACGCCCTCTACTTCAGTCGCGCCAGCATTCCCTGGGATCGGGATCGCTTTGCCAACAGTCACGAGCAGATTGGTGACCACTACCAGCGTCATATCGGTATCTACGCCTATCGCGCCGGCTTTATCCAGCGTTACGTAGACTGGGCACCGAGCGTGCTGGAGCAGGTCGAGGCGCTGGAGCAGCTGCGGGTGCTCTGGTACGGGGAGAAGATCCACGTCGCCCAGGCCCTTGAAGCGCCGCCGGTCGGGGTGGATACCCAGGCCGATCTGGAGAAGGTG
This sequence comes from Aeromonas sp. 600724, assembly GCF_049175135.1. Taxonomy (NCBI): domain Bacteria; kingdom Pseudomonadati; phylum Pseudomonadota; class Gammaproteobacteria; order Aeromonadales; family Aeromonadaceae; genus Aeromonas; species Aeromonas sp. 600724. Next base: position 62,081 of record NZ_JAAKUM010000014.1, on the reverse strand, counting down.
CGGGCCTTTTTGGCCAAGTGATGGCCACAGCACTAACGTCATGAAAAACGGTGTCGCAAGGCACCGTTTTTTGTTTTGAAAATTTATATAATTATTTGATTTTAAACGCTAAACATGGGTTTTCTCAAACTTTTGGCGTGCATGGTTTGCCAAAGCGACGAGTTTGGTTATGATGCAAGACGCCCTGTTAACCCTAACCGGGCGGCTAAAACGAGATAAAACGGGGTGTTTGGGTGATAAATGTATTCCTGGTCGATGATCATGAGCTGGTGCGTACAGGGATAAGACGCATTCTTGAAGATGTGCGCGGGATCAAGGTGGTGGGTGAGGCACAGAGCGGCGAGACCGCAGTTACGTTCTGTCGCCAACACCATCCGGACGTGATCCTGATGGACATGAACATGCCGGGTATTGGTGGTCTGGAAGCGACCCGCAAAATTCTGCGGATCCGCCCCGATGTACGCATCATAGTGCTGACCATTCATTCAGAAAATCCGTTCCCCACCAAGGTGATGCAGGCCGGCGCCGCCGGTTACCTGACCAAGGGTGCTGCCCCTGACGAGATGATCCAGGCGATCCGGTTGGTGCACTCAGGTCAGCGCTACATCTCCCCGGAGATTGCCCAGCAGATGGCCCTCAGCCAATTTGCCTCCGCTGACGAGAATCCCTTCAAGTCCCTCTCCGAGCGCGAGCTGCAGATCATGATGATGATTACCAAGGGGCAGAAGGTGACCGATATCTCCGAGCAGCTCAACCTGAGCCCGAAGACGGTCAACAGCTACCGCTATCGTCTGTTCAGCAAGCTGGGGATCAACGGTGACGTGGAACTGACCCATCTGGCCATTCGCTATGGCATGCTGGATGCCGATACCCTCTAATCGGGTGGCGTGTGGTCACAAAGGCGGCGCGTGCCGCCTTTTTGCTTTTCTGCCCTTTTGCTTTTCGGGCTGCGAGGGCAGTATGCTCTGCCCGTCAATTTTTGCCTTTGTGTGAGCCGAGTAGCTGATGACCCTCTCTCCCGAACCTCTCTTCGACAGCAAGGCGTTTCTGAGCGCCGTCACACATCAGAGTGGCGTCTACCGCATGTATGACAGCGGTGGCACCGTGATCTACGTGGGCAAGGCCAAGGATCTGAAAAAGCGGCTCGCTTCCTACTTTCGCACCAACGTCGACAGCATCAAGACCCGCACCCTGGTGCGCCAGATCGCCGATATTCAGGTCACCGTCACCCACACCGAGACCGAGGCGCTGATCCTCGAGCACAATCTCATCAAGCAGTACCAACCTCGTTACAACGTGCTGCTGCGGGACGACAAATCCTACCCCTGGATCATCATCACCGCGCACCAGCATCCGCGTATCGGCGTCCATCGCGGCGCCCGCAAGGTGAAGGGGGAGTACTTCGGCCCGTACCCCTCTGGCGGCGCGGTGCGCGAGAGTTTGCATCTGATGCAGAAAATATTTCCGGTACGCCAGTGCGAGGATGCGGTCTATGCCAACCGCACCCGTCCTTGCCTGCTCTATCAGCTCAAGCGTTGCGCTGGCCCTTGCGTGCCCGGACTGGTGAGCGAGGCCGAATATGCCCAGCAGGTGGAGCTGGCCAAGCTGTTTCTGGCGGGCAAGAACCAGCAGGTAATAGGCGAGCTGGTGGGCAAGATGGAGTCCGCCAGCGGTGATCTGCGCTTTGAAGAGGCGGCCCGCTACCGGGATCAGATCCTGGCGCTGCGCCGGGTTACCGAACAGCAGTCGGTGAGCGGTAACGTGCTGGACGAGCTGGATGTGGTGGGGGTCGCCTTCCAGCAAGGTGCGGCCTGCATCCACGTGCTCTTTATTCGTCAGGGCAAGGTGCTGGGTTCGCGCAGCTACTTCCCGAAAGTGCCGGCCGATACCCAACTTGACGAGGTGGTGCAATCCTTCCTGCTGCAGTTTTATCTGTCGGGGCAGGGGGGACGGCAGATCCCGAGTGAGGTGTTGCTCGATGTGGCGTTGGAGGATGAGAGCGTCATCGCCGAGACACTGAGCCAGACCGCAGGCTACAAGGTGCGGGTGGTGAGCCGTACCCGCGCCGAACGGGCCCGCTTTATCAAGCTCGCCTCTATCAACGCCGAGACGGCGTTGCGATCGCGGCTTGCTCACAAGAGCACCATCACCGCTCGCTACGATCAGCTGGAAGAGCTGCTGGAGCTGGAGCGCCCCATCGCCCGCATGGAGTGTTTCGATATCTCCCACACCATGGGGGAGCGCACGGTGGCCTCTTGCGTGGTGTTCAACCGGGAGGGGCCGCTCTCATCGGAATATCGCCGTTTCAATATCGACGGTATCACCGGCGGTGATGACTACGCGGCGATGGAGCAGGCGCTGGAGCGCCGCTTTGGCAAGCAGCAGGAGCCGGACAAGGTGCCGGACGTGCTGTTTATCGACGGTGGCCTCGGCCAGCTGCGCCGCGCCGAAGAGATCCTGGCCCGTCAGCTGGAGTTCCTCGGCGGCAAATATCCGCTGCTGGTGGGAATTGCCAAGGGGGTGACCCGCAAGGCCGGGTTGGAAACGCTTATCATGGGGGAGAGCCACGAAGAGCTGCATTTGCCGGCAGATATGCCCGCTTTGCACCTTATTCAGCATATTCGCGATGAATCCCACCGTTTTGCCATTACCGGCCACCGGGCCAGACGGGCCAAGGCCCGCACCAGCAGCAGTCTGGAGGATATTCCGGGGGTGGGGCCAAAGCGGCGGCAGGCACTGCTCAAGTATCTGGGCGGCCTGCAGGAGGTCAAAAAGGCGAGCGTGGATGAACTGGCCAAGGTACCCGGCATCAGTCAGGAGCTGGCCCAGACCATCCACGATGGCTTGCACAGCGCCTGAGCAGGGTTAGCGGCATGGCATAATCGCTAACTCCTTGATGCACAAGAGCCGTGACGCGGGGGGGCCGTAAATGCCATAATGGCCCTCGCATTTTGAGAAGATTGATGGATTAAAAAGACCAAGACGGGCGCCAGTGCGGTTGCATCGCAAATCGGCTTTGGCGCACTATGTAGCGACGTACAAGAAGTGGCTGAAAATAATGACAAACATACCTAACCTGTTGACGTTTTTCCGGATTTTGCTCATTCCCGTCTTCGTCATCCTGTTCTATCTGCCTTATCAATGGTCCTATCTGGCTGCCGCCATCATCTTTATTCTGGCCGCTGCCACCGACTGGTTTGATGGCTATCTGGCTCGCAAGCTCAATCAGTCCACTGCCTTTGGCGCTTTCCTTGACCCGGTTGCCGACAAGATCATGGTTGCCGCCGCACTGGTGGTTATCGTCGAACACTACAACACCATCTGGGTGACCATCCCCGCCATGACCATGATTGGCCGCGAGATCATCATCTCCGCCCTGCGCGAATGGATGGCCGAGCTCGGCAAACGCTCCTCGGTTGCGGTCAGCTGGATTGGCAAGTGGAAGACCATGATCCAGATGGTGTCGCTGACCGGTCTGATTTGGCAATACAACGTCTGGATGGTGTGGCTCGCCTATGTGATGCTCTATGTCGCCACCGTGCTCACCTTCTGGTCGATGTTCCAGTACATGAAGGCCGCCTGGGGAGATTTGACCCACCACGCCAACCTGTGAGTCACCTGCGCCGCAAGGTGAGGTTTCCGCTGATTTGAGGCAGGAAACGGCCAAAGGCGCTAAAACTGTTCAAAAAGGGCAAAAAACGCCCGAACGATCAGGTAATTAAATATTTCTGGTTGACTGGGCGAGGAACATCGCTAGAATGCGTCCTCGTAGTCAGGCAGTCAGCCAAACCAATGCGGGAATAGCTCAGTTGGTAGAGCACGACCTTGCCAAGGTCGGGGTCGCGAGTTCGAGTCTCGTTTCCCGCTCCAAATTTAGACAATAGAGAGCCAACTCTCTTTTGCATGGCGCGTTAGCAAAGCGGTTATGCAGCGGATTGCAAATCCGTTTAGTCCGGTTCGACTCCGGAACGTGCCTCCATATTGACAAGCCCGCCACGCGAGCTTGATACCGATTGCGGTGCCCGAGTGGTGAAATCGGTAGACACAAGGGATTTAAAATCCCTCGACGTTCGCGTCGTGCCGGTTCGATTCCGGCCTCGGGCACCATTAAAATCAAAGAGTTACGAAAGGCCACTAGAAATAGTGGCCTTTTTCTTTTTCCTAAATGGCGCCAAAGTGGCGACAGCGATTGTGCTGAGTCCACAGCTTCATAACAACAAAGCCTGCTGAAGGCAGGCTTTTATCGGGTCTGTATATAGCCGAGGAATTTACCGCGTGGGGCAGGGTATGGCCGATTACTTCCACCACTCCTTGCTTGGTAAGTTATTCCATTCTCCAACCGGGTATTCATGGCCATGAAAGCGCTGCGTGGTGCCTAATGTTCTCTGACTGGTGGTCTGAGAGGCTCCGTCCTGCTCTACGGTCCCTGTTTTCGCTTTGGTTACTACTCTCAGATCATTTAGCCCGTTAGATATCCCTGACAGGACTTGGAGGAAAGCCCTCATCACTTTGGTCTGCTGCGCTTGCGATGCTCCCTCGTTCTGTTTTTATGATTATCTGGTTCGTAGGAGAGTAATTAACCGTGAGTGCATGCAACAGTGCCGTTAGTTGCGCCGTTTGTTCAAAGAGAGCCGGGATTCCGCAGGCAGTCGCGCCTTGATGTCGATGATGCGAACGCTGGGGTATCAGATTGGCCGATTCAAAGTCCGTAACCTGATGAAGGAATCCGGGTTGGCATCCAAACAGCCGGGCGCACACCGTTATAAGGTGCCCGGTCTGCACGACCGGATATTCCCGATCTGCTGGCCCGCAAATTTGATGTCCAGCAACTCAATCAGGTGTGGCTATATCACCTAGGTTTGGGCAGGGGCTAGTTGGCATTATCTGGTTGTGATGCTCGACCTGCATACCCAGCGAGTTGTGGGCTGGACGATCTCTGGTAAGCCTGATGTAGATCTGGCCATCAAAGCTCTGGAGATGCCCTATCAGCAGCGGGCTTGTCAATCAGGGTGTGCTGTTTCACTCCGACCAGGGCAGCCAATAGGGCAGTCGGGCATTTCGGCAACGACAGTGGCGCTATCGCATGGCCTGGAGCATGAATCATGGTGGTAACTGCTGGGATAACGTCCCGATGGAGTTGCTGTTCAGAAGCTTGAAGTCACAGTGGCTCCCAGCAACGGGATACCTGAACCTGCGGGAAGCGAAGCTGGATATCAGCTATTACCTGATGGATTGCTAGGCGTTGTTGCCCAAATCGATGCAGCTTGAATGGAACTAGCTGAGGACTCGGTGATCTGCTCATCACCATCCTCTTCAAGTTTGCATCATGGGCATTTCGCTGCACCCCATCACCAACTGGCCTAAATACAACAAGTCTTTGATTCACCGTGGTTCACCCACTTTCTGGGTTGATGCCGAGGCCATGAGCAACTGGTTTCACCACGACTATCACGGACGGCAAGGCCGCAGCCAGTTCTACACCAACCAGACCATCTGTACCTTCCTGATGCTCAAGGGAATTTTCAACTTCACCCCGCGGGCCACTCGGGGACTACTCGACTCCCTGCTCGAGTTGAGGAATCTGGCGTTGTGCGCACCGGACTATAGCTGTGTCTGCAAGCGAGCCCGTATGGTGAAAGTGGCTTATCGCTCCCCCCAAGGGGACGCGTTACCGACTTGGTTATCGACTCAACCGGGCTGAAGGTGTTTGGTGAAGGTGAGTGAAAGGTCAGCAAACACTGCGCCGAAAAACGGCGAGTGTGGCGCAAGTTGCATCTGGCGGTAGATCCGGTGAGCCACGATATCGTGGCGGCGGAAGTCTCGCTGGGACATGTTTATGCGGATGGCGCCGACGACAGTAAAGCCAGCCATCAGCTTATCTAGCGCACAGGGGGCGACAGCCTGTATCCTGACTAGCGAAAGCACGGCGTTATGGAAAAGGGACACCCGAGAAATGATGCTGTGTTGTGATGCGCAAGGAAGGGCTAGCGGACTGGAAGAAGATATCGGGGTATCACCGTCGCTCGCTGGCCGAGACGGTGATGTATCGGTTCAAGCAGTTGTTGGCGGGGAAAATCAGTCTGCGTAACTAAACGGCCAAGTGGGAGAAGTCATGGCGTATGTAAGCGCCATAAACAAACTCAATACCCTGGGTCTACCTGTCAGAAAACCCCGAGTGTTGCGGTCACCAGGGGCTGGGGAAGTCATGACTTGCTGGGGGATTTGGGCAACAACGCCGATTACTACAACTGGCGGCATCCACATCAACACAATTACGGGGTCACGCCAGCAAAAGCCGAGGATCCGCCTAATCAAGAGTCCGGATTTAGTTGACCACTACAGACTGTGCTTGAGTTCATGTTACAATTTGTCAATCTTTCACTATCTACGTCAACCATATGCAAAACCAGAAAAGCAATAGGATTGATTTCGCAAACACTCTAAGAGGCTTTGCTGCATTAGCTGTAGTTATTTCACATTACTATGGCGTTTTTTGGTCAAGCCGTGCAGCTGTAGAGGTGTTAACAAATGCGCCAATGCTTCCCTTTGAAACGCATGCAATTCCTATTTATGTTTCATTATTAAACGCATTTTCATTATTTAATTGGGGGGCATATGGTGTAGCATTATTTTTTATCATTAGTGGCTTCGTAATTCCATTTTCTTTGCAAAAAACAAGTTGGTTTGGTTTTACTATCAATCGAATGCTGCGAATTGTGCCAACATATATTGTAGGTTTTAGTATTACGTTGGTTGCCATTTTAATTAGCTCGCATTATTTTTCAAGGGAGTGGCCATTCACTACTCAAGAGGTATTGATTCATTACATACCTGGTATTAGAGATGTCTTATGGTCAAGAGGTATTGATGGAATAGTGTGGACGCTAGAGATAGAAATGAAGTTTTATTTTGTCTGTGCGTTATTGATTGTGCTATTTCGAAAGCAATCAACCATGGTTTTTTTAGCCCCGACATTTATCTTCATAGCATCGATTGTTATTAATAAGTATATTCCCGGTTGGGGTAATACGGATGCAAGGTTGTGGCAATTGGCAATGACCTTTATGACAGTGTCGCAATATATTATATATATGTTCATTGGGGTGGTGTTTCACTATGTCCAACGTGGTCGTATTGAAAGAGACAAAGCATATCTTTTAATTGGAGTGATTTTTTGCCTTTTCTGTTTGCAATGGTATATTGGCCCCGCAGCTGCCGGAATAACGGTAGCATGGAGCTATGCATTTGCATTGCTGACCTTCATTTTTGCATTTACGTATCAGGATTTTTTCAGGTCAAACAAGTTCTTCGATTTCCTGGCAGATATAAGCTACCCACTTTATGTGATACATGGTGTCGCTGGCTATGTAGCGCTTAGAATCTTACTCGATCTTGGCATGAAAGCTTGGGTTTCACTGTTGATTGTGACTGGTGGGTGCATATTTTTATCTTGGGTTTTACATAAGCTAGTGGAAAAGCCATCCCAACGAGTTGGTAAAAAATTGGCTGGCTACTTTATTATCAAAAAAAATGACTGTAGAGTTAATAATGAAGTGGCCGTTAGTCATTTAAATTAAGTCTATTAAGCTGCTGTACAGATCTAGTTATCACCTGACACCGGCCTCAAGCCGGTGTCTTGTTTACGCTACTTTAGAGCGCACTTCCTTCGGTATCAATTTCAGACCCTTCTTGAACATGCTGTAGGGCGTCAGTCCCTCCATCATCCTGCCCTGATGCGGCCGCTGGGTGTTGTAGTGCGCCAGGTAGCTACCCAGGTCTGTCTGCATCTGCTCTACCGACTCATACCAGGTCGTCCTCCCCTTGATACGGAAGTGTTCATCCAGCAGTGTGCGATGCAGCCGTTCGATAAAGCCGTTGCTCTGCGGCCTGCGTACCTTGGTTGTCCGGTGCTCAATCCCCTCCAGTTGCAGGAACAGCTCGTAGGGATGATGGTCTGGGCGCCCACAGAACTCGCGCCCGTTATCCGACAGGATGGTATAGACCCGTGCCTCGTGGGCCTCGAAAAACGACTGTACCGTTTCATTGAGCACATAGACCGAGGTCACCGGCAGCTTGCTGGTGTAGAGCCGTCCCCAGGCGTGGCGGCTGTAGCAGTCCAGCACGGTTTGCAGATACACCTGCCAACCCCTTGGATCGCGCCGACGAAGAAGGTGCCGACAGCCACCAGTTCTCCGGTGTAGTGGACCTCAATCTGACGTTCTCGAAACTCTGGGCTGAGACGCTCGAACAGGCGAAGTTACTCGTCATTGAGCTCTTTGGCGAGCTCTGGCAGGCTGAGTTTTTCTCGTTGCAGGTCTACGGTGACTCCAGATAACACAGTAGGGGGCTCTGTTTTGTTATCCGGTTTGAAGCCATATGACCACTCCCTTTTGTGGACAACTGTCAGGTAATACCAACTCCATACAGCCAGGGAGTGGCACCAGAGTCGGCTAGCCATGCACCAGCGCGGCGGCGGCCACCTTGTGACGGGCAATAAGCTGCTCGATATCCAGCCCCTCGATGGCACCATCCACCACCCGCCACTTGCCACCCACCATCACCCGATCGGCCCGCTCGGCGCCGCACAAGATCAGGGCCGCGATGGGGTCGTGACTGCCGCTAAAGCGCAGGTCGTCGAGCTTGAACAGCGCCAGATCTGCCTGCTTGCCGGGCAGCAGCTCACCGAGATCGCCGCGCCCGAGCAGCCGGGCCGAACCTACGGTCGCCCACTCCAGCACCTTGCGCGGAGTGATGCGCTCGGCGCCGTAGCGCAGCCGCTGCAGATAGAGCGCCTGACGGGCCTCCTGCATCAGGTTCGAGGCATCGTTAGAGGCCGAGCCATCCACCCCTAGCCCCACCGGCGCACCGGCCGCCTCCAGATCCAGGGTCGGGCAGATGCCGGAGGCGAGCCGCATATTGGAGACCGGACAGTGGCACACCCCGGTGCCCGCCGCCCCCAGCCGTGCAATCTCGTCCGGATTGAAGTGGATGCCGTGGGCCAGCCAGGTGCGATCGCCAAGCCAGCCCACCTTTTCGAGATAATCGACGGTGCGCAGGCCAAAGCGTGCAAGGCAGAACGCCTCCTCATCCAGCGTCTCCGCCAGATGGGTGTGCAGCCGCACATCGAGCTCGGCCGCGAGTCTGGCGCTTTCCACCATGATCTCCTCGGTCACCGAGAAGGGGGAGCAAGGGGCCAGCGCAATCTGGATCTGCGCCCCGGCGCCGCGCTCGTGATACTGGCGCACCAGCCGCAGACTGTCATCGAGGATCTGCTGCTGCCCCTGCACCGTGTGGCGCGGCGGCAAGCCCCCCTCATCTTCGCCAAGGCTCATGGAGCCACGGGTCAGCATGGCGCGCATCCCCAGCTCACGCACCGCCGCCACCTGAATATCGATGGACTCCTCCATCCCGCGCGGGAAGAGGTAGTGGTGATCGGCCGCCGTGGTGCAACCCGAGAGCAGCAGCTCCGCCATCGCCACCTTGCTCGCCAGCGCCAGCGCATCCGGCGTCAATCTGGCCCAGACCGGATAGAGAGTCTTGAGCCAAGGGAAGAGCGGCTGATTGACCACCGGCCCCCAGGCGCGGGTCAGGGTCTGGTAGAAGTGGTGGTGGGTATTGATAAGGCCCGGCAGCACCACATGGTCGCGAGCATCGAACAGCTGTTCGCACGGTCGGGCAGGCTGTTGGCCTGCCGCCAGCACCTCGCTTATCAGACCGTTTTCAATCACCAGCCCGCCGCGGCCATCGACCGTTTCGGGGGTAAAGGTGGCAAGGGGGTTTTTAATCCAGATACGGGTAGCGGACATGGCCGACTCCTCCATCAGTGACACATAGGGGTGAGCCAGCTCAGTTATACCCTGTCTGCTGATCCAGAGGCGGCGGTCAGCGACCGCGGCCAACCCAGTCTAGACATACGGCGCAAAAAGTCTGTGATCGCCGTTTTGAATCAAGGTGATAGCGACGGATTACCCAAGGCGACCATCCACACAAGGTTTACCCCGCAATTAATCAATCAGTGATTAACAAAAGCTTGTGCCAGCGCAAAAAAACCTCTGGTTTCTGATAGTTGCGTGATGGCCGCCATAGTTAAGCGCTCAATGAATCCGTAAGATATTTGGCGGCGCCTGTTGGCCCCTTTTCCCAAACCAAGGTCAACGGCGCAATGTGGCAGCGACAGTCAGGGGCGGTAGCGTCTTTCACGGAGACCAGCCGGTCTCCCGCCCCTGCGCCAAGGCAACCGTCCCCTCTCCTCCTGCGGGAGAGGGTTAGGGTGAGGGGTCGCCAACCCCGTTGGCATAACTTCGCCAGCAGGGTCGGTAGGGTCGATTAGCGAAGCGTAATCGTCCGCGGTAACCGCTCCCCTTACAGGTGAAGCCCATGGCGCAATCCGCCAAGCCTGTTGCCGCAAGCAAACCCGCGTCGAATAGAGGTGCAATTCACTTCGTTCATTGCACCCTACGGTATGGGACAAACGGGATCACCCCGGCGAACAACAAGGGGCAACACCCAACCCGCAACGCCGAGGCCGGTTAACAGGCGTAGGGTGCACCAAGCGCAGCGCATTGCACCAAGGTAACCGTCCCCTGCCTATTCGGGGCACAGATTGGGCGGGTTGTTAGCTCGCAGCCAGCCCCTCGACCACCCTATGGCGAGAGCAGATTGTCACTCCTATGCAACAGGTGTCATCGCCATGGTTGCATAGGTGAAAAATCATGGTGAGTATAACGGCAAGCGGCACCCATCCCTTTCGGGAAGCGGTTTTATATTGAAGGCCCGATAGTAAGTATTTCACCGTAATAACGACTTATTTCTCGAACCTCTGATTATGCTTCGTCAATCGAACCTACGGCCTTCTAAACGATGATCTAATGCTTGATTCTACGAAATCCAAAAATATTTTTCTTTAGCACAGCAATATGAAAACTAACTAGCCACCTAAAAGGCATCAGAATCAATTAAATTTTTTATTGAAAAAACAAGGAGGTTTTATGCTAAAAGTGAACTTTGTTGGCGCTGTTAATGGCGTCAGTGGCTCTTGTTCTTGGTTACATCACACTGACTCGGACATTCAATTTCTTGTCGATTGTGGTGCTTATCAAGGTGGTGATGAGCCGCAAAGAGTAGAAAAGTTTGAGGATTTTCCATTCGATGCAGAGCAAATTAGCTTTATTTTACTTACCCATGCCCACCTAGATCATTGCGGTTTAATTCCTACATTAATTGAGTATGGTTTCACTGGAAAAGTCTATGCCACTAAAGCTACTAAAGAAATTGTAGAGGTAATGTTGTTGGACTCATTAAAAATAAGCGGAATGGACCAATGTCTTTTAAAAGAAATATCATGGTTTTTGATTGATGAACAACCATTTAAATGGGGGCAAACAATATCTCTATCAGATGGACTAAAGTTTACATATTTACGAAGTAGCCATATTCTTGGAGCTGCTCACATTTCATTATCTTGGAAAACCCCAAATAGTCCTGACAGCAAATGGAAAACTATTTTGTTTAGTGGCGATATCGGTGTTAATGTAGATGGTGCTGAATATTTACCGTTACTCAAATCTGAACATTACCCTTTTCCGCAAACTGACTATATGGTCATAGAGTCAACATATGGTTCTAGAAACAGAGAACCAACAGTTAAATCAAAAGATAACCGTATCGCTGAACTGTGGAAAGTTATTAACAACGTTTGTATAAATAATGACGGCACACTGTTAGTTCCTGCATTTTCATTGCATAGAACTCAGGAGTTAATATGTGACATCTGGGCTGCAATTGAAAAAAACATGCCACCAACTTATGATGAAAATAACAAGCCAAAGAGATTTCCATGGTGTGTCCACTCGCCTCTTGGTAATAAAATATCAACTATTTATAGCGATAGACTATTTGATAAAACATCGACTGGAAAAGGCATGTACATAAATGAGTCATTATTGCAAACACTGGGGTTTGATGACTATTCAAAATTAAAAGACCTTTTTGAAAAAGATAATAATGTGTCCGAACGTCAAATTTTAAGAAAGATTGGTACCAATCAAAAATCCTCAATCAAGACACCAGAAGATGTTATCCGAAAAAGACACAAAATAATTATTGCAAGCTCAGGAATGTGCAATGCAGGGCCTGTTGTCGATTATCTTGATTTATTATCTGATAATTCCAACAATGCGATTATAATTACTGGTTATCAGGCCAAAGAAGCCAATGGTAGCTCCACGCTAACTCAAAGAATGAAAAATAGTAAAGCATCTATTTTTGACTTCTCCAGTTATTACTCTGCCCATGCTGATCAGTCTGGTCTAGTTGATTTCGTTTTGAACACTCAAAACACTGAACAATCCAATTGCAACCCTGTAACAATATTCATTAATCACGGTTCAGATGATAGTAAGGCTGGACTAAAAAACAAATTAATTGAAGGTGGAGAACTGTCAAAGAGAAAAATAAAAGACATATATCTTGCAAGCTCACAATGGTTTGATCTTGACGCGGGTACCTATCTTCCAGATACATCAGATGATACGCTCACTCTATCATTAGATCAAAAAATAGACTTGTTAGGAAATGAATTGAAAGAAATAAAGATCATGCTCAGAAGACTGCTGAGAAAAACTACACTAAAGAAGTGAACTGTCATTCATATTATTTTGGATTTTTGACGTCAATATGATCTTACGTTATTTTGAAGATGAAAAACCGCAGCCTTGAGCTGCGGTTTTTATTTCTATTCCCCAAACACACTTCTATCCCAACTAAAAAACTATTTCCCCAACCCCTTGCACTGCTCTCCCCCTGCGGCGGGATAGGCGGTGAGCGTCTCATAGAGGGCGGCGCGCAGGCTGCCGGATTGGCAGAAGTCGCAGCTGCCGCCGGCGTCGATATCGGTGATGCGGGCGCCTTGCGGCCCGTCCTGTACCAGATAGGTGCTGACAAAACGGTAGGTGCCGCTGGGGGCGTCAAGCGGGGTGCCCGGCTCGCCAAAGGTGAAGCGCACCTTGACCTCGCTGCGATCCCGGCTGCCAGCGATGGCGTGAGACGAGAGGATCTCCGAGCCCAGCAGGTTATCCCAGGCGTTGGGTAGGAAGGGGTTGCCCTCGACAAAGGGGGGCTTCTCGTCGGGGGCCTCGCGAGTGGCTATTTCGCGCGCCCTGGAGGCGGCATTGAGCAGGCAGAGCAGCTCGGGGGAGACGATAGTGGGCAGCGCGCCGCCAAGATCGCTCTGATAGAGGCCGCTCGGTTTGATTTGGCGCTCCCAGTCGAGAAACTGGGCCACCTTGGCCTTGGCACGGGCACTGGCGGTCGGATCGAGTTTACCGCTGGTGGTGGTGCCCGCATGGGCCGGGACGATCAGGGCCGCTGCAGAGAGGGCCAGTGCCAGCACGGGCCAGCTGGATATCTTCATGGTGCCATCTTCCTTATGTTCGCTTGCATGGGCCGCGCCTTGAACCAAGCGCCGGGCCCTGAAAAAAAGAGCGCAGCCCAAAGGCTGCGCTCTGCGTCAGGTCGTCAACCGGCAGGCCTTAGGCACGGCGCCAGCTGGTCTTACCGGCGCTGTCTTCCAGCACGATACCCATCTCGGTGAGACGGTTGCGGGCGGCATCCGCCGCGGCCCAGTTCTTGTCGGCACGGGCCTGATTGCGCTCGGCGATCAGGCGATCGATTTCGGCAACTTCTTCATCCGCTTCATCACCCTTCAAGAAAGCTTCGGGGTCTTGCTGCAGGATGCCGAGCACGGCGCCCAGTTCGCGCAGACGGGCGCCCAGCGCGGCGGCTACGGCCATATCTTCACCCTTCTGGCGGTTGATCTCGCGCACCAGATCGAACAGGGCGGAGTAGGCTTCCGGGGTGTTGAAGTCGTCGTCCATCGCTTCCTTGAAGCGCGCTACCTGCTCGTCGCCACCGGCAGCGGCAGCTACCGGCAGATCGCGCAGGGCGGTGTACATGCGCTCCAGCGCGGCGCGGGCTTGCTTGAGGTTATCTTCCGAGTAGTTGAGCTGGCTGCGGTAGTGGCCAGACATCAGGAAGTAACGGACGGTTTCGGCGTCGTAGTGGGCCAGCACGTCACGGATGGTGAAGAAGTTGCCAAGAGATTTGGACATCTTCTCTTTATCCACCATCACCATGCCGCTGTGCATCCAGGTGTTGACGTAGTCGCCACCGTGGGCGCAGCAGGACTGGGCGATCTCGTTCTCATGGTGCGGGAACTGCAGATCGGAGCCGCCGCCGTGGATGTCGAAGTGGTTGCCAAGGTGCTTGGAGTTCATGGCGGAGCACTCGATGTGCCAGCCAGGACGGCCCGGGCCCCAGGGGCTTTCCCAGGTCGGCTCGCCGGGCTTGGACATCTTCCACAGCACGAAGTCGAGCGGGTTGCGCTTGGCATCGACCACGTCAACGCGGGCACCGGCTTGCAGTTGCTCCAGATCCTGACCGGAGAGCTTGCCGTAGTCGGCGTAGGATTCGACGATAAACATCACATCGCCGTTATCCGCCACGTAGGCGTGCTCTTTATCCAGCAGGGATTGCACCAGCTCGATGATCTCTTCGATGTGCTGGGTGGCACGCGGTTCGATATCCGGGCGCACCATGCCGAGGGCGTCGAAGTCGGCGTGCATGTCGCCAATCAGACGCTCGGTCAGCTCGTCGCAGGTGACGCGGGTTTCAGCGGCACGCTTGATGATCTTGTCATCCACGTCGGTGATGTTGCGCACGTAGGTGAGGTCATAACCGGCGTAACGCAGGTAGCGAGCGACCACATCAAAGGCGACGAAGGTGCGGCCGTGGCCGATATGACAGTGATCGTAGATGGTGACACCACACACATACATGCCCACCTTGCCCGGGTGGATAGGTTTGAATTCTTCTTTTTGACGAGTGAGTGTGTTGTATATCTTCAGCATCTTCTAACCACTGCCTGTGAGTAAAATGGTTGGTCATAATACCCCGTTCAGGGGCAGAAAACGAGGCAGAAAACGTGGCCAATCCCGCCTGCCAGCACGGTTACGGCGCCTGAGAGACTATGCCGCCAGCCCCTGATGGGCTAGAATTGCCACCACTTTATGCCATACACCTGCGGGCACTTCGTCGTCCGCATCAAATGAAAGGACATATCATGGTCACTCTGCACACCAATCACGGCGACATCACCCTCACCCTGAATGCTGAAAAAGCCCCGGAAACCGTGGCCAACTTCCTGCAATACTGCCGTGACGGTCACTACGACAACACCATCTTCCACCGCGTCATCGACGGCTTCATGATCCAGGGCGGCGGCTATGCCCCGGGCTTTGAAGAGAAAGACACCCGCGCTCCCATCAAGAACGAAGCGGCCAACGGTCTCTCCAACAAGATCGGCACCATCGCCATGGCCCGCACCATGGAGCCGCACTCTGCCAGCGCCCAGTTCTTCATCAACGTGAACAACAACGACTTCCTCGACTTCAAATCCGCCACCACCCAGGGCTTCGGCTACTGCGTATTCGGTGAAGTGACCGCCGGCATGGACGTGGTCAACAAGATCAAGGGCGTCAAGACCGGCAACTACGGCCGTATCCATCAGGACGTGCCGACCGAAGACGTGGTGATCACCAAGGTGACCCTTGCTGACTGATCTCTGCCGACTCGGCACTGACAAAACTGCGGCCCCGGCCGCAGTTTTTCCATCTGCCTCCCCCACTGCCAGCCCAAACTGGCGCCGCCTCGACTATCTGGCCCACGGAAACCCGCGCCAGCGCTCGGCCCATGCCCTGCTCACCGCCGGTGTGTGGGATGAGCTGGCCGCGCAGTGCGCCGATATGGCACTGGTGAGCACGCTCGCCATCGGCCTGGATCGGCCGGGCAGCGATCTTGATATTCTCTGCCAGCATGCTGATCCGGCGGCGTTTGCCGCTACTTTTGCAGAGCAAGGCTGGCAGGCGAGCCACAAGGGCGACAATGTCTGGCTGCTGGAGCGCACCTTTTCCTGCCTCGACCAGCACTTTGCTAATAGCGGTTCTGACAAGAGCGAGGCCAGCTGGCCGCTGGAGCTCTACGTCACCGCCGCCCCCATCGAGACGCTGAATGGCTGGCGCCACCTCACCCTGATGGCAGCTTTGCTACAACGCTTTGGCGATGCTTTCTATCAGGAGGTATTGCGCCTGCGCCTTGAAGAGGGAGTGAAAGGGGAAGCGGCCATGTGCCAGTTGCTGGGTCTGGCGGGCGATCCTTATGAAGCGCTGCTGACGCTGGAGGGATGCAATCTGGCCGAGCTGTCATGGCAGCCGCCATCCCGTGACGATATCCATACCTTAACTGGCGCGATGGCGCCCGCAGCACACGATCCGTCCCCTGTTGTGTCTACTATCTCTGCCACCCCTGTTTGCCCTGTTTGCCCTGTTTCGACCGAGAGCCCGATCCCCACATCATGAGCACCCTCTTTATCAGTGACATTCACCTCTCTGCCCAGCGGCCCGATATGACCGCGGCACTGGTGCGCTTTCTCGAGCACGACGCCCCCGGCGCCGATGCCCTCTATGTGCTGGGGGATCTCTTCGAATTCTGGATTGGCGATGATGACCCCAATCCGCTCCATCAACAGATGGCCGATGCCTTTTTGGCCCTGAGCCAGCAGAACGTGCCCATCTACTTTATCCACGGCAACCGTGACTTTCTGCTGGGCCAGCAGTTTGCCAAGCGCGCGGGGATGACCCTGCTGGGGGATCCCTGCGTGATCGACCTCTATGGGGAGCGGGTGGTGCTGAGCCACGGCGATCTGCTCTGCACCCTGGATCTGGGGTATCAGAAGTTTCGTCGTATCACCCAGCTCAAGTGGCTGCGCTGGCTCTTTTTGCGACTGCCGCTTGCCCGCCGTCAGGCCATCGCCTGCAAGATGCGCGGCCAAAGCCAGATGGAGAATGCCCACAAGAGCCAGATCATCATGGATGTGACGCCCGCGGCGGTGGACGACACCCTGCGCGCCCACGACTGCCGGATGATGATCCACGGCCACACCCACAGACCCGCCATCCACGACTTCACCCTGGACGGCCAGCATGCCCGCCGCATCGTGCTGGGAGACTGGTTCGAGCAAGGCTCGGTGCTGGTCTGCCGCCCCGGCGAGCAGCGGCTGGAAATGCGGGCGCTGGCAATGATCGGCCCCGCCGCTCACCCATCCGTCTGACATCCCCCCTGCGAGGGTTGCAGGCAAAACCTGCGGCCCGGCATCCCCTGTTAACCCGGTGAAGCGACTCATTACGGTGAGCTCAGGCTGGTATGGCCTGTGCTGATGGGGTGCTCGCCCCATCCCTATCGGTTCTGCTGCGCCAGCAACACCAAATACGGCAAACGCCGGCCAAAAAACACATCCAACATGCTGAAAATAAAGATAATTAACCATTCAGTCAGCGTTGAAATAAACGAAACCGCTCATTAGACTACCGACTCCTCCCACCCGTCGTAACACAAGGAACGTATCAAACAATGAAAAAGACGGTTCTCACCCCCTTACTGGCGCTGTTGATCACAGGCTGTGGCGGCGGTGATGGCGAACAGGAAGAGACCCCTATCCGCCCCCCTGTCACCCCCAACTATTTCGAGGCATCCAGCCAGAGCAGCGCGGGCGGACAGTTGAACCCCACCAGCCTGCGGTTGGCGGCGGGTGAACAGGGGCGCTTCTCGGTACAGGCTGACAGCGGTTACCTCCTGACCGGGATAAGCGGCTGTGATGGCACCCTGGACGGCCTCACCTATACCACTGGCCCCATGCGCAGCGATTGCCAGATCTCGGCCAGCTTCACGCAGGAGAGTGCAGCCGTCTATTTCAACGCCACCACTCAAGCTTCTCAGGGGGGCGCGCTAAGCCCCGACGCCCTGCGTCTGAACGCCGATGAGCAGGGCCGTTTCACCGTGCAGCCCGAAAGTGGCTTCGTACTGACACAGATCGCAGGATGTGAGGGAACACTGACGGGCAACACCTACACCACAGCACCCATGCGCGCCGATTGTCAGATCTCGGCCCGCTTTATCAGCGATGCCGCCAATGCCATTGCCCGGGAAGATCATACCCTTGCCAGCGAGCAATCCCTGATCGCCCATGCCCGTGCGGCGATTGCCGACAGTGAGGCTCACCGCACCGAGCTGGTTCGCAGCCTCTATCAGGGAATGGCACAGATCAGCTGGAACCCGAGCCACGACTCCATCACCTTTTCCAGCTTCCAGCCGGAGAGCACGGTGACCCTGCTCCCCTCCAACATCAATGGCAAGGGGGAGAGCGAGATCCGGGGGCTGGTGATGGTCTCCGAGCAAGCCGATTACCGTCAGGCCGCCATGGGGGCGAACCTGTTTTCCGTTGACCGCACAGCGCAGAGCGAGGCGCTGCTCAAGGGGCTGATTGGCTGGCTGACCCGGGGCAAGGATAGCGATGGCCTGCGCATCCTCACCGCCCAGATGCCAAGCCGCGCCGATAGCGTCTATTTTCCCCACAACGAAGGCGTGCGTGACTGGCTCAAGGCGATCTATCCCGACAAGCACAGCATCAACCCGGCCAATACCTGCGATTATCAGGCGCTGAGCGACTGTATCGACACCATGGCGCCGGAGCTTATCGTGATCAGCGATATCGACCGCCAGGGGCTGGGGTATCAGGGGATCGCACAGGGGATCGCCAAGGCCAAAGCGGCCGGGATCCCGCTGCTGCTCTCCAACTATCGGCGCGATGCCAGCCCGCTGCTAAGCCCCCTCTATCTCGATATGGGGCTGGTCACCTGGGGCAACTACTGGTCAAAACTCAGAGCCAGCGATCTGGCAGTGAACACCATCATGGCACCCGACGCCCAGCTGATGGCGGTCGATACCCTGCTTGGCAACCTTCAGGATCGCAACTTCACGACCCAGTGGCTCGATAGCTGCGGCGGCAACTTTATCAATTGCGGTGGCTCGGAGAGCTTCAACCAGCAGTTCAAGCTGGGTGCCGACTGGCTGAGAAATGGGGCCATCACCCTCGACAAGGCCGGGATCAGCCCCTTTGCCCGTGAGGGCGCGACACTGCTGCCCGCCACCCTGCTGCTGGCCGACAAATACCGTGCCGCCATCGACTACCCCATCGCCTGGGATGAGCATCAATCCTGGCAGCAGGCGATGTTTGCCGACTGGCTGGTGAGCTATGCCCGCACTCGTACCCCGGCCCAACCCGATCTGGGGGAGTACGTCACCGATCGCAGCAAGGTAGTGAAGGGACAAGCGACTCACTATGCCTATCCCGCAACGCTCACCGACAGTCGGCGCATTGCGGTTCCCTACAGCGGGCAGTGGACCACCACCGGCTGGTATGCCCTGCCGGGACAAACCATCACCCTGAGACGCACCGATAACGCCGATGTGTCCGCTACCGTCCGACTCAACTACCACAGGCCCAACACCAATCGCGCCTATGAGCAGAAGATCTATCGAGCCCCGCTGGAGCTGACCACCGGACGACTGATCTTGGCCAAGGGGGGCAGCGTCACCTTCACCTCGCCCTATGGCGGCCCTATCTATCTCTATCTGGAAGGGGGGGCAGCATCGCTGGCCGTCCAGGTGAGCGCCACGGGCGTCACCCGTCATCCGGCCATCATGGATTTCAGTGATGAGCAGCAGATCCGCGAGTTCAACGAGCGGCTGGAACAAACCGAGCTGCCCCATATCGATCTGCGGGCCGATGGCGCAGAACAGCATCTGCGCCGGGATCGCTTCACCAAGGCGGTGGGTGGCGTCATCCCCGACACCAATGCCCTGCTCGACAGCATCGCCCGGGATCACATCAATGGTGTCTACACCCTGGCGGGCCTGAAAATTCAGGGCAAGGGGCTCGATGAGTCGCTGCCTGCGGATGTTAAAAACGCCTGCGTGGCACTGTTGGGGGAGGGGTGTCTCGATGAGTCGATTCATACCCGCACCATCATCCAGCATGCCAACTATGACCAGAATGCCCATTGCGGCAGTGGTTGCAGTGGCAACCCGTGGGACTCTTCCGGCAGCATCAGCCCGACCGGCTGGCTCGACAATCACGAACTGGGCCACAACCTACAGACCAACCGGTTGAACGTGCAGTACGCTGCGGCAGACGATGCCGACAACTGGAGTGGCTACGGCAGCCGGGCGGGGGAAAACTCCAACAACATCTTCCCTTATGTGGTGAAGTGGCGCGCCCATTATCTGAGAGATGGCAACACGGCGCCCATCAAGGATGGACACATGAATCACAAGGATCTCTTCTATGTGTTCATGTCTGATGCGGCGCAGGTACGGGACAGGAGTGGCAACCGCGTCGTGCTCGGGGCCAACTGCAAGGTGCTCGATACCGGCGAGAGTCGCTACGAAGCCCCCTGGAAGAGCAATGCCTACGCCGTCCACAACGGCTATCGCATGGCGTTTTATATCCAGATGGCATTACGCGCCCACCGTATGCTCCTGACTGATGGCACCCGGCTGAACGATGGCTTCACTCTCTTCACCCTGCTCTATCAGCATTCACGGATCTTCGGCGCGGCAGCCGACAGTGAAGCGCAGTGGAATGCCAACAAGGATAGGCTCGGCTTTAGCCTGTTCCCCTACTCGGGGCATGCGGTCTATGGCGGCAAACGGGTGCGCGACATACCGGGCAATGACTTTATGCTGGTTGCACTCAGTCGGCTCACCGGTTGGGACTGGCGCAATCATTTCGATCTGCTCGGCCTGCGTTACTCAAGCCTCGCGGTCGCTCAGGTGCAGGCCAACCAGCGTTATGGCAGCCTGCCGATGGGGATGTATGTGCTGGAGGATGACCTGCCCCCTGCCAACATGAGCGAAGGCGTCACATTCCTGCCGCTCTCTGAAAGCGACGGATCCACCCTCTGGCCCCGCAACAGCGGCTCGCCAAGCGCCTGCCCAACACCCTGAATCCGGTCATCACGATAACTACGACAAGCGCCCGGCTGGGCGCTTGTTGTTTATCCGGCCTTTGGCCCCATGGTGGATGCCGAGAAGGTTGGGGAGTCTGCGTGGAGAAGAACGAGCCGAAAATGTGTAAGCCTGTGTAAGGACTAAACACATCTCTGGCCCATCCACGCAGCAATGTTACAGCACCGTCATCTGACCGGCATAGAGGATGAAGTAGCGCAGCAGCAAGATCCCCACCAGGCTCAGGCTGCAGACCAGCACCAGGTGGGAGCGCTGGTGCTGGCGAGCTGGCGAGCTGAACAGCCCCAACAGTTGGGGAAGCAGGATGCCGATGCCAATCACGCCAAACCAGAAGACCTGCGACCAGAAGCCGCCGCCTATGGCCGCCCACATCGCTGCCTCCCGCTGGCCGCCACCGAAGTAGAGGCCGGTGAAGAAGCAGACCAGCAAGAAGATCTCGATAGCCACCATGGGACGCTCGAAGCGGTGCACAAAGCTCACCCCCTTGCTATGGCTGCTCTCCTTGAACAGAGTCACCGCCAGCAAGATGGTGGAGGCGACCCCTGAGCTGATACCGGATACCAGAAACAGCGCCGGCAGGATCGGGTTATTGAGCATGGGGTAGGTCTTGAGCGCCGAGAGCAGGAAGCCGGTATAGGCCCCCAGCAGTACGGCCAGCAACAACAACAGGGGAGTAAGCAGTCGCTCGATCTGTGCCATCTTGCCTATCAGGGTATCGATGAAGGCGAACCTGTCCGCCAGCAGGTGCCGCCGCAACCCCTCGATCTCGGCTCTGAAGACCACCGCCAGCCAGGCAAACAACACCGTCATATAGACCTGAAACAGCATGACCCCCATCGACATCACGGAATCGAACTGATAGTGGAACATCAGCTTCCAGAAGGTCCAGGGACGAGCCAGGTGGAAGATGAGGATCAGCAGCCCCAGTATCACGCTGAGCGGGGCCAGAATGGCGGTCGCCCTGATGATGCCGCTCTCGCTGCCGGCCCCGCGCTGGCGCAACAGCACCGAGAGGGTGACTGAACCGGCGGAGATCCCCAGCAGAAAGAGGTAGATGGCGATGGGACCATCCCAGACCAGTGAGTCGAAGTGAAATGCGTTATGCCACATGGTACATACCTCCCGTTTCGCTACTCACCATCTGCAGAGGGATACCGTCATGATGCGGGTTATGAGGACTCATGATTTTACCTCCCCTTTCGGTACCCGATACATCTTGGGCGAGGTGCCGAGGAACTGTTTGTAGCGATAGGTGGTTTCATGCACCAGCCGTCTGGCGATCGGGCTGTGAGGATCATCCAGATTGCCGAACACCAGCGCCTTGGTAGGGCAGGCTTCGACACAGGCGGGTTGCTTGCCGTTGGCCAGATTGGTTTTGCGGCAAAAGTCGCACTTGTCGGCAGTGCGGGTGACCGGGTTGATAAAGCGGACCTGATAAGGACAGGCTGCCAGACAGTAACGGCAACCGACACAGAGATCGGGGTTAATGTCGATGATGCCATCCTCGGCCCGGATATGGGATGCACCCGTCGGGCAGACATGCACACAGGGGGCGTTATCACAGTGCTGGCAGGACTTGCGGAAAAACCGGTACTCCTGATCCGGATATTCACCCACAGGGCCGGAGCGCAGGATCTGCAGGCGGGCTACCCCTTGTGGCACCTGATTGACTTCCCGGCAGGCATCCATGCAGGCGGTACAACCGATGCAGGCTGTCTCATCGTGGATCATGCCGTAGCGCACCCCCCCGATGGTCATGCTGTTGGCCAGGGCGCGGGGCGACCCCGTCATCAGGATCAAGGCGCTGGCACTCATCCCCACCATAAACTCGCGACGGGTCGTGCTCATGCGCCCTCCTTGGCCGCGGCTTGCTGCCTGGCCTCATGCTGCTTGCTGTGGCAGTCGACGCACAGCTTGATGCGGGCCTTCTCGGGGATGCCGACCATGGGCTCTTTGGCCGGGTGCAACTGATGGCAGCTGGTGCAGGTCACGCGAGTCGCATGCACGTCGTGAGCCCACAGCGCCTTGCGCAGATCATCGGGCTCATGGCAGCTCATGCAGACGCCGTTTTGCTGGCTGAGCGGGAAGGCATCGTCGCCAAAGCGCATCACGTCGACAATGCCGCCACGCTGTTTGCGGTGCTGGGCTGACGGGTTGCCGTGACAGTTGGTACAGGTCACCGCTTCATTGGTATTGGGGTTGGTGACGCTGGCATGCTTGCCATGCATCCCCTCGTTTCCGTCGTGGCACTTGTCACACTTGGCGAAACGGGCGGCCGCTTTTTTCTCGGCTGCGGCTTTCTTCGCGGCTTTGGCCTGGCGTGCGGCCAGTGCATCGGCGGCACTGCTATCGGCCACAGTGCTGACGGCAGCAGACGCTGGTTCGACGGCGGTCGCTGCGAGGGCAAACTCGCTTGCACCCAGACAGATCGTGGCAAGCAAGGCCCACTGCATTATTTTTTTCATACTGGACTCCGGATCAAAGAGGTTCAGCGGCGTTATCCACCCCCTGACAAGAAAAAGAGCGACAAATACCTCCCAAAATGCCAGAAACGGGCAAGAGTCCCCCACCCACGACAGAGTGGGGGCTTGATCAATGGATAAACCTGACCGCTTTGGTTATTGCTGGCTGGCGTAGTACTCGGCCAACGCCTGGAGATCGGCATCACTCATGGCAATGATGGCGTTATTCATCTTCTCGTCATTGCTGCGCTTGCCGGCCTTGAACTCTTGCAGGGCCATCAGTATGTAACCTTTTGGCTGACCGGAGAGGATGGAGGCTTCATCGTCGGCAACGGAGCCACCTTCGGAGTGACACTTCTTGCAACCAGACTCTTCATGCAGTTTTTGTCCTGCTTTGGCCAGTGCGGCATCGAACGGCTGCTTCATCGGCTGGTAGGGCAGTTCGGCATAGTAAGCTGCCAATTCGTCGATCTGATCGTCGCTAAGACCCTTAACAATGTCGGTCATGTTTCCCTGTTTGCTGGTGTCACCGGTGACATGATTAACGGTCTTAGCAGGGCGGCCATCTAGGTAGCTTCGCATCTGCTCCGCAAGATTAGATTCTGCTATTCCGGCGATTGTCGGAATATCTGTATGTGAGCTGATCCCCTGATTACCGTGACATGCGTTACATGTTTTGGCCATCTCGTCGACCCCGGCAAAGGCTGGCCCAATTGAACCAATCAACAGAGATAACCCCACCACTTCCCATTTCATGCTTCGCTTCATTTTGCACTCCTCTTGACATAAAAATCGAAAAAGACAGCTTATACCGTTTTTTTATTCGAAAAAGTGGGCTTAGTCCCGCTTTTGAGACTTCTGTCAACGTCGAGAGCCACATAAACCTTATAATTCGGGGGGAAATGGTTTTTGACCAAGGTGGGGCTCAAAAGGCTTCAATGTTGCATGTTTTTGGGACTTTTCTGAGACAGCTCATACATGAAATAAAAAATCCGATAAAAAAGGATAAACAAGATGAAATACTGGAAAGCGCTGGTGGCAGCTGCAATGGTGCTCACCCTCTCGGCCTGTGGTGGCGGGGGGGATGGCAGTGACAAGAGTGAGCCACCCACCCCTCCTCCAGGAACCCCTGGATCTCTGATTATCTCGGCGTCGACACCGGTTCTCACCCCGGATGGTCAGCTCTCGGTACAGTTCAACGTGACGGACAAACAGGGCTCGGGTTACGACCTGGGCGCTACGATCCCCTCATTCACCCTCAACAAGGTGATCCCCGGCCGCGATGCCACACGTGAAGACCCGGCCATCTGGAAGAGTTTTATCTACCGTTCCGGCAAAG
The DNA here is from genome assembly GCF_049175135.1 of Aeromonas sp. 600724. Classification (NCBI taxonomy): domain Bacteria; kingdom Pseudomonadati; phylum Pseudomonadota; class Gammaproteobacteria; order Aeromonadales; family Aeromonadaceae; genus Aeromonas; species Aeromonas sp. 600724. The sequence continues at coordinate 37,361 of NZ_JAAKUM010000014.1, read as the reverse complement.
CCACCAGTGAAAACAGCGGCAAGCTGGAGTCACTGGGCAATGGGCAATATCGCTACACCTTTGCTATTAACCCCACCACAGTGCCGGATCCCTATCCTGCTGATTCACAGAGCAACAATGGCGTGATTAGTTGGGATGAAACGGCGACTCATCGTGTGGGTATCTTTTTTGGTGGCAGTAACAATGTCCCCGTCACCAACTATGTGCTGGACTGGGTGCCGGCTGGGACGCGCGCCGCTTTGACCCGGGATATCGTGGATCAGAGCAGTTGTAACAGTTGTCACATGAAGCAAGCGATCAAACACGCGGATCGCGCTGACCCCAAACTCTGTGTCACCTGTCACAACGAGAGCAATCCGGCCATTGCTACCCGCCGCTCTCTGACGACCATAGTGCACAAGTACCATGGCAATCTGGATAGTACGGATACCAAGACGGTCAGCCACTTCCCGCAAGACTCGCGCAACTGCGATACCTGTCACAAGGACGCCACGCCAGCCACCCTCAATGCCGGTAACTGGCAACATGCCCAGGAAAAAGCGTGTGGTGCCTGTCATGCCGATTCAACCAGCTCCACAGGTTTTGATGCTCACATCACTGGCAAGATAAACAGTGGCGCAGTCTGCGCCCAGTGCCATGGCGCTGATCCGGCCAGCAGCAAGTCCCCCTACATGGTCCACCTGGGTTACATGGCCAACGAGGCGATTGGACGCGACAAGCTGCAGTTCACGTTCGATGACGTTCGCTATGCCGCTCCCAATATCGAGATCGAACTGACCGTCACCGTCGACGGTACGCCGGCCGAGAGCGTTAATGACGTGCTGAAATATGTCAAAGATGGCAATCCGGCCATTCTGGTCAATTGGGATCAGGGCCAGGGATTCGAGCTGGCCACCACCAACCCGCAGACTTTCGCCACTGGCAACAAGATCGAGTTCAGCAAGTGTGTCAGCCAGGGCACAGGTCGCTTCCTGTGCAGCAAAGAGACAGGCAACGAGGTCAACGGCACCCTGGCCGCGACCATCGCCGATCTGAGAGTCTGTGTGGCGCGTAAAGCCGATCGCAACGGGGCGTTTGCCGCAGGGGATCTGCTGCCTTGCAGCAGCACTGCCAGCGCACTCTCCCTGATCGCCATCAATCCGGTCAACGCCTACTTCCGTGCCGAAGGGGGCATCGACAGCAGCTATCTGCTCAAGGCCGGTGCGGATCTCGCTTCCTGCAACAGTTGTCACAAGGATCTGGCAGTCCACATGAGCAATCATGCGGCCAAGGATATGAGCCAGTGCACCAGTTGCCACAACGCGACGCGTACCTCGTTCTATGCGGGGGTGCCGGGGGACCTGAAATATCACGTCCACTCCTTCCACGCGCTGGGCGCCAAACATGGGGGAAGTGCTACCTTCCCGGGCGATATCAGCAACTGCGAGTCCTGTCATACCCAGGGGCAATACAACCTGCCCAACCAGCAGAACGCGCGCCCCTCTCTGGTCGCCACCACGGCTGACAACAAACAGCCCAAATACTTCAGCCCGGTGCTGGTGGTCTGCTCCAGCTGCCACCTCAAATCACCGCTGGGGTTGGTCAAGCCGGATAGCCCGGTGGCAGGGGATGAGTGGGCTACCCACATGAAGAATAACGGCGCCGTCTTTGGTGCAGAGACGATCGAAGCCGCAACCGGTGTTGAACAGTGTGCCTCTTGCCATGCCGTCGGGCAGGAGCAGGGTGTCGACAAGGTTCACAAGGTCTACGACTTCCGTTGATGAAATCCTGCGGTCAGGGGGTAACCCCTGGCCCTTCGCCGTTGAAGGAAACAAGATGAAAAAGACCATCACGCAGTGGTTATTGGCTGGCATGCTGGCCCTGAGCTGCCTGTCAGCCTGGGCCAAGAGCGATGCCGCGCAACCCGCTGGCGATGCAGATCCGCGACTCCAGATTGAATCGGCTCTGGACAAGAAATTTGACCAGGGAAAATACTCCCCGAAGGGAGCTGATACCTGCCTCAAGTGCCACGATTCAGATTCACGCAAACCCGCGACCGGCATATTCCACAGTGTGCACGGCAATCTGGGCAACCAGAATGGCCCCATGGCCGACCGGCAGTGTGAAGCTTGTCATGGTCCGGCAGGCAACCACACGCGCAATCCTCGCAAAGGAGAGAAACGGGAGCCGATGATCACCTTTGGTCCCGATTCACCTGTGCCGGTCGAGAAGCAGAACAGTGTCTGTCTCTCCTGTCATACCGATACCAACCGGATGGGCTGGCATGCCAGTGTTCATGCGGTCGAGGATCTCTCCTGTACCAGCTGCCACACATTGCACCAGGCCAAGGATCCGGTGATGGACAGCAAGAAACAGGTCGAGACCTGCACCAGCTGCCATGCCGCAGAGAAATCGGATCTGCACAAGCGCACCAGTCATCCCATCCTGAATGGCGAAATGCCCTGCTCCAGCTGCCACAACCCGCATCAGTCACAAAATGAGGCCAGCCTGAAACAGCCAACCGTCAACGAGAGCTGTTACGAGTGCCATGCCGAGAAGCGGGGCCCCTTCCTGTGGGAGCACGAACCGGTGACCGAGGATTGCTCTCTATGCCACAGCCCCCACGGCTCCATCAATCAGGCGCTGCTCAACAAGCGCGTTCCCCAGTTGTGTCAGGAGTGTCACAGCGCCCCCCATGCCAACGTGTCCATCCCAGAGGGGGATCTCAAGGTACGTGGCGGCAGTTGCCTGAACTGTCATAACCAGATCCACGGGACCAACCATCCGAATGGGCAGTCCCTGCGACGTTGAGGAGAGAAGTCATGAAACATTCAACACTTTGGCTCTCCTTGCTGACCATCTTCTCGGCCCATGCCACCGAGGAGCCGCTGGCTGTCGAGGATTACTCCCTGCAATCGGCCAGGGAGGCCAAAACCGCGCGCTGGCGCTGCGCATCCTGTGAAAGCGAGAGTGGCTGGTTTGGTGAGGTGGGGCTGGGGACAGGCTACATCAACGATGATGGCGCGACCCGTTTTCGCAACTGGGTGCCCGCCGCCAACGATACCGGCATGCTGGGGATCTTTAACGCTGACCTGCAGTATCGGGGAGAGGGATCCCGTTATGGCGCACTCGAGGCCAGGGATCTTGGAATGCGCCGTTTCAGCATGTCACTGGAGCAAGGGTTCTATGATGGCGCGCGCGCCAAAATTGGCTACTCCGAAACCCCCTTTTACTGGAACAGCCATGGCAAGAGTGTCTATCGCTCTGACGATGCGCCTATGGCGGCTGGTGCGCTGGCCGAATTTGACAAGGAGGTGGTCCGCAAGAAGCTGACTATGGGGCTTGCCTATACCCCCAAGAGCCCATGGCGCCCTTATGCCGATTTCTCTTATGAGAAAAAAGAGGCAACGCTGGCCACTTATCAGTCCAGCATCCCGGGGATAGGCAGCATGCCGGGCTTTGTACCCAAGCTGGTCGATGGCAGCAGTACCACCCTGGTCAAGAGTGGCATCAGCTACCTGGGTGAAGGCTGGCTGGTTGATCTGGCCTACAACGGCTCACTCTATCGCAACGAGGAGACCGCATTCTTTTTCGGTTCGGCCAGCGACCCCTATGCCAATGAGCGGGCTTACGAACCCGACAACAGCTTCCATCAGGTCAGTTTATCCGGCCAGTACAACTGGAACCGGCAGAGTCTGAGCGGTCGCATTCTCAGCAGTCGAGCAACGTCGGATGGCAATCTAGCCGCCTTCCGGCAGGTGCCGATCACCCAGAGTGATTTCCATGGCGAGATCGATACCATCCAGACCAATGCCAAATGGGTGGGGCGTTTTGGCCGGGATTTGACTCTGCGTGCCGGGGGCGAATACCGGGATCGGCAGGACAACTCGGACAAGCAGGTTGTTATTGGCAAACAACGGCAGCCGGGGGATCGTTCTCACAGTAAAGCCAATCTGGAAGCGGATTACCGCCTTAGTCGATCGGTCAAGGTAACCGGGGGTTACCAGTATCGTGCCGATGAACGGGAGTACGCGGATCGTCGCAAGACGGATGAGCAGACATTGTTCCTCAAGAGTCGCTATCGCCCGGTGGGTGATCTGCAACTGGGGGGGAAACTCTCCTGGAGCACCCGGGATGGCTCTGAGTGGAAGAATAACAATACCAATGTCAGCCCGACCTTGCGTCAGTTCTATCTGGCCAATCGTGACAGGTTCGAGCTGCGTGGCGATCTGCAGTATGCCTTCAGCGAGCAGTTAAGCTCCTCGCTGGAAGGGTGGTGGGCACGGGCAAACTATCCGGAGCCTGACATCGGACTCAGTGAAGGGGAGGACTATGGTATCGATCTGACCCTTAACCAGCAGTTTGATGAGAATCTCAGTGGCCATCTATTCAGCAATGTACAGTGGATCACCTCAAGCCAGAACCATGCTTACACCGGTGCCCCGGACTGGGATCCCTATTCGACCCGGGTTCGTGACCAAATCACTACTCTGGGAGTGGGTCTAAGCCAGAAGAAGGCGTTTGATTTGGCGCTGGAACTGGGGGTGGATTACAGCTTCTCCTATGGCCGTGGCCAGACAGATGCCAGCAAGGGTTATGACTACCCCGACCTGACCAGCAAGCAACACCGTCTGGAAGGCTATGCCCTCTATCAGCTCGACGAGAAGCAGTCACTGCGCTGGGATATGCGCTACGAGTTCTACCACGATGTGGACTACCTCTACACCGGTGAGGAGTACAGCATGGGTCATGTTAACCAGAACTATAACGGTTACTTCACCGCTATCTCCTGGCTCTACAAGTTCTAACGCCGCAAGTGCCACAAGGGGAGCCTGGCTCCCCTTTTTCATGCCCGGCACAGACACCCGAATGCGGATAGCAATTGATGCCTGGATGCCGCGAGGCATGTTGCTATCTAATTGATTTTCTATATTTCAGATCTTCCCAGCAGCTGGGTTGCATGGCGGCACTGCGACGTTAGGCCGCTGATCTTGTGTGGCGCCGAACGGGCCGATCGGGTGATGGTGGGCGACAAGTGGCGGGTGTGAATGGCGCCGTCGTGGGGCTCGATATCGAACAGCTTATCGCCCTTCACAAGGTGGCTGCTGCTGTGCTGGTACGTGGCCAGGTGAGAGCAAATGGTAAAAAGCGAAGGGGCCCGCAGCGGGCCCCTTGTTGTTGGCGCTTTTCGCTGCGCCGCTATTTGGCGGCGGGGGCAGGGAAGTATTTGCTGTGCAGCAGCGGGTATTCACTACTCGCCAGCACCTGGGTCAAGCCGGTCTGGAACTCTTTGACCAGTTCGTCGCTTACCGGATGGCTGAAGGCGAAGCAGAACTGCTCCGAGCTAAGTACCCACTGCTCCTTGAAGCGGGCGGGGTCGAGTTTTTGCTCCACGATCAGCTGTTCCATGGTGGTTTTGTTGGTGGAGACCAGATCGATCCGACCTGAGGTGAGCATCTTCAGCGCTTGTGCCAGCCGATTGGCTGCCATCAGCTTGGTCTCGTCAAAGCCGTTGTTGAGTAGCAACTGTTCTCCCACATCAGCCCGTACCGCCCCGATATTGAATGCTTTGGCATCATCGAGCTTGGTGATGGTGATATTGCGCTCGGCCAACCCTACCAGCACGATTTCGGCGTAACCAATGGGACAGGCCCATTTGAACAGAGGATCCCGCGCCTGGGTGCGGGCGGTGGAGAAGAGTACCGCATTGGGTTTTTGGGTCAGCAGGTAGTAACCGCGCGCCCAAGGCATGATGGTGATGGGCTGCGCTGGGGTATTGGTCTTTTTCCATACCAGTTGCAGCAGTTCGACCGCGAGGCCGGTGGGGGCGCCACTTGCATCGGCGTAGTTGTAGGGTTTGTACTCTTCGGTAATGTAGTGAAGCTTGGCCAGCTCGGGGCTGGCGTTGGCAAAGGAGGTAACAAGCAGTGTGGCCAACCCGATCCATGGTTTCATTTCTCTATCCTGCTCAAGGGAATACCTATGCTCAATTGTGACCAAGCCGGATGATTTCGCCAAGGCGGGTTTGCAGTTTGGCAAAAAGTGCAGGAGGCCGCCGGCATGTTGTGCTGTGTTGCGAGGGTCAGAGAGACTGGCGCAGTGGCAGGTATTTGGCTTGCAGTTGCGAAAATTGAGGGGAGGCCCGGGCACGATCCAGAGCTTGTTGAAAGCGGCTTATATCCCTGTCTGGCACCTGACGGCTAAAGGCATAGCAGAGTGGCTTGCTGTCGAGCACAAAGGCCACATTGAAGTCATTCAGATCCATGTTGAGGTCCTTGAGGGTTTGATAGCCGACCAGCTTGTTGGTAGCAAAGAGATGGGTACGGCCCGAGGCGAGCATTTTGGCCGCCTGGCTGAGACGGTTTGCCTCGACAAGGTTGCTTTCATCCAGACCCCGCTCCTGCAACAGCTGACTCGATACGGTCGAGCGCACCACCGCAATCTTGTATTGTTTCATTTGTTCGGCAGAGACAAGGGTCAGCTTGTCAGCTGCGCGGCCAAGCAGCACAAAGTCCGAGTTGTCGATGGGGCAGGCCCACTTGAAAAGCGCTTCCCGTTCGGGTGTCCGTGCGGTGGCAAACAGCACCACATTGTGCTTGCTGCTTAGTTCTTTGTAGCCGCGGGCCCACGGCAGAATGCGTATTGGTTGGGGGGAAAGGTCACTATATTGCCAGATCATCTGCAGCAGTTCGACGGCAAGGCCGGTGGGCTGACCCTCTGCGTCACTGAAGTTAAAAGGCGGGGAGATTTCGGTGCAGTATTCGAGCTTGTCCAGATCTGCACGGGCAAAGCTGGCCCACAGAAGGAGTAGGATGTGGGAGAGATGCCATGTCCGCATGGAAGAGATCCTTCACTATATCGACGATGCCAAACAGTGTGACGGCTCGAGTTCGCAATAGCCAGCTCCTTGACGGGCAACCATAGTGCGACTGAGGGGGCCATTCCAGCCGCAGCCGAGAGTCAGCGCACCGGCAGGTATTTGGCCTGCAATTTGCGAAACTCCTCCGAGGCGAGGGCGCGGGTCAGGCCCTGCTGAAAGAGGGTGATCTCGCTGTCTGGTACTTGACGGCTGAAGGCGTAGCAGAGCTGCTCGGCGCTCAGCACCATGGCCACGTTGAAGTCGTCGCTGCTCAGCTTCAGTTCGCGAATGGCGTCATATCCCGCCAGCTTGCTGGTGGCGAGCAGGTCGGCGCGGCCGGAGAGCAGCATCTTCAACCCCTGCGACAGGCGGTTGGCCGGGATGATGTTGTTGTCATCCATGCCGTTGTTGAGCAGCAGCTGTTCGGCGGCATCCGAGCGCACCGCGCTGATCTTGTATTGGCTCATCTGATCGAAGGCGGTCAGGGTGATGTTCTGCGCTTTGCGGCCGAGCAGTATGTACTCCGAGTAGCCGATGGGGCAGACCCACTTGAAGAGATCCTCCCGCGCCTGGGTGCGGGCGGTGGAGAAGAGCACCACGTTGGGCTTCTGGGTTAGCAAGTAATAACCTCGCGCCCAGGGCAGGATACGCACCGGCTGGGGTGTCACGCCGCTGTGTTGCCAGATCATCTGCAGCAGATCGACCGCAAGGCCGGTGGGCTGGCCTTGCGGATCGCTGAAGTTGTAGGGGGGGTACTCTTCGGTGAGGTACTCGAGCTTGCCCAGATCAGCCCGGGCAGCCGAGGCCCAGCAGAGCAGCAACAGATGACAGATCAGCCATATCCTCATTGGGAACATCCTTAGCGATCAACCTTCTCTTGAGTGTGACCATGAACAGAGTAAATAGCCACTCACTGCTGTTACCAGCGGGCGCGTGTCTGCCCGATGGGTTGGTAGGCCTCATCCCGTAGCCCCACCAGCAGGGTCTTGCCATCCGCTTGTAGGCGGAACTCGCCGTAGCGGGCCGCTTCGTACTGCTCCCCCGAGCCCTCTTCAAAGAAGTAGGCATCGGGGCCGATCTGCCACTGCCGCTCGCTCTGGTGCACTTGCAATAGCCGCTCATCGCTGGCGAGCCGATCCGGTTTGCCATCGACCACCAGAGTGGCCACCTGATGGGCATCGAGGCGGATCACCAGGGTGTCGCTGCCCTTGTCTTGAGTCGCACGGGCGTCGCGGCTGGTCAGCTCGCGGGCAATTTCGTAGTTGAGCCGCATGTAATCCCCCTGCATCAGAGAGCGGGGATCGACTGGGGCGAGTCGCAGCAGCACCACTTCGCCGCTGCTCATGGCGTGCTCATAGCGCCAGACGGTGGCATTGATGCCTGCCAGGATGGCGAGGCCGCTCAGCAACAGGGCGAGTTGTCGGGTCACAGGTTTCATGAGTCGCTCCTTGCCGCGAAGGTGGTGAGCAGCTGGCGGGCACTCAGCAGCAGGATGCCGGAGCCCAGCAGCAGCCAGGATTTGGTCATCAGGGTGAGCCCCAGATCGTAGTAATAGAGGGAGCCATAACCGAGCAGCAGCAGGGCCGAGAGGGTCATCAGCCCCAGACTGCCGGCATAAAACCCGAGGATCAGCACCAGTGCGCCTGCCCCCATGCCGGGGATGATGGCACTGATCAGCACCAGTGGCAGGCCAAACAGCAGGGGGAGCTTGAGTTTCACCATCACCGCCAGCAGCAGGGCGGCGCAGATCAGGGGATTGAGCCAGAGCGGCAGGCGGGACAGCCCCAGTTCGTCCAGCACGCTGCTGCCGCCATCCCAGAGCGGATGGTGCAGGCGGCCCAGCACCAGCAGGGAGAGGGCCAGCCCCAGCGTGATGGAGTGGTAGAGTTGGTGACGGGCGGGATCCCTATCTGCCCGCAGCCAGCAGAAGGTGATGGCCGCCATCACCAGCGGCAGCGCCAGCAGTTGCAGCCCGAGGCAAGCGAGGCCAAGGGTGAGCAGCAGGGCCGCCGCCACGCTGTGAAACAGCCGCACCAGCCAGTGATCGAACAGCACGGCGATGGCAAGGGACAGCAGGCACAACCCAAACCAGAGCAGGGCATGATGGAGATCAAGCTGATCGAGCAGGCCATAGAGCAGCCAGGCATCGGCCGCTAGGGTGAGGGCCAGCACGAACTGATCCCAGAGATCGCCGCTTTGGCTGCGATTGAGGGCGTAGGCCCCCGCCAGCAGCACGGCCCCGAGCAGCAGGGCGCTGTTGGCCTCGCGGGTCAGCTGTTCGAAGGTGAGAAACAGGAAAAAGAGCAGGAACAGGGCGGCAATCCACCCCACCAGCCCCAGCATAAAGCGGCTCGACCAGTGGGGCTGGGTATCACTGGGCTGATCCCCTTCCACCAGATTGGCCTGTTGCAGTGCTTGCCAAAGGGTCAGATCACTCATGAGACCTCCGTTGTTGTTGCAGCCAGCGGGCGGCGGTGACAGAAAGGCCGATGGCAATCAGGCTCAGCAGCAAGAAGCCGTTGATGTCGGGCTCCATCCACTTGCCCAGCGCCGCGAGGATGACGGCAATCAGGCTGAGGCACCCCATGGCGAGTCCGGCGATAAATCTGTGGTGCCACAGGGCATAGGCCGCAGCGAGCCAGCCAAGCCAGAGCGGCCACACCAGCGGGGAGGCGACATCAAACAGCGCCAGCAGGGTGAGCAGGGTGGCCCCCAGACCGGCAGCAAGGCCCGCCAGCCAGCTTGGCATCAGGCGCCAGCGGTTTGGCGCCAGCAGAAGCAGAGCCCAGAGGACAGCGTTGAGAAGGGTAAGGCACCAGCCCAATCCCTCTTCATCGAAGGTAAAGAAGAACGTGAACAAACCGAGCCGCCAGTAGAGCACCAGCGCCAGCTGGCCGAGCAGCCAGCTTAAGGTCCAGAGCAGGGGACTTTGGCCAAACGCCGCCAGCGGCACCAGCATCAGCGCCCAGGTGGCGAACAGTTGCCAGGGATCGGCGCCGGTCTGGTAGGTCTGACCCACCAGCGCCAGCAGGGCACCGATATTGAGGGCGATGGCGAGCAGCAGCGCCTGACGGGGGGTATCCCCAAGGGGTTTGCGCCACAGCAGAAGCAGCATGGCGAGCAGCGGCGCCTCCAGCAGGGCGAGGCGGGAGACCCGGCCCAACTCCTGCCAGTTGAAGGCAACGAAGAAGATGAGGCCAGCCCCGATGCAGAGGGCGCCGAGCCAGAGCAGCAGCCGGTCAAACAGCCACTGCCAGCGCGCCGGATGGGGGGGAAGATCGGCGAGGGTCAGGGCGTCCGCCAGCTTCTCTGGCGCCAGCCGTCCCTGTTTGACCCATTCGAGAAGCGTCTCTCTTGATACGTTGTGCATGGGGGGACTCCACGAGGTTTGCCCCATTATGGCATGAGGTCCCCGCAACCGTGCACTGCCCCTTGGCTGTAGGGCAGGTGGTTGCGACAGCGGGTTACGCACTAGACAAAGCAGCAAACAAAAAAGCCCTCCGAGGTGGAGGGCTTGGTCAGCGGAAAAGGCGATCAGGCAAAGATCAGGGTGCTCACCCCGAGGCCGACGAAGAGGATGGCGCAGGCGATGCGGATCCCCTTGAGCGGCAGCTTGTCTGCCCCCAGCTTGCCGATCAGCACCACCGGCACGTTGGCCAGCATCATGCCGAGGGTGGTGCCGGTAATGACCTGTACCAGCGAATCATATTTGGCGGCCAGCAGCACGGTGGCGATCTGGGTCTTGTCGCCAATCTCGGCGATGAAGAAGAGCACGAAGGTGGCCATAAAGGGGCCGTATTTATCCAGCGAGCTCTCCTCGTCATCCATCTTGTCCGGCACCAAAATCCAGATAGCCATGGCGATAAAGGCGATGGCGACCAGCCAGGTCATTATCTTGGGATCGAGCCAGCGGCTGATGAACTCGCCAATCCAGGCCGCGCCCGCATGGTTGAGCAGGGTAGCCGCCAGCATGCCGGCGATGATGGGCCAGGGCTTGCGAAAACGGCAGATGAGCAGCAACGCCAACAGCTGGGTTTTATCGCCGATTTCGGCAATAGCGACGCTGAGGGTTGAGGTTAACAAGGCTTCCATAAAAATGACCGGGGGACGGAATTGTTATAAACCAAAGACAAGCCTGCGCCATCCGTCCCCGGTATTGGCACTGGCCCGTCAAAGGTCTTGTCAAATCCATGGCTGGCATGGATCACCCTGACCATGGTGATTTGGCACCAAGTATGTTGATCAGGGCCGCAAACCGGTATTCATGCAATGGATGGCACCGGCGTGCGAGACTACTCCCCCTCGATGGGAGCGGGCATTCTAGGGAAAAACCGCATGAGTGACAAGGGGATCAGCCACCCACCAGCTTGACGCTGAAACCAGCTTTCTCCAGCTCGGTTTTGATCAGGTCCCGTTTATCCCCCTGGATCTCGATCACTCCCTCCTTGATACCGCCTCCGGTGCCGCACTTTTTCTTGAGCAGGGTGGCCAGGGATTTTTGCTGATCGGCGGGTACGCCATGAATGGTGATCACCCCGGCGCCCTTGCGCCCTTTGGTCTCGCGGCGAATGCGCACGGTGCCGTCGGTGGGGAAGGGGGAGGCGGATTGGGGAGCGCTCTGCTCCTTGATCATGCCGCCATCTGTGCTGTAAACGAGGCGGCTGTTGTTGTCGTGATTCATGGCATTACTTTATGGGTTAGCTAAGCGGAGTTTGATTTTACTCAAATAAAAGTTGAAGACACAGCTTATAATGCCCCAAGTAAAAGAGAATTATTATTGTTTAACTTCAGGAGTCAGTCATGGTACTCACGCAGTTGTCACCGGGACAGAGTGCTCGCATCAAGAATATGAATCAGCTCGCCCGGCCGCTGCGCCGCAAACTGATGGTGATGGGCCTGTTGCCCCAGACTGAAGTCATTTATCTGCGCTCCGCCCCCCTGGGGGACCCGCTCCAGATCCAGTGCCAGGGGATCTGTCTCTCCATGCAAAAGAGTCTGGCCCAGCAAATAGAAGTCGAGCCGGTATAACCCCCTGTTCGGCTGCCGCTTCGGTCAAGAAAGTCACCGGGAGCGGTTCAGAGACAAGAAGTCGAACCTGCAAAGCAGCTTGCCACTCGCACGCGGCGGGTTCAGAAGAAAATAGAGGTAGAGCTGGTATGAATTATTCCCTGGTAACGGTAGGTAACCCCAATAGCGGCAAGACCTCCCTGTTCAACGCCCTGACCGGCGCCCGCCAGCAGGTAGGCAACTGGAGTGGCGTCACCGTCGACAAGAAGATGGGTGAGTTCAGCGCGGGTGAGCATCACTTCAAGCTGATGGATCTGCCCGGCATCTATAGCCTGGCGGGTCAGGATGGCAGTCTGGACGAGCAGATCGCCAGCCGCTTTGCCCAGGGCCAACAACCCGACCTGCTGCTCAACGTCATCGACGCCGCCAATCTGGAGCGCTCCCTCTACCTCACGCTGCAACTGCGCGAACTGGGCCTGCCCATGGTGGTGGTGCTCAACAAGCTGGATATCCTGCAAAAGCGCCGCATCGTCATCGACGAGAGCAAGCTCGGCAAATCCCTCGGTTGCCCTGTAGTGGCCCTCTCTGCCCACAACAGCAAGCAGGTTGCCGCCTTCAAGCAGCAGATCCGGCAGTTTATCGGTCAGCCGCAAGCCGCCTTGCAACTCGATTACGGTCACGAACTTGAAACCGATCTGGTGGAGCTGGAGACCCTGCTCGCCCCGCATCACCTCACTACCCGTGGCCGCGCCCTGCGCCTGCTGGAAGAGGATGCGGTGATGCAGGAGACTCTGCTGCCCGGTCAGCAGGCGGCCGCCGCCAATGTGGTAGCTCGCGCTCATCAAGGGCAGGATATCGACCTGCAACTGGCAGATATCCGCTACGGCCATATCCACCAGTGGGTACAACAGGCTCGCCAGCAGAAGGGCAAGCTCACCGAGGCCCAGAGTGAGTGGCTGGATCGGGTGCTGCTCAATCGCTGGATTGGCATCCCCTTCTTCCTGTTTGTCATGTACCTGATGTTCATGTTCGCCATCAAGGTGGGCAGCGCCTTTATCGACTTTTTCGACATCATGGGCGGCGCCCTGTTTGTCGATGGGGTGCACCACCTGCTGGGGCTGATCAATGCCCCCGAATGGTTGGGCGCCATTCTGGCTGACGGCTTCGGGGTTGGTTTGCAGACCGTGGCCACCTTTATTCCGGTGATTGGCTGCCTCTATCTCTTCCTCGCGGTGCTGGAGAGCTCCGGCTATCTGGCCCGTGCCGCCTTCGTGGTGGATGCCCTGATGCGCCGCCTCGGCCTGCCGGGCAAGGCGTTCGTACCTATGCTGATGGGCTTTGGTTGTACCGTCCCCTCGGTGATGGCGACCCGTACCCTCAACTCCGAGCGGGAACGGCTGATGACCTCCGCCATGGCCCCCTTCATGTCGTGCGGTGCCCGTCTGCCGGTTTACGCCCTGTTTGCGGTGGCCTTCTTCCCTGAATCAGGCCAGAACCTGGTGTTCGGTCTCTACCTCATCGGCATTCTGGTGGCGGTGCTCACCGGCCTGCTGCTGCGCAATACCCTGCTGCCGGGCAAGAGCGACTCCATGGTGATGGAGATGCCGGATTACGAGTGGCCGCGTCCGGTCAACGTTGCCATCAAGACCTGGCAGAAGCTCAAATCCTTCGTCTTTGGCGCCGGTAAAACCATCGTGCTGGTGGTTGCCGTGCTGAGCGTGCTTAACTCCCTGGGTACCGATGGCAGCTTTGGCCATCAGGAGCAGGAGAGCTCGGTCCTGAGCAAGATCAGCCAGGCGGTGACCCCGGTGCTGCACCCCATCGGTGTGCGCGATGACAACTGGCAGGCTACGGTCGGTATCGTCACCGGTATATTTGCCAAAGAGGCGGTGGTCGGTACCCTCAACAGCCTCTACGCCGGTGGTGGCGATGCAGAGGAGGAGAGCGAGTTCTCGCTGGTGGCCAGCTTCCACGAGGCGATCGATGCCGTGGCGGCCAATCTGGCGGAGATCAACCCGAGCGACCCCATGGGGCTTGATGTTGGCAACCTCGACGACCAGAAAGCTGCCGCCGAGGCGCAGGAGGTAGATGTCTCCACCTACGGCAATATGCAGACCCACTTCGACGGGGCGGCCGGTGCCTTTGCCTACCTATTGTTCGTGCTGCTCTACATGCCTTGCGCCGCCGCCATGGGCGCGCTGGTGCGGGAAACCGGTCGTCAGTGGGCGCTCTTTACCGCCGCTTGGTGCAACTATATGGCCTTTATGTGCGCGACCCTCTTCTATCAGGTCGCGACCTTTGCCGCTCATCCGGAGCAGAGCCTGTTCTGGATCGTCAGCTACGGCCTCTCTCTGGTACTGTTCTGGTGGGCCGGTCGCCGTCACGGTGACATCGTCGCCCGCAAGGTGGTGAGCTTATGATCCTGCGCGAGCTGGGGGATTACCTCGCCGCGCAGCAGAAGGTGAGCCGGCGTGATCTGGCTCGCCACTTCCACACCTCGGAAGATGCGGTGGAGGCCATGCTCGGCGTCTGGATGCGCAAGGGGCGGGTTATCAAGCGCGAGAGTCGGGTCTGTGGTGGCAGTTGCTGCGGCAAGAGCGAGGAGGTGATGTTCGAGTGGTGTGACGCGGGCCAGATTGGCATCAAGATCCGCTAAACGACTACCCAACCTCATCACCAAACATCGAACAATAAAAAACGGCAGGCCCTGCTTTAAATGAGGGTCTGCCGTTTTTATTGCTGCACACTGGCGGGATCAGGCGCTCTGGCGAGCCTCGCTCAGCAGTGCCAGCGCCGGTTGGGCGTTGTTCGGCATCAGCCGGTAGGCTTTGTGGTGTTTGACCAGGGTGGCTTTCTTGTTGCCCTGGCTCAGCAGCAGGCCGTGCTTGAAGGCCGCCTCGGCCAGCACCTTCTCGTCACCGCGCACATAGAGGGTGAGGGGTTTGACAAGCTCACCGTCCTCGATATGGCCTTCATATTCGCTATGGCTTACCACCAGACTCGCTTGACCGCCCGATTGCAGGCGCAGCTTGGCGTTCACCTCGCTCTCGGTCAGCACCAACCAGCCTGCCGCCGTCAGATCCTCCAGCAGGGCCGCCAGCTTGGCTCCCAATTGCTGCGGATTGGTCATGGCGCACTGGTATTGGAAGGCGATGCGCTCCAGCAATCCCTTGAGATCGGCGCCCGCACCCAGCGTGCGGCCAAGCTGCACCCAAGCTTTCAAATCTTCCATCACCAGACGGGAGAAGCGCTTCTCCTTGAGGGAGTCGGCCATCCAGGTGCAGAGAAAGTGGCTCTCTTGCGCCGGAGTGCGCTTGCCCGCCTTTTGCTCGGCGGTGCGGGCCAGTTCGGCCAGGCTCTGGGTGGCCATCTCGAGCAGGGCCTGATTGTAGGTCGGAGAGGTCATAAGCAATCCTTGAGTTGACCACCAGGGGTCAACACCGATGACAGAGATGGCAAAGGCGCCAGTGGCGCCTTTGCGGTTCAATAGAGCAACTGTCCGCCTTATTTCGGCTGGCGGGGCTTCTTGGCGGCGGCCAGACGCTTGAGGCGCTGACCCTGCAGCTTGGCTTCGGCCATCACCTGGGCCACGGCGTTATCTTCACGCTGCGGACGCTTGCCGAAGCGGCGACGCTCCTGCAGCTGTTTGATCAGCTCGTCACGGCTGCTCACCTCATAGCCCGGTACCATGATGCGACGGATCTTCTGGCCGATCAGGGCCTCGATCTCCAGCAGGGTACGCTCCTCTTCACGGCTGACGAAGGAGATGGCCATGCCGCGCTTGCCGGCACGACCGGTACGGCCGATGCGGTGCACGTAATCTTCCGCCAGGAACGGCAGATCATAGTTGACCACGTACTCCAGATCCGGAATGTCCAGACCACGGGCTGCCACCTCGGTGGCGACCAGTACCCGTATCTTGCCTTCCATGAATTCGCGCAGGGCGCGGCGACGGTTGCCCTGGGCCTTCTCGCCATGGACAACGGCGGACTTGATGCCGTCGAGGTTCAGCTCCTCGACCAGCACATCACAGCTCTCGCGGGTACTGGCGAACACCAGCACCTGCTGCCAGTTCTGCTTGCCAATCAGCTCGGAGAGCAGCTCGCGTTTGCGCTTCTGCTCGACCGGATAGACGGTGTGGCTGACGGTGTCGGCGGTGGAGTTCTGCTTGTTGACGCTGACGATCTGCGGGCGATCCAGCATCAGGTTGGCCAGCTTCTTCACCGCGTCGGAGAAGGTGGCGGAGAAGAGCAGGTTTTGACGGGTCTTGTTGACCGCTTGCAGGATCTTCTGCACATCGGCACTGAAGCCCATGTCGAGGATGCGATCCGCTTCATCCATCACCAGACACTCGACGCCGGAGAGGCTGAGGTTGCAGGCGGTGAGGTGCTCCAGCAGACGGCCCGGGGTGGCCACAATGATGTGAGCGCCCGCTTTGAGCTTCTTGGCCTGCACGTCCTGCTTGCCACCGCCGACGATGGTGATGGTGGTGATATCGAGATACTTGGCGAAGTCATTGATGTTGCTCGCCACCTGAGCCGCCAGCTCGCGGGTCGGGGTCAGGATCAGCACCCGGGCGTTGGAAGGCTGGACCGGCGCCGGATTGTCTACCAGACGCTGCAAGATGGGCAGGGCGAAGGCGGCGGTCTTGCCGGTACCGGTCTGGGCGCTGGCCAGCACATCGCGGCCACGGCGAATGGCCGGGATCGCCTGTTGCTGCACAGGGGTCATCTCCTGATAACCGCACTCCGAGACTGCGCGCAAAATCTCGGGGGCAAAATCGAATGCTTCAAATCTCATATCGGTTTCCTGTGATCCAACTGGATTGTGTTCGGCTTGACAAGCCGGCATGGGCGAACGGTCGCGGATTGCCACTGGTGGCCGACCCTGATAAAGCATCAGCGCAGCCTGAAAATGGCGGGCGCGAAGTGTAACAGATAGGCGCAGCAAATTCTGCCTCAATTGGCCAGAGTTTTTTATCGGTTTTTTTAACCGGCGCAAGGTTTTGGTCGCCGCCATTTGACTCCAAAAATGCCAGCCGTAAGGATAGTGGCTATTGATAGTCATGAAAGGAGAGGGCGATGACCGGGTGCGAGCGCGGTTTGCCACTGCAGACGGCGAGGGCCAATACCCCCCTTGAGCGTCTGAAGCAGGCGCTGGAGCAGTTTGGCGAGCAGCACGACCTGGCGCAGACGGATCGCGCCGACAAGATGCTCAACATTACCCGCGATACCGGCGAGTTGCTGGCGGTTTTGGTGCAGACCCGCGGGGCGCAGGCGGTGCTCGAGATCGGCACCTCCAACGGTTACTCCACCCTCTGGCTGGCCGAGGCGGTGGCCCGGCTCGATGGTCATGTCACGACCATCGAACGGGATGAGAGCAAGCGGGCACTGGCGCAGGCCAATTTCGAACAAGCCGGTCTTGCCGGGCGGATCACCCAGCTGGCCGGGGAGGCGGGAGCGCTGTTGCCCACCCTGCCATCGGCGGGCTTCCCGCTCATCTTTCTTGATTCCGATCGCCGGCAATACCGGGTGTGGTGGCCGCAGTTGCAGCGTCTCTTGCCCCCGCGCGGCTTGCTGGTGGTCGATAATGCCATCTCTCATCGGGAGGAGCTGGCGGAATGGATGGCTGAAGTGGCGCAGGATCCCCGTTTTGTCACCTCGCTGGTGCCGGTGGGCAAGGGGGAGTGGCTGGTGGTGAGAGTGTGAGCAACCTGAACATGAAGAGGGAGGTGGCAGTGATGAAACCGGTGGCAGTGGTGGAAGCTTACTGGCAGGCAATGCAGAGCAATGATTTTGCCAGAGCGGCGCGATGGCTGGGGGATGAGTTTGTCTGTGACTGGCCGCAATCGGGGGAGCGGATCCTCGGGCGCTGCAACTTTGTCGAGATCAATCGCCGTTATCCGGCCGCCGGGCCGTGGAGTTTCACCATAGTCCGCCTGCTGGCACAAGGAGACGAGGTGGTGAGCGAAGTGCAGATCACCGATGGGGTCGTGCATGCCCGGGCCATCACCTTTCATCGGGTCGAGGGCGATCGCATTGTGCAGCAGACCGAATATTGGCCGGAACAGTATGAGGCCCCCGCCTGGCGCCGTCCCTGGGTGAGCAAGCTAACCCGCACGCCAGAACTCGTCTAAAAAGAGCGCCGCCGGTCACTCTGATGGCTGGCGGTGTTTGCCATGTTCAAGCCATCCCACCCTCGTTATCCATTATTTCGCTAAATATCACCATATTTCATGGTTTGGACATGGGATATGGCGCGATATGTTTTGCCCAAGCCAGCTCGATATTTGCAAGGCATACATCTGAGTTTTTAGATATTTGCATCATCCATGCAAGAGACGGTTTCATTAATATGGTTGTCGTTGGCGACTCATGGGAAATAAAAATATAACGAGGTAAATAATATGAACAAGTGGCACACTCTCTTTTTACTGGCATCCCTTCCGTTGACCTTGGTGACTTCTGCCGAGGCACAATCCTCCCTTGCGGCGATTCAGCATAGTGGCGTGATCAAGATTGGTACCGAAGGGGCTTATCCTCCGTTCACCTATCACGACAAGAGCGGCAAGCTGGTCGGCTTTGATGTGGAGATTGGCGAGCTGATTGCAAAAGGCCTTGGGGTGAAGCCGGAGTTTGTCGAAGGCAAGTGGGATGGTCTCATCGCCGGGGTGGATGCCAAGCGCTACGATCTGGTGCTCAACGAAGTGGCCATCACCCCGGAGCGGCTGAAAAAGTATGATTTTTCAGATCCCTACATCACCTCCAAAGCGGTGATCGTGGTGCACAGCGATAATCACAGCATCAACAGCTTTGCGGATCTGAAGGGTAAGAAATCATCCCAGTCCCTGACTAGCAACTTTGCTCAGCTGGCGAAATCCTCGGGCGCCGAGGTGGTCGCCACCGAGGGCTTCAACCAGTCACTACAGCTGGTGCTGACCGGGCGAGTGGATGCCACCATCAATGACAGCCTCTCGTTCCTCGACTTCAAGAAACAGAAACCGGATGCCAAATTGAGGGTGGCGGCGACCGAGGCGAAGGGGGATCAATCGGCAGTGTTGCTCGCCAAGGGACAGCCGGAATTGCTGGCCGCTATCAATCAGGCACTGCGCACTGCCAAACAGGATGGTAGCTACCAGAAAATATCTCTTAAGTATTTTGGTACTGATGTCTCGCAATAATATTGCCGGAAAATAATAACTAGCGAGGTAATTAACGTGCCAGCCTGGTTGCAGTTAATGATCGACTCTTTTTGGCCCCTGCTTAGAGCGGGGCTTATTTTTACCGTGCCACTGACCCTGATCACCTTTGTCTTGGGAATATTGCTCGGCTTGCTGGTGGCGCTGGCCAGATTATATGGCCCGACACCATTGGTGGCACTGGTTCGTTTTTATGTCTGGCTTATTCGTGGTACGCCGCTGCTGGTGCAGCTCTTTCTGATTTTCTATGGCTTGCCGAGTGCTGGCATTGTGCTGGATGCCTTCACCGCCGCGGTGATCGGGTTCACCCTCAACATCGGCGCCTACAGCTCTGAGATCATCCGTGCCACTCTGGCGGCGATCCCGAAAGGGCAGTGGGAGGCGGCCTATTCGATTGGCATGAACTGGCCCCAGGTGATGTGGCGGGTGATCCTGCCGCAGGCGGCGCGCATTGCGGTGCCACCGCTTTCCAACACCTTTATTTCGCTGGTGAAGGACACCTCGTTGGCGGCGGCAGTGACCGTGCCTGAGCTGTTTCAGGCGGCCCAGCGGCTCGCCTCTGTCACCTATGAGCCGCTGATCCTTTACATAGAGACGGCCATCATCTACCTGCTGTTTAGCTCGGTGCTCTCCACCTTGCAAGACCGGCTGGAGCGCAAGTTGACCCACAAAGAGACCCGGGAGGTCGCCCTATGATCCGGTTGCGTGGTATCGAGAAGCAGTTTGGCGGGCAGCGGGTGCTCAAGGGGATCGATCTTGCCATGGTGGCGGGCAGTGTGACCGCCCTGATTGGCCCCTCGGGCAGTGGCAAGAGCACCCTGTTGCGCTGTGTCAATGTGCTGGAGCGGCCGGATGCGGGGCACTTGGTGTTGGGGGGGAGCGAACTCGATTTTTCTCACCATCTGCCTCGCCAGAGCGTGCAGGCATTGCGCCAGCAGACCGGCATGGTATTCCAGAATTTCCAACTGTTCCCGCACATGACGGTGCTGGAAAACGTGATTGAGGGGCTGGTGACCGTGTTGAAGTGGCCAAGAGCGAAAGCGGAGGTGCGCGGCTTGCAACTGCTCGACAAGGTGGGGCTCAGGCACAAGGCCGAGGCGGTGCCTGCCACCCTCTCCGGTGGCCAGCAGCAGCGGGTTGCCATTGCGAGGGCGCTGGCGCCATCGCCCAAGGTACTGCTCTGTGATGAACCCACCTCGGCGCTGGATCCCGAGCTTGCCCAGGAGGTGGTGACGGTGCTGCGCCAGCTGGCCTGCGAGGGAACCACCATGCTAATCGCCACCCACGATCTGCGGCTGGCCGCCCAGATAGCGCAGCAGGTGATCTTTCTGGAGGCGGGTGAGGTGGTGGAAGCAGGCAGTGCACGCCAGATGTTCACCACTCCCAAGCGGGCGCGTACCTTCGAGTACATCTCCACCCTCACCGAGCGGTTGCCGGAGAGCTGGAGCATCTAGCCGCTCCCCGGACGGGAGCGATAGGTGATAAGTCGCCAGCGAGAACACCGAGCCTTAAATTCCTAGCCTCAAAAGAAGAGCCCCGCACTGGCGGGGCTCTGTTTTGGGTTGACTGAGGAAGTGCAGGTTAGACCGCCAGATAGTCCATGATCCCTTCGGCCGCCTTGCGTCCTTCGTAGATGGCGGTCACCACCAGATCGGAGCCGCGTACCGCATCGCCACCGGCGAACACCTTGGGATTACTGGTCTGGAAGGCATACTCCGCCTGCTCGCTGGCCTTGATGCGATCCCGGTTGTCGAGCTCGATGCCGAACTCCGCCATCCAGGGCTGGGGGTTGGGTTGGAAGCCAAACGCCATCACTACCGCATCGGCAGCCAGCACCTGCTCTGAACCCTCGATGACCACCGGATTGCGGCGACCATTGGCATCGGGTTCACCCAGCTCGGTGCTCACCACCTTGATGCCGACGGTGCGACCGTTGGCATCCAGCTCGACCGCCACCGGCTGCAGGTTGAACATGAATTCAACCCCCTCTTCGCGGGCGTTTTTCACCTCCCGCTTGGAGCCCGGCATGTTCTCCTCGTCGCGGCGATAGGCGCAGATCACCTTGTCAGCCCCCTGACGGATGGCGGTCCGCACACAGTCCATGGCGGTATCGCCGCCGCCCAGCACCACCACCTGCTTGCCGGCGAAGTCGATGTAGTCGGCTTGCGCCTTCTCGAACCCCAGCAAGCGGTTGGCGTTGGCGATGAGGTAGGGCAGGGCGTCATAGACGCCCGGCGCCTCTTCGTTGGCAAAGCCGCCCTTCATGTACTTGTAGGTGCCGACCCCGAGGAAGACCGCATCGAACTCGCCGAGCAGGTCGGCGAAGGTGATGTCCTTGCCCACTTCGGTCTCGAGTCGAAACTCCACGCCCATTCCCTGGAAGATCTCGCGGCGACGCTGCATCACCTCTTTTTCCAGCTTGAAGGAGGGGATACCGAAAGTGAGCAGGCCACCGATCTCCGGATACTTGTCAAACACCACCGGGGTGACGCCATTGCGTGCCAGCACATCGGCACAGGCGAGACCCGCTGGGCCGGCGCCGATGACGGCGACCCGCTTGCCGGTCTTGACCACGTTCGAGAGATCGGGCTTCCAGCCCATCTCGAACGCCTTGTCGGTGATGTACTTTTCGATGTTGCCGATGGTCACCGCGCCGAAGCGATCGTTGAGGGTGCAGGAGCCCTCACAGAGGCGATCCTGCGGGCAGACCCGGCCACACACTTCCGGCAGGCTGTTGGTCTGGTGGGAGAGCTCCACCGCCTCCAGAATGCGCCCCTCTTTGGCCAGCTTCAGCCAGTTGGGGATGTAGTTGTGGACCGGACACTTCCACTCGCAGTAGGGGTTGCCGCACTCGAGGCAGCGATCCGCCTGCATCTGTACCTGCGGCTGATTGAAGGACTCGTAGATCTCCACAAACTGGATTTTGCGGATCTTGAGCGGCTTCTTGGGCGGGTCGACCCGCTGGACATCGATAAACTGAAATACGTTTTGGCTCATAGGGTTCCCTCCTTATTGCGCCTGGATTCTGAGTTCTGCACTGGAACGGCTGGTGTGACCCAGCAGCGATTTCACGTCGCTGGACTTGGGTTTTATCAGCCTGAACTTGGGCACATAGGAGTCGAAGTTGGCCAGGATCTCCTCGGCGCGCGAGCTGCCGGTCTCATTGAGGTGCGCCGTGATGATGCCGCGCAGGTGCTCCTGATGGATGGCGAGATCCGCCACGTCCAGCAGTTCCACCAGCTCGGGATTGGTGCGCTTGGCGAAGTTGCCGCACTCGTCGAGCACGTAGGCAAAGCCGCCGGTCATGCCCGCCGCGAAGTTGACGCCGGTCTGACCGAGTACGGTGACGATACCGCCGGTCATGTATTCACAACCGTTGTCGCCAATCCCCTCGACTACCGCCAGGGCGCCGGAGTTGCGCACCGCGAAACGCTCGCCGGCAGTGCCTGCGGCGTAGAGTTTGCCGCCGGTGGCGCCGTAGAGGCAGGTGTTGCCGATGATGGCCGCTTCGTGGGATTTGAACGCCACGCCGACATGGGGCTTGATCACCAGCTTGCCGCCGGTCATCCCCTTGCCCACGTAGTCGTTGGCGTCACCGGTGAGGATCATCTCGAGGCCACCTGCGTTCCAGACGCCGAAGCTCTGGCCTGCGGTACCGTTGAAGTGCACCTTGACCGGATCGGCCGCCATCCCCTGATTGCCGTGCCGTTTGACGATCTCGCCCGAGAGGCGCGCACCCACCGAGCGGTCGGTGTTGCGAATGTCGTAGCGGAACTCGCCACCGCTTGAGGTTTCCACCGCTTCCAGCAGATCTTCCACCATCTTGAGGTTGAGCGGCCCCTTGTCGAAGGTGGGGTTGTGCTGCTGGCTGAACAGGCTGGAGCCTGCTGGTGCTACCGGACGGGCCAGAATGCCAGAGAGATCCAGCTTGGCCTGACGAGCGGTGAGGCCGGGTAGGGCTTCCAGCAGATCGGTGCGGCCAATCAGGTCGGTCAGCTGGGTGACGCCGAGCTGGGCCATCAGCTCGCGGGTCTCCTCGGCGATGAACTTGAAGTAGTTCATCACCATCTCCGGCAGACCGGTGAAGTGCTCGCGACGCAGCTTCTCATCCTGAGTGGCAACGCCGGTGGCGCAGTTGTTCAGGTGGCAGATCCGCAGGTATTTGCAACCGAGCGCCACCATGGGACCGGTGCCAAAACCGAAGCTCTCGGCGCCGAGGATGGCCGCTTTGATGATGTCCAGACCGGTCTTGAGGCCGCCATCCACCTGCAGTCGCACCTTGTGGCGCAGGCCGTTGGCGACCAGCGCCTGCTGGGTTTCAGCCAGACCCAGCTCCCACGGGGAGCCGGCATATTTGACCGAGGTGAGGGGGCTGGCACCGGTACCGCCGTCATAACCGGAGATGGTGATGAAGTCGGCATAGGCCTTCGCCACGCCGCAGGCGATGGTGCCAACGCCGGGTTCGGAGACCAGTTTCACCGACACCAGACAGCTCGGGTTGATCTGCTTGATGTCGAAGATGAGCTGGGCCAGATCCTCGATGGAGTAGATGTCGTGGTGCGGCGGCGGTGAAATCAGGGTCACGCCGGGCACGGAATAACGCAGCTGGGCGATCTGGGCGGTGACCTTATCACCGGGCAGCTGGCCCCCTTCACCGGGCTTGGCGCCTTGAGCCACCTTGATCTGCACTACATCGGCGTTCATCAGGTAGTGGGGGGTGACACCGAATCGGCCGGAAGCCACCTGCTTGATGCGGGAGTTCTTCTCGGTACCGAAACGCTTGGGATCTTCGCCACCTTCGCCGGAGTTGCTCTGACCACCGAGGCGGTTCATGGCGACAGCCAGTGCCTCGTGGGCTTCAGGGCCGAGGGCGCCGATGGACATGGCGGCGGAGTCGAAGCGGGGGAACAGCTTGTCGGCTGGCTCAACCTGATCCAGCGCGACCGGATTGTCGACCTTCTTCAGCGCCAGCAGATCGCGCAGGGTGGCAACCGGGCGCTCGTTCACCAGACGGGCGTACTCCTTGTAATCGGCATAGTTGCCGGAGCGCACCGCGGTTTGCAGGGTCTGCACCACATCCGGGTTGTAGGTGTGGTACTCGCCGCCGTGGACGAACTTGAGCAGACCACCGTGGGGGAGGGGCTTGCGGGTCAGCCAGGCCTGACGGGCCAGATTGTGCTGATCCTGCTGGATATCGGCAAAATCGGCACCCTGAATACGGCTCGATACGCCGCGGAAGCAGGTATCGACCACCGACTTGGCCAGACCGACCGCTTCAAACAGCTGGGAGCAGCGGTAGCTGGCGACCGTGCTGATGCCCATCTTGGACATCACCTTGTAGAGCCCCTTGTTGATGCCGTTGCGATAGTTGACCATCGCCTGGCGCAGGGACATGGTGAGCACGCCCTCTTCAACCTGTTTGGCCAGGGTTTCGTAGGCGAGATAGGGGTAGATGGCGGTCGCGCCAAAGCCCAGCAGCACCGAGAAGTGGTGCGGGTCACGGCAGCTTGCAGTTTCCACCAGAATGTTGGCGTCGCAGCGCAGGTTGTTGTCCACCAGGGTACGCTGTACTGCACCCACCGCCATGGCGGCCGGGATCGGCAGGGTGTCGGCGCTGATGTCGCGATCCGACAGCACCAGTAGTACGGTGCCACTCTTGGCTGCGGCTTTGGCCTCATCGCAGATGCGCACGATGGCCGCTTCCAGCCCCTCTTCTGGCTTGAAGTTGAGGCTGATCACCTGATGACGGTAGTACTCACCTTCCAGTGCCAGCAGCTGGTGGAAGTCGGAGTAGAGCAGGATCGGCGACTGGAACAGCACCCGGTGGGCGTGGCCGAAGGTCTCGTTGAAGACGTTCTGCTCGCGACCGATACAGGTGGCCAGCGACATCACGTGGTTCTCCCGCAGCGGGTCGATGGGCGGGTTGGTCACCTGGGCAAACATCTGGCGGAAGTAGTCATAAAGGGTGCGCGGACCGGAGGAGAGCACCGCCATCGGGGTGTCATCCCCCATGGAGCCGACCGCTTCCTGACCGTTCTCACCCAGTACCCGGATGATCTGATCCAGCTCCTCGAAGGAGTAGCCAAACAGCTTCTGATAGGTTTTCAGCTGGTCGTCGGAGAACTCGCGGCTACCGGTCTGGCTATCGTCCATCTGCTCGAAGGGGACCAGTCGGCGGCAATGTTTATCCATCCATTGTTTGTAGGTGTGGCGGGTCTTGAGATCGTCATCGATCTCGAAGCTGGTCCACACCTTGCCGTTGCTGGTATCCACCACGAACAGCTCGCCCGGGCCGACCCGGCCCTTCTCCAGCACTTCGTCCGGGGTGTAGTCCCAGGTGCCGACCTCGGAGGCGAGGGTGATGAACTTGTCCTTGGTGATGACGTAGCGGGCCGGACGCAGACCGTTGCGATCAAGTGCGCAGGTGGCGTAGCGACCGTCGGTCATGACGATACCAGCGGGGCCATCCCACGGCTCCATGTGCATGGAGTTGAAGTCGTAGAAGGCGCGCAGGTCGTCATCCATGTTCGGGTGCTTTTGCCATGCAGGCGGGATCAACAGGCGCATGGCGCGGAACAGGTCCATACCACCGGCGAGGAAGAGATCCAGCATGTTGTCGAGGCTGGAGGAGTCAGAGCCGGTGGTGTTGACGAAGGGAGCCGCTTCCTGCAAATCGGGAATGAGCGGCGTCGCAAATTTGTAGCTGCGCGCTTTGGCCCACTGGCGGTTGCCGGCGATGGTGTTGATCTCGCCGTTGTGGGCCAGATAGCGGAACGGCTGGGCCAGCGGCCAGCGCGGGCTGGTGTTGGTGGAGAAACGTTGGTGGAAGACGCAGATGGCCGCCTGCATACGGATGTCTGCGAGATCCAGATAGAAGCGCGGCAAGTCCACCGGCATGCACAGCCCTTTATAGACGGTGACCAGGTTGGAGAGGCTGACCACATAGAAGTAGTCATCGTTGACGCGCTTTTCGATGCGGCGACGCACGATATAGAGGCGGCGCTCGAGATCCTTGTCGACCCAGCCGGGCGGGGCGTTGACAAAGACCTGTTCAATGCTGGGCAGGGAGGCTTTTGCGATGGTACCCAGTACGTTGGTATCGACGGGCACCTTGCGCCAGCCGACCAGACTCAGGGTCTCTTTTTCCAGCTCTTCGTCGATGATGTCGCGGGTCTGCTGGGCCAATACGGGGTCAGGGTTGAGAAACAGCATGCCGACCGCATAGTTGCGGCCAAGGTGCCATCCCTTCTCCTCGGCGACAGCTCTGAAGAAGCTGTCCGGTTTTTGCAGCAACAAGCCGCAACCATCGCCGGTCTTGCCATCGGCGGAGATCCCGCCGCGGTGCTGCATGCGAGCCAATGCTGACATCGCGAGACGGACAAGCTTGTGGCTGGCTTCCCCTTCCATGTGGGCCAACAGGCCGAAGCCACAGTTATCCCTCTCCAGCTTTGGATCATATAGTGACATTGCATTTCTCCCTTGCTCGGCCTTGTATCGCACAGTCATCACCTGACTGCATAAATTGCGATTGGCTCTTGTGGTTCCGTCTGCCTGACGTGGCGAATCTCCAAACTAATGGGATTTTCTGGCGAGGTCAATCGCAGGTCAGGTTTGGCTTCATGGTTACATTCGCATAACAAAATGTCGGGTTAGGGGGATTGGCTCGCAGTTATGGAGTGTTTATTCTGTATAATTTGATTTTGTTGGTTAAATATATCGTCATTGACGGGCTCAATGGTGCGCTCGGCGACGATGGGCGAATGTAGTAATTTTACCAACCTGATGTGGCCGACAGCGGAAGGGATCACATTTTCAATATCCCATGCTTGCAATTGTGTGCTGTCGGGTCTCTTTGAATTTTTCATTGTTCAACAGTGGGTTATCAGGTCTCATTTTCATATGGATGTTTACTGTTTGAATCGTCAAAGAACTGTAAAAATCCGTTTTTTGCGCTATTTCTCTATATTTATTCAAAATTGGTCGGGTATTTATATGTTTTACCCTCTCTGCTAGCTTGATCCAGCTCAGCCCCTGTTTTGCGCAAGCTCGTACAATGGCGCTCCTTTAGCGGAGGTGTCATGCAGTTACACGAACTCGTCAATACATTCGGTCAGGATCTCAAGCAACGTCACGGTCAGAAGATCCACAAACTCTCCATCCACGGGGCCTTCACTTGCCCAAACCGGGACGGCACCCTGGGCCGCGGTGGCTGCACCTTCTGCAATGTATCCTCTTTTGCTGACGAATCGGCTCAGCAACTCTCAGTGGTGCAACAACTGCTGGCTCGCCGAGACGAAGTCACCCGTGCCAAGCGCTATCTTGCCTACTTTCAGGCCTATACCAGTACCTATGCCGAGGTCGAGTATCTGCAGCGGATGTATGAAGAGGCACTGTCAGTGAGCGATATGGTGGGGCTCTGCGTGGGCACTCGCCCCGATTGCGTGCCGGATGCGGTGCTGGATCTGCTGGCGGGCTATCAGGCTCGGGGTTACGAGGTATGGCTGGAGCTCGGGCTGCAAAGTGCCAATGACAAGACCCTGCAACGGATCAACCGCGGCCACGGTTATGCCGCCTATGAGGATGCGGTAAGACGTGCCCATCAGCGCGGCATCAAGGTATGTGCTCATCTGATCGTCGGCCTGCCGGGCGAAGTGCCGATGGACAGCCTCGATACCCTGCATCGTATCGTTGGGACCGGTGTTGAGGGGATCAAGCTGCATCCGCTTCATGTGGTAGAGGGCAGTACTCTTGGCAAAGCGTGGCAAGCGGGGCGCCTTGAGGTATTGACGCTGGAGCAGTATGTGGAAGCGGCCGTCGCCATGATCCAGCACACACCACCCGAGGTGGTGTATCACCGGATTTCGGCATCGGCGCGCCGCCCAACCCTGCTTGCTCCCGCCTGGTGCGAGAATCGCTGGACGGCGATGGCGGACATTGCACGAGCACTCTCCTTGAGTGGCCCTCAGGGTCATGCACTGGGAAGACCCTTCATACTTCCTGACCTATAATTGAGTTCGTAATTATTATTTTCACGTAAAACATAGGGTTATATAAAAAGTTCATACCATAAACTATAGTTTTGGTACCTGCAGGTTGATATAGTGATGCGCCACAATAAATGCCATTATCAATTAACACCTCCATTTACCTGAGGGAGGCGTCGGCATGATGCTCACAGGCTGGTTTTACCAATCATCATGCAAGGAAAATTGGTGGTGAGTGTCACGATGTATCCGGATAGGTTTATTCCCTGATCAGGCTCATCTGTGGGAGGGGGCTCGTTTTTAGAGTCGCTATTGCAGGAAAATATGAGTGATACCCCTCTCGTATCGACCTTATCAATGCAGTGACGGGATGCTATGCAAGCAGAAACAAGTCGTATCGATGAGTTATTGGAGTGTCTGGTCTTCTTGACCCGCTTTTATGGTGTGCCCAACAGCCAGGATGCCCTGACGACCGGGTTGCCACTGGTCTCCGGACGACTGACGACAGCACTCTTTTGTCGTGCTGCCGAGCGGGGCGGGCTATCTGCCCGTGAAGTGATCCAGCCGCTTGATCAGATCTCTCCCTTGCTGCTGCCCTGCGTATTGCAGATGCGCAGTGGTGGTGCCTGCATTTTGCTGGAGTGGAACGAAGATCGCAGCCAGGGGAAAGTGATTTTCCCGCAGGCAGGTGATGCCGCCCAATGGCTGACTGCTGCCCAGCTGGGTGATGAGTATTTGGGGCGCCTCTTTTACGTTAAGAAGCAGTTCAAATTTGACGAGCGCTCTCCCAAGGTGCTGGAGACCCGTGATGGCCACTGGTTCTGGAGCACTTTGTTTGAATCTCGCGGAATCTATCGCGATGTGCTGATCGCCTCCATTCTGATCAACCTGTTTGCCATCGCCAGCCCCCTCTTTACCATGAACGTCTATGACAAGATTGTGCCCAATCTGGCATTTGATTCGCTCTGGGTGCTGGCGGTCGGGGCCATGGTGGTCTTTACCTTCGATTTTGTGATGCGGCAGTTGCGCAGTTACTTTATCGATATCGCTGGCAAAAAGTCTGATGTGCTGCTGTCCGCCAAGATTTTCGCCAAGGTGATGGGCATGCGGATGGAGTCTCGTCCCGCTTCCACCGGCGCTTTCGCCAAACATCTGCAGGAATTTGAATCGGTGCGGGAGTTTTTCACTTCCGCGACGGTTTCTACTCTTATCGATCTGCCTTTTGCCGTCTTCTTCCTTTTTATTATCTGGATGTTTGCCGGTGTGATGGTGGTGGTCCCCATCGTCGCCATGCTGATCCTGATCGCCTACAGCTTCTATATTCAAGAGCCGCTCAAAAAGTCCATCGAAGAGGGTTCCCGGCTGGCCTCTCAGAAAAATGCCAACCTGATCGAAAGTATTTCCGGGCTGGAAACGGTCAAAATCTTTGGCGCCGAGAGTCTGTTCCAGCACCGTTGGGAGCAGGCTGTTTCCCATATTTCCACCTGGGGTGTACAAACACGGCGAATTACCAACTCCATGTCGTCACTGGCCAGTTATATCCAGCAGGTGGTGACGGTCGGTCTGGTGATTGTCGGTGTTTACCAGATCTCCGAAGGCTTAGTCACCATGGGGGGGATGATTGCTGCCGTGATGCTCTCCAGCCGTGCCATTGCGCCCATGGTGCAACTCTCAGTGTTGTCGACCCGTTATAACCAGGCCAAGTCTGCACTGGATATTCTGGAAAAAATCATGCAAACCCCGGGTGAGCAGGAGGAAGGCAAGCAATATATCCATCATCCGGTGATTGCCGGTCGAATTGAATTCGAAAATGTTTCGTTCAAATATCCAGGAATGGAAACCAGCACCCTGCACCATATCAATTTGCGTATTCAGCCGGGTGAAAAGGTGGCAATTATCGGCCGGATTGGGGCGGGTAAAACGACCCTCGAGAAGTTGTTGATGGGGCTGTATCGGCCGACTGACGGTTCGGTCCGGATCGATGGTTTCGAAATAGACCAGTTGCCTCCCTCGGTGATTCGTCGCAATATCGGTTGTGTTCCCCAAGATGTCATTCTCTTTTTTGGTTCGGTGCGAGACAACATCATGCTGGGTAATCCGCTGGTGGATGACGTGAGAGTCTTGCGTGCTGCCAAGCGGGCGGGCGTCACCAATTTTACCAACCGTGATCCCAACGGATTGGATCGGCAGATAGGTGAGGGTGGCCGTCAGCTTTCCGGTGGCCAGCGTCAGTCGATCCTGCTGGCACGCGCCCTGCTCAATGATCCCCCCATTCTGGTGATGGATGAGCCTACCTCCAACATGGACAACCAGTCCGAGATGCAGGTCAAACAGGAGCTCGCCAGACTGGGCCCGGAAACCACCTTGATCCTCATCACCCACAAGACCTCGATGCTGGATGTGGCCTCGCGAGTTATCGTCATCGAGCAGGGACAGATTGTGGCAGATGGTCCCAAAGAGGTGGTGTTGCAGCAGTTGAAGGAAGGCAAGGTGCGCGTGCAGGAGGTGTCCCATGGTTAAGGGGCTCATGAACTGGTTAAAACGCAGCAAAAATGCGCCTTCCGGTGATGTATTGCCGGCACCCGAGCATCTGGAGTTTGTCGATGACGGCGCGGCAGCTGTGTTGCTTACTACCCCAACCGGTGCCCGCATCCTGTTATGGTGCTGTTTCCTCTTTTTCATGAGTGCCATCGTCTGGGCTGCCTGGGCCGAGCTGGATGAAGTCACCGTGGGTCAGGGCAAGGTGATCCCATCCCGCCAACTACAGGTGATCCAGAATCTGGAAGGGGGGATAGTCAAAGAGATCTTCGTCAAAGAGGGGGATATCGTCGAGAAGGGACAGCCGCTGCTGCGCATCGATGACACCCGTTTCCGCTCCGATTTTCGAGAGCGTGAGCAGGAGCTGGTCACTCTGAAAGGAGATATTGCACGGTTACGGGCCGAAATGGCCAGTGTTGAGGTTAAAAATGATCCCGCACTGGGGTGGCGTGAACAGGTAGTGGTGGGAGAAGCGCCAATTCAGTTCCCGGATGGCTATGAAACCGTCTTTCCCGAATATGCCAACCGTGAACGCTCGGTACAACGGGATCGCCTTAATAACCTGAAGAACCAGCTCTATATTCTTGGTCAACAGATCGAGCAGAAAGAGCAGGAACTGATTGAACTGAATGCCAAGATCCGCACAGTAAATCGCAGTGTGGATCTGGCCAGACAAGAGCTCAATATTAGCCGTCCACTGGCAAAAGAGGGTATAGTGCCTCAAGTGGAGCTAATTAAGCTGGAGCGGCAGGTCAACGAGATGCAGGGGGAGCTGGAGAGCAACCGTCTGCTGATACCAAAACTCAATTCGGTGTTGCGTGAGACTATTTCCAAGCGCAATGACATAGCGCTGAAATTCCGTGCTGACTCCCAGACGGAACTGAATGAGAAGCAGGGGCGACTTGGCCAGTTGTCAGAAGGGCAGGTTGGCTTGCGAGATAGGGTTGATCGGACCAGCGTGATTGCTCCGCTCAAGGGCACCATCAAGAAACTCAAGATCAACACCCTGGGCGGCGTGGTGCAGCCCGGCATGGATTTGATGGAGATAGTGCCGCTGGAGGACACCTTGTTGGTTGAAGCCAAGGTGTCGCCGAAAGATATCGCCTTCCTGCGACCGGGGCTGGATGCCATCGTCAAGATCACTGCCTACGACTTTACAATCTATGGAGGATTGCATGGCAAGGTTGAACAGATAAGTGCGGACTCGATCCAGGATGAGGAGGGGAACTCCTTTTATCTGGTTCGGGTGCGTACCGAGAAGAGTTACTTGGGCGATGAGCTTAACGCACTTCCCATCATCCCCGGTATGTTAGCCAGTGCTGATATCATTACTGGTAAAAAAAGTGTCCTAGACTATTTACTTAAGCCGATTTTACGGGCTAAGCAGTCGGCACTGAGAGAACGATAAGCCAACAATCTAAAAACAAAACATGACTGGAGATAACATGAAAAAAACGATTGTTGCCATGCTGGTCAGTGGCATCACCCTGATCCCTAGTTTGGGTCAGGCCCAGACTCTGGAAGAGTCGGTGGCACAGACACTCGCTACGCATCCCAAGATCAAGGAAGCGTTTGATCTCTACCAGGCACGCCTCTATCAGCATGATGGCGCCAAGGGTGGCTATTATCCAACGATCGATCTGCGTGGCGGCGTAGGCTATGAAAAGACTGACAGCCCTTCTACCCGGGCTGCTGGTTCAAACAGCAATATTGATGACTCCATGACTCGCAAAGAGGCTGGGCTCAGTTTGCGGCAGATGTTGTTTGATGGCTTTGATGTCAGCAACAACGTCTCCAGAACCGAAGCTGAAGCTAATGCCCAGCGTCTGGCGATGATCTCCGAAGCTGAAAATACCGCGCTGCGAGTGGCTGAGGTCTACCTCAATATGCTGCGCCAGCAGGAGATCCTGGAACTCTCCAAACAGAACCTGGAAACCCACGAACAGATCCGTAGCGACATTCAGAAACGGACTGATTCAGGGCTTGGTTCTACTGCTGATCAGACCCAGATTGATGGTCGTGTTGCCAGGGCCTACGCCAACCAAGCCGCCGCTGAAAACAACTACCGTGATGCGGAAAGCGAGTTTATTCGGGTGGTTAACGAGGTACCAAAAGATCTCGTTCAACCGGTACCTAATGCCGAGTTGGTCCCGGCTAGTCTCGATACTGCCCTGAAAACGGCGACAGAAGTTCACCCGACCCTGCTCTCATCCCTGCAAGATATTGAAGCGGCCAAGTATCAGCATGAAGGTGCTAAATCCGGTTTCTACCCTAACGTCACTTTTGAAGTGGACCAAAACTGGAATGAGGATATTGATGCCGTTAAAGGTCGCAATGACGATCTGACAGCTATGGTGCGGATGCGTTACAACCTGTTCCGAGGTGGTTCTGACGTAGCCGAGAGCAATGCAACTTCGGCACTGTACTCTCAGGCGAAAGACATTCATCTGAATGCATTTCGTCAGGTAGAAGAGGGAACCCGTTTGGCATGGAATGCGAAAGAGTCGCTGGCCAAACAGAAAACCTTCCTTAAAGAGCATGTGGATGCAAGCTACGATACCGTTCAGGCATACAAGAAGCAGTTTGGCTTGGGTCAGCGAACCTTGCTGGACGTATTGAACACCGAAAACGAATTGTTCGAAGCGCGTCGCAGTTATATCACTGCTGAGTATGATGCATTGCTGGCGGACTATCGCATCCTCAATGCGACTGGAAGTCTGCTCAACGCATTTAGCGTCAAGCAACCCGCTGAATGGCAGCCCAGGCAATAACCGTTTGCCAATGATCCCGCCGGGATAATGATGAACGCCAACATGGTGACTGCAGCTGGCAGTCACCATGTTTGGCTAAAGCAGGTGGTTGCGCGGTTTTTGAGGAGTGCAGAAGCAATCATGCAGCAGGCATATGACGTGACACTCCAGCGTGGTACCGGAGGCAGATGGTATGATCTCCTCAATAAATGGAGATACCGATCTCTACGTACTCTGCGCCACTCCTTATGGATCCTGCTGTTACCCTTCTCACTTTTGCTCTGTGCCAGCCAGCCTCTGCCACAGGAAGACCTCAACTTGATCAAGCGGGCGGAGCAGACCTATGGCGCCAGAGCTGGCAAGCGTGTAACCAGTTGGCGCATGCTGGTGATGGAAACGAAGGGAAAGGCACTGAGCGAGACGAAAAAGCTCGAAAGAGTGAACAACTTTTTTAATCAAATGCGCTTTGTTGATGACATCAAGTTGTGGCGCAAGAAAGATTACTGGGCAACCCCGCTCGAGTTTCTGGGAGCTGCCGGAGGAGATTGCGAAGATTTCAGTATTGCCAAATATTCCACACTACTGGAATTGGGGATCCCGGATGAAAAAATGCGGATGGTTTATGTCAAGGCCCTTGATTACAACCAGTTCCACATGGTGGTGGCATATTATGAGACACCCTCTTCGGTTCCGGTTATTTTGGATAATTTGATAGGCTCTATTCGACCCGCTACCCAACGGCGAGATTTGGTACCTATCTATAGTTTTAACGGTAGTCACTTGTGGTTGATGAAGGCGCGAGGCCAAGGGGAGCTGGCTGGCCAATCATCTCGCTTGGGATTATGGAATGATTTACGCAATCGCATGACATCGGGGCGATTGGCTAGGCCTGTGGTGAATTTGGATGATTAACCTATGACGCTTTATAGACAGTTATTGGCCACCATGTTGCTGTTGTTTGGACTATTGTTTGCAGCTACTTATTGGGTGCAATTCAATTCGACACGAACTTATCTGGCACAACAGCAGGAGACAACGGTAATCAACACCGCTACGTCACTGGGACTGGCATTAACCCCTTATCTTGAAAATGGCGACAAGGTGGGAGCTGAGTCGGTGATTAAGGCCATATTTGATGGTGGTTATTACCGTATGGTTCGTCTTGACCTGCTTGCGTCGAAAGATGTGATTGAAGAAGAAAACAGCAGCCGTATTCAAGGTGTACCTGACTGGTTTATTGAACTTGGCTTGTTTCCGGAAGTATCCAATGAGTCAATTCTGACGTCTGGCTGGCTGCAACTTGGCAAGCTCAAGGTGGTGGGCCACCCAGGACAAGCCTATCACGAACTGTGGGCAGGGATGAGCGAACTGGCGACCTGGTTTGTGATTGGATTTTTGGTAACCACGATCTTGCTTATGCGTGCACTTAATTTCCTGTTAAAACCGCTCAAGCAGATTTGTGAGCAGGCCGTCGAGATTGAATTGCATCATTTTGGGCATACCATTCCAGAGCCCAAGACCTATGAATTGAAGCAGGTTGTACAAGCGATCAACATCTTATCCGGAAAGTTGGCGGTGCAATTCAAAGAGCAGGCCGACGAGGCGGAGAAACTGCGTGAACGAGTTTATGTGGATGCCGTTTCTGGCTTGGGTAATCGAGCCTATTTTGTTGGTCAGGTTAATGCCTGGATTGCAGAATCTGGCCAAGGGGGCATCATGTTGGTTGCGGTAGATATGCTCGATGATATCTACCGTGATGAAGGTTTTGCTGCCCGTGATAATATGGTCAAATCTATAGCACAAATCTTACGCGAACAGCTTAAGGGATGGGATGGTGCAGCTGTGGCGCGGATATCAGCGACCGAATATGCTCTGCTCTGCCCGACAGATGATTTGGGTCAGCTTAAGGAGTTGGCAGAAATTATCAATTCTCGTATTGCTGATCTGGTCGTGAACCCAATGGCGGAGGGTAATCCTCTCTCCGTCATTGGTATTGCAGGCCGTGATGGTAATGATGATCTCTCAGTCCTGTTGACTAAAGCGGATAATGCACTCGGCAAGGCGCGTAATGAACGCCGTGGTGCTGTTGTCATGGAAGGGGGAGCCGAGCAGGGGTTGATGGGGCGCTTGGCATGGCGTGATTTGGTTCAGGATGCTATTTCGCATCACCTCTGGCGATTCAAGGCTCAGCCAGCTTGCCGATTTGATAACGGGGCCAGGTTGCATGCCGAGTTGTTTGCATCTATCTCTCGCGATGGCACGGACTATTTTGCCGGTCAGTTTTTGCCTGCCATCGAACAGTTCAAATTGGGGGGCGATTTTGATCAGGCAATACTTGATGCATGTGTTCCCTTACTGCACAAACAAGCGGATCTAGTGCTGGCAATTAATATAACGGCAGGTTCGCTTTGTTCGGATGAGTTTTTGACCTGGCTGACGCACTATCTGGTCGAACATGGCGAATTGAAAGAACGGCTGTTATTCGAGATACCCGAGGCAGCCATTATGAAGCACAAAGATCATGTGACCGCTTTGGTAGGCGCATTGCAGGTCCATGGTTTCCAGTGGGGGGTTGACCACTACGGCCGTCACTTCCAGTCACTGGGCTATCTGGAGGAGTTAGCGCCTGCCTATGTCAAGGTGGATCACGGTTATACCAGTCAGGTCATGGAGCCGGGTGCTGACACCTCATTCTTGGCTGCAGTGTGCCGAGCTGCGCACAATGCCGGTGTGACCACCATTGCAACCCGCGTCGAAGATCAACATCAAGTGGAACTGCTTTCCAAGTTGCATATCGATGGTTATCAGGGATTTGTGCATCCTGCTTTCCCCTTGTCTTGATTGATATGTGCACTGTAGAAATGGCCCCGAATGGGGTCATTTTTTATATCAATACAATATATTTTTTGATTTTTTTATTATCAAATTAATATGGGTGCTATTTGGTTCCATTTGTATCGTTATGATTTTGATGAAGAAAAAATAACCTTTCGATTTTATTCTCTATATCGGTTTGAGGGCAGTCAAACCTATAGATTATTGCAACGGAAAAGCACGTTATCTCCCTCTACGGTGTAGACATCAAGATCTGTCACGTTGGAGCAATGGATATGCGCACCCAAATCATCGACAAGTCCGTGGTTGTCTCAGCTATCGAAGGGAATGTGGAGATTGTGCTGGCTGATGGCAGCAGTCGCCCCCTGCAAAAGGGGGAAATACTCCAGCCCGGTGCCAAATTGACCATAGCGGAGGATGCCAAGCTTGTTCTTTCCCCCTATGACGATACACCAGCGCAGAATGTACCCACCGGTTCCGAATTAGCAGAACCGGGACAACCGCAAGGTGGTGCCAGCACGGAGGGCGCTCCTTCTGACATTGCTGCATTGCAAGAGTCAATTTTGCAAGGCGTTGACCCGACGCAAAACTTTGAGGCTTCAGCAGCAGGTGGTGCACCTGCTGCCGGTGGTGGCGGTGGTATTGGCGGGGTAGCAGGAGCAAGCGGCAATGGTGGCTTTGTCACCATTGATAGAACCGGTGATGCGACCATTGCCGAGGCCGGTTTTGATACCAATTATCAGGCTGAACCCATTATCAACACTGAGCAAGCGGCTGAACCACTGTTAGAACCGGAGCCACTAACTAATCTCTTGTTGGATGAGAGTGAAGTATCTTCGATGGATGAAGATAACCCTGTCAGTGGTGATCTTTTGGCCAACAGCTCCAACCCGGATGGTCCCTTGGCTCAATCCATCATCAGCTATAGCTGGGGTAGTAATATTGATGTTCCCGCAGGTGTTACATCGACCCTTACTGGCATTGGTACGCTGATCATCAACAGTGATGGCTCTTTCACCTTTACCCCCGCTCCTGACTATTCTGGTGCAGTTCCTACAGTGAGTTATCTGGTCACCGATAGTTCTGATGTTGTTACTTCGACCTTGACGCTGATAGTGACGCCACAAGGTGACCTCGACTTCAACGTCGAGGCGCTGAATGCGGGTGCGACCGAAACGGATGGCACGGTACAGGTGCTGCTGACCAACACG